>NZ_JBITCU010000065.1:0-13517 GCF_044453545.1 Streptomyces sp. NPDC051664 | reverse complement strand
GAAGTGGCTTCGAGGCCGGGGAGCGGGTCCGGATGGCCTACTATCCGTCTTCAGAGTGACGCCGGTCATATGGGCCACCCCACACGGCAAATGCCTCAAACCGGCACAAGAGTGACCCAGATCATGTGGCCTGCGTCATATTGGGAACGCTTTATTCGCTCACCGTAATGCTGGATATGCATTCCGTATTGGCGGTGGGGAGAGGTGGATTGCTCTCGCGAACCGGCGGGGAATCCCGTCCTTTGGTCGTACACATGGGCGGTCCGGAGGCGGCCGGGGAAACCGAGCGGGAGCGGACGGTGCCCGCATCGGTGCGCAGCAGGAATTGGGGAGGCGGTGGCCCCCTGGGCCCGTTACGGAGTGAACGCCGACTTACAGCACGCCCTGGAGGACCGGGACCATGCCTGCGCGCTACAGGCGAGGGGCGACATGGCCGACCACGCAGAGGCGGCCGAATCCTACGAGTTGCGCCACGGCGAATTCAGCCCGCGCCCCTGCCCTGCTGTTCCTCAGTGGTTCCCGTCGGCGTAGGGGGAGTGAGGGCGGGCCTCGGTGGCGATGACAGCCGCCTGGATGCGGCGTTCTACACCCAGCTTGGCGAGCAGCCGCGAAATGTGGTTCTTCACGGTCTTTTCCGAGAGGAAGAGCTGCTTGCCGATTTGGCGGTTCGTCATTCCCTCGCCGACCAGGTCCAGGATCTCGCGCTCGCGTGGGGACAGCCCCGAAAGTGCGTCGTCCGCAGCACAGGCAGGGGTGTCGTCGTGCCGGAGCGTTCTCATCAGACGTGTGGTGGTGGCGGGATCGAGCATGGACTGGCCCGATGCGACGGCCCGGACCGCGGAGACAAGGTCCGATCCCTTGATCTGCTTCAGCACGTATCCGGCGGCGCCGGCCATGATGGCGTCCAGCAGTGCGTCGTCGTCGTCGAACGAGGTGAGCATCAGACAGGCCAGGCCGGGCATGCGGGATCGCAGTTCTCGGCAGACGGTGATGCCGTCGCCGTCCGGCAGACGTACATCCAGGACTGCTACGTCCGGTCGTAGCGCGGGCCCGCGGGCGAGCGCATGGTCGGCGGTGCCCGCTTCACCGACGACCACGATGTCCGGCTCGGTGTCGAGCAGATCACGCAGGCCCCGGCGTACGACTTCGTGATCGTCGAGCAGGAACACCTTGATGGGCGCTGATTCCGAGAACTTGGGTGCGTCATCCATGATTGCCCCTTGCCCGCTCGTGCGTTCCGGCCCCTGCCTTGCCCACATCTTCCTGGTGGCGCCAGGGCCGGACGGCTCATGGCCGTGTGCCGTGGAGCCTGCGTTCTCCCCGACGGGACGGCTGGGTTCCCATTCAACATCGACCACGGCCCGCACCGCGTGCGCCGAACCGGAGCTCCCGTCCTGCGGGCGCAATTCCACTCTCGCTCTCCGGACGGCTTCTCCGATTGGGCCGGTGCACCCGTTCTGGGTACCGACCGGCCCATGCATGTCGGCGGCGCTCCGGCACAGGATGGCAGTGGAAGGGCGCTACGGAGCAACGCGCACCAGGGAGCGATCGCGATGAAGGCATTCGTTTTCCACGGGCCGGGCAAGAGTTCCTGGGACGAGGTACCGGACCCGGATCTCGAGGACGCGTCGGACGCCATTGTCCGAGTCGGCACGACAACGATCTGCGGCACCGATCTGCACATCCTCAAAGGTGACCTGCCTGAGGTGATGCCGGGCCGGGTGCTCGGCCACGAGGCAGTCGGGGAAGTCGTAGAGGTGGGCGACGACGTGCGGACGGTCAGTCCCGGGGACCGGGTGCTGGTGTCCTGCATCTCCTCGTGCGGTCGTTGCCGTTTCTGCCGTGAGCAGCGCTACGGGCAGTGCCGGGGCGGTGGCGGGTGGGTACTGGGACACCTGATCGACGGCACGCAGGCCGAGTACGTGCGCGTCCCGTACACCGACCTGTCGGTGCACCCGCTCCCCGCGGCGGTGGACGACAAGGACGGCGTGCTGCTCTCCGACATCCTGCCCACCGCCTATGAGGTGGGGGTGCTCAACGGCGGCGTCCGCCCGGGCGACACCGTGGTCATCGTCGGCGCCGGCCCGATCGGGCTGGCCGCCATCGCCACCGCACGGCTGTACTCCCCGGGGCGGATCATCGTTGTGGACCTGGCGCAGTCCCGGCTGGAGGCGGCACGTGCGCTCGGGGCGGACGCCGTGGTGAACGCGGGAGAGGATCCTCAGCAACTCGTCGAAGACCTCACGGAAGGCCTCGGGGCCGATGTGGCCATCGAAGCGGTCGGTGTACCGGACAGTTTCGAACTGTGCACGAGGGTGATCCGCCCGGGTGGGCATGTGGCAAACGTCGGGGTGCACGGCGAGCCCGCAGACCTCCACCTGGAGGATCTGTGGATCAAGGATGTGACGATCACGACCGGGCTCGTGGACACGTACTCCACACCTGTCCTGCTGCGCATGCTGACCGCCGGCCGTCTGTCCACGGGCTCGCTGGTGACGCACCACTTCGACCTCGCCCAGATGGAGGAGGCGTACGAAGTGTTTGCTGCCGCAGCCGAGACCGGCGCGCTCAAGGTGGTGCTGGGCGGCGTGCAGCACGACGTCGTCGATGTGCCCGCATGACGGTGCGGAGGACGTCCTCGATCGCTGTCGAGGACGTCCTCCCTGTCGCTACGTCACTGGGGCTGCGGCACTACTGCGACCGGACAGTGCGCATGGTGGAGCGCCGCGTGGGCGGTACGGCCGATCTGCAGGCCGACGTGCCCGTGCCGGCGCGGTGCTCCCACGACGAGGAGGTCGGCGGCGGCGGATCGGTGGACGAGTACCTGATGGGCCGGCCCTTCGACCGTGGAGCGGCGTACGGCGACATCGGGATGTTTGCCGAGGAACGGTCCGAGGGCCTGATCGAGCTCCGTTTCCGCGCGCATCTCGCGGGAGATGCCAGGGGCGCTGGTGTCGCGCAGGAGACGGGTTCCCTCGTGCCCCGGGCGACGCCAGGAGCGTACGGCGTCGATCTCACATTTCCGGGTGGCGGCCTCCCGGAACGCGAAGGCGACGGCAGCCGTTCCCCGTGCCGGGTCGGCCACACCGAGGAGAATGCGGCCGTGCGCGCCGACTGTTCCTGCGGCGTCGCCGCGCACCACGACGACGGGGCAGTGTGCGCGGGCCGCCACGGCCAGACTGACCGAGCCCAGCAGGAGCTCCTTGAGCTGGCCGCGGCCCCTTGACCCTGTGACCAGCATCGTGGCCCTGTGCCCCTCGTCCAGCAGCGCGGTGACCGTGTCCTGCGCCAGCACCTCGGTTGTCACCCTCACCTCGGGGTTACGGACTGCGGCACGTGCGGCTGCGTCGGTCACGATGCTGTCCGCCAGCACTTGCTCGGAGGGGCGTTCGAGGCCCTGTTGCAGGCTTGCCGCCTCGTAACGTTCCCATCGGGAGACGTACACGAGTCGCAGCGGGAGCCCGTGTCTGGCCGCCTCGTCCGCGGCCCAGTCGACTGCCCGGAGACTGGAATCCGATCCGTCGACGCCCACGACCAGGGGCAGCTCCATCGTCCCCACCGCCTTTCTTCCCACGGCCGGAAGAACCCCGTGTCGCCACCGTGACACCCGCGCGGGACCGGCGGGAGGGACGATCGGTCCCCAATGGGGGACGTTCGGCCCAAGGCGAGCGGCAGTTGCCCGGAGCGGAGGATGCGGCGCCGACGGATGCGGCCGACCCGCTCGGCGGCGAGCCGGGCTGCCCACAATCCCGCCAGGGACCACGGGACAGCCCTTAGGGCCGGTCGGTCCCCCGGTCACCCCCCGGACAGCCCCTGCGGACCACCGGAAAACCGGTGGAAACTGGTATCAGGTCCGTCGGAGGAGGCGTCGAGACGGCCGGGACCGAAAAGAGATCCATCCGCTTCTCGCCACCTCACCGACGACGAATGCCGCCCCTGCGGAGGAGACCCGATCATGACCTCTCCGACCATGCGGTCGCTCGGCACCGAGCACCGCGACCGGCTCATGCACTTCGCCACGGAAGTGTCGTTCCCCGAAGGGACACGCATCTTCGAGGAAGGACAGAGGGCCGACCACTTCTGGATCGTGCGGACCGGCACCGTCACTCTCGACTTCTGTGTGCCGGGACGCCCCCCGGCGGTCATCGAGTCCCTCGGGCATGGTGAACTCATCGGCTGGTCCTGGCTGTTCAGCCCCTATGTGTGGCAGCTGGGAGCAGAGGCGATGACACTGGTGCGTGCGTATGAGCTGGACGCGGCTCAGGTACGCCAGGCGTGCCAGGCGGATCCCGAACTGGCCACTGCCGTGGCTCTGTGGGTCGCCCGGGTGGTGGCCCACCGGTTGCAGTCCGCCAGGGCCCGGCTGCTCGACCTGTACGCCCCGCACGGAAGCGGGCTGACCGACGGCACCTGAGCCGTCGGTCAGCCCGAGCGGACCGCCCACCCGGGGCGAAGCGCGCTGGAGATCGGGTACCACAGTCGATGGCATCACCGGCTGGGACGGGGCGCGCTCGCGGCCGGATCGCGGCGCCGGAACGTTCGAGGCCGGATCTCGGTGTGCGAACGGTTTACGGTGCGGGAACGGTGATGACGGGGCAGTGCGCCCGGTGCAGCAGACCATGAACCACCGAGCCGAGCCGCATGCCGGTGTAGCCACCCTGCCCTCGTCGGCCGACCACGACAGCCAGGGCGCCCTCGGAGGCCCGGGCAAGCTCTTCCACGGGGTGGCCCCGTGCCACCTCGTGCGTGACGTGCACGTCCGGATACTCGGCGGACGGCCCGGCGACCGCTTCGGACAACAGCTTGAGCCGCTCCGGCTCGGCCGAAGCCGGCTCCCTGAAGGAGACCATGGACGTCTGCCGGACCAGCAATGCACGGAGCTCGGCGCCACGCAGGGCGGCCTCTTCGAAGGCGAAAGCCACAGCTGCGTCCGAGGCCGGGCTGCCGTCGACTCCGACGACCACGTGGGGCGGCTGCTGGGTGTTGTCCTCGGGCTCTCGCACCACGACGACCGGACAGGGCGCCTGCGCACTGACCGGCACGGTAACCGAACCCGCGCTCAGGAATTCCGCGAGGCGGCCCAGCCCGCGCGTTCCCAGCACGATCATGCGGGCCTGCCCGCTGTGCCGGCAGAGCAAGGGGGCAGGCATTCCGTCCAGCAGTTCGGTGACCACCTCGAGGTCCCCGTGCCGTTCGAGGACACGGGCTGCCGCCTGCTCGAGCGAGTCGCTTCCGTGGGCGCGCAGGGCCAGATGCTGTGCGGTGCTGTCCACGTGGTGGCCGTGGTGCGTCGGAGGGACGGCCAGCAGGAGCCGCACGGTAAGCCCTCTGCGGTGGGCCTCGTCGGCTGCCCAGACGAGCGGCAAGTCGAACGGTCTGTTCAGGTCGACACCGACGAGCACTTCGGAGGGGTCCACGTTGCTGGTCATGACTTCTCCTGTTCCGGTTCTGCGGCCACCCCGGCACGCGGCACGAGCAGGACCGGGCAGTGGGCATGGTGGAGCACGGCATGGGTGACCCGTGCCGGCGACGGCCCGAGGAGGTGGGGACCCCGCCCGCCGGCCATGACCAGCAGGTCAACGTCGCGTGATGCCTCGACCAGCACACCGGCCGTCGAGTTGCCCTTCTCCACATCCGTCGTCACGGTCAGGCCGGGGAACTCCTCACGGATCCGGTCCGCAGCCGTCGAGATCTCGTCGGAGCGCCGGTGGGCGATCTCGTCGACGTCATCCATCAGAGGAGCGACGAGGCCCACGTACTGGAATACGTTCCAGACGCTCAGTATGCGCAGGGAGGCTTTGCGTAGTTCGGCGGCCCGTGCCGCATGGCGGACACAGTCCAGGTCTGCTGCGCCGCCCAGGGCAGCCAGTACGACACCCGCCCGCGCGCGTCGCCCGTCGTCGCGGACCACGACGACGGGTACCTCGCCGTCCGCCGCCACCTGCAGTCCGACCGAGCCGAGCAGCGATGCGGAGAACCCGCCCAGTCCGCGGCTGCCGACAACGATGGTGCCGTCCGTTCCGGCCGCCGAGCGCAGGCCGGCCGCCGGCTTGCTCCGGCTGAGTTCGGTCGTGACCTCGACACCGGGATGGTGCCGGGCGACTTCGGTTGCCGCCCTCTCCAGCAGCTCCCGTCCGGCCTTCCCGATCCGGTCCAGTGTCTCGACGGATATGTGCGCGGCCCGGTTCTCGGTGTCAGTGCCATGGACGATACGCAGCGGGCTTTCTCTCCGTGCCGCTTCGGCGGCCGCCCACAGGAGTGCGGAACCGGCAGCGGCCGAACCATCGGTGCCGACCACGACCACCCCGTACTGCGGAGGGCCGGAAGCGTTGCTCGTCATCATTCCTCCTTGCCATATCGGGGCATCCTTCACGTTGCCACCACGGCCTTGCGCCGGACGAGGGCCGGAGGGGCCCGGGTGAGGGCCGACGGTCCCCTGACCGCTGTGCGGCGCGCAGGCCGTACCGGGCGCGCTGCTCAGCCGTCCGCTTCCGTGCCGGACAGAGGCACCCGCCACACGATCCGGGTTCCTCCCCCGGGCGGGGCGTCCTGACGGAACACTCCTCCCAGTGCGACGGCTCGCTCCTGCATGTTGTGCAGTCCACTTCGTGAAGCTCCTGGCGGGACGCCCACGCCGTCGTCGGTGACGGTCAGTGTCACCTTGCCTGCGGCCGCCTCGACGTGCACGTCGACGTTACGAGCGGCGGCATGACGGGCGGTGTTGCTCAGCGCCTCCCCCAGGACCGCGATGAGGGGACCGGACACCGCCGGTGGCACCTCGGCGTCGATGGAACCGTCCACCCGCAGTGTGGGTCTGAAGCCCAGCAAGGGCGCCGCGGCCTCGATTGCCGCGGTCATCTGCCTCGTCACCGCGTGGGCCCGCCAGCCGTCTTCGTGGGTCCGCAGACCGAAGATGGTCGACCTGATGACCTTGATGGTGTCGTCGAGATCGTTCACCGCCCGTTCCAGGCGCTCCGCGGACTCCGGGTGCTGCACGAATTTGAGTGCACTCTGCAACGTCATACCGGTCGCGAACAGCCGCTGGATGGCGAGATCGTGCAGATCCCGGGCGATCCGGTCCCGGTCCTCGAGCAGGGCGATCTGCTCGGCGTCACTGCGTCGATCGGCGACTTCCATGGCCAGGCCCGCCTGCACGGCGTAGCCCGCCAGCGGCGAGATCTCAGGGGGCCGGAACTCCGGTCGGCCGGAGCTGCGGGCGAGCAGCAGAACTCCGCGCACGCTCCCGCGCTGTCCGATGGGCACCGCCACCGCCGGCCCCAGCCCCGTGTACCGTGACGCGTCCTGCCCCAGCCGCGGATCATGCACCAGATCACTGCTGACCACCGGCTCCGCCGAGTCGAACGCCGCTCCCATGAAGCTCTCCCCGGGCCCCGGAATTTCGCACCGGACCGGACTGTCGGCGTCGACGGTAAGAGCATTGCGGAGCCGTCCTCCGTCACCCGAGGGCACGGCTATCACCCCGAACTCCGCCGAGACGATCTTCCTGGCGCTCTCGATGATCACCTTCATGACCTCGGCGCCGGACGCTCCCGACAGCAGGATGCTCGTCACCTCGGCGCTCGCTGCGTTCCACTGCTCGCGTCGCCGGGCCTCCTCGTACAGCCGCGCATTCTCGATCGCCACTCCCGCTGCGACCGCGAGGGTGGACAGCACCGCCTCGTCCTCGGCGTCGAACTCCCTCGCGCTGCGCTTCTCGGTGAGGTAGAGGTTGCCGAAGACCTCTTCCCGGACGCGGATCGGCACCCCCAGGAACGAGTGCATCGGTGGGTGATGGGCCGGGAAACCGTAGGAGGACGGATGATCGGAGAGCTCCGCCAGCCGGAGCGGCGCCGGATGCCGGATCAGCTCTCCGAGAATGCCGTGCCCACTGGGCAGGGATCCGATCCGCTCCCGCTGCTCGGCGTCGACACCGACCGTGAGGAACTCCGAGAGCCGGTCCTCGCTGCTGATCACTCCCAGCGCGCCGTACCTGGCGTCCACCAGCTCGACGGCAGCCTCCACGATTCCGCGCAGCACCTGGGCGAGGTCCAGTTCCTTCCCGACCGAGAGAACTGCCTCGAGCAGACTGTGCAGGCTGTCCCGCGTCCCGCGTACGGCGCTGATACGGACCTCCAGCTCGCGGAGAAGCTCGTCCAGAGGGAACAGCGCGAGGCCCTCGGCACCCGCCGCATGCTCTTCGCTCACCGCGACACCATCCCCTCCGGCCCGGTTGGCGCCTACCTCTCACGATAGGGCTCCGGAGGACATCGGGCCCGGGCCGCCGCGGCCGGCAGCGGGGCCCGGAGACCACCGTGGCCGGACCGGGGGATGGGCTGCGCGGGGCGTGGACCGGGCCGGTCGGCCCATGCGGTCTGCGTCGTTCCGGCACAGGATTGATGCTGAGGCCGAACGGCGCGAATGCGCAGACAGCGATTGCACCGACCAGCAGAGGGATGTGCGCAACATGTCGGAGGAAGAACCCCGGGAGCCCTCGCCCGAGGAACGCGCGACGGCGCCGGGTGACGTGGGCAGGCGCATTGCGGCACGTCGCGAAGAGCTGGGACTCAGCAGGCAGGAGGTGGCCGAGAGGTCCGGTTCGGCCACCACCTACATTCAGTACCTCGAGGAACAGCAGGCCATGCCCAGCATGAGCTTCATGCTGCGGCTGGCCAATGCTCTGGATACGACCGTTTCCGAGCTCACCGGCAGCACCATGGATCTTCCGCCCGGTACCGGCCATGCGGGTTATCGCTCGCAACTGATCGAGCTGAGCGCTGATGAGTGCCGCAAACTGCTGTCCACGCACGGGGTGGGGCGGATCTCGGTCTCCACGACGGAGGGGCCGGCAGTTGTCCCGGTCAACTACGTGGTCGTCGACAGCTTCCTGGCCTTCCGGACGGTAGCTGGTGCCACGCCCGCCGCCGCGGCGGGCCACGTGGTCGCCTTCGAGGTCGACCACATCGACGACGCGCTCAGCCAGGGGTGGAGTGTTCTGGCCATCGGCACTGCGTCGACGGTGACCGACCCGAACGTCGTACGGAACCTGAACGAGGTGGCGTACACGGACCCGTGGCCGGACGGACGCCGCGACCTGTGGCTGACCATCACCCTCACGCGGCTCACCGGCCGGCGAATCCACGTACACCAGAGCCACACCCCGCCTTCGGGATGATCCTCGGTGCATGCGGCAGGGGGTGGGAGCCGTGCCACCGTCTGCGCAGCTCCCACCCGGCCCGCCACTTCCGCGCGCCCACCGCGCGGATGATCTCCTGCTTGACCTCGCCGCCCCGGTCGTCGGCGGCCGGGGCCCGCACGGAGATGTACCGCGCGTCGTCCGGCACCCGCACCGAGCCGGTCCAGGCGGCGGACTTGCCGCGTACGCCGTCGAGTTCGACGGAGGTCCACGTCGCACCGTCGTCGAAGGAGACCTCCAGCGTGGAGCCGGTGATCCTCCCGGTGTCCGGCGCGCCCTTGACGTACTCGGAGCAGATCCCGAGATCCAGCCGCTTTCCGGCCCGCACATCACCGTGCAGGTCGGTGTCGACATCGAAACCGAGGTTGAGCATCGGCAGGTACGTGTACCGGTCGGCCGGCGTGGCGGGACTCGACGTTCCCCCGCGGGTCCCCGGGCACGCGATCGCGCTCCGAACCCGGACTGCCGTGGTCAGCGTTCGTAGGTGCCGGTCAGGCGGCCTCTGGCGACGACCGGGGCGGTGACCAGAGGGGCCTCGCCCGGTCGGCGGTGCCGGACGCGCTTTCCACGGTGCCGGCGAGGGCGAACAACAGGTACCAGTGGGAGGCCTGCGGGTCCATCAGGAACAGCAGCAGCGTTAGCCTCGGTGCCCATGAACCAGCGGCAGCGGAAGAAGCTCTCCCGGCACCTCGTCGTAGCAGCCTTGCTGGGTGACACCACCCGTGTGAAGGCGCTTCTGCGGGCGGGGGCCGACCCGGAGCGAGCGGACAGCGAAGGCACCACCGCTCTGTATCTGGCATCCGTGAATGGAGCAGCCGAGATCGCCCGCCTGCTCCTGGCGGCCGGGGCATCCCCGGACACCGAGAGCAGCGGACTCGGCTCGGAAGGCACGCCTCTGTGTGCAGCCGCTTGCTGGGGGCACACCGAAACGGTGCGTGAACTGTTGGCGCACGGCGCCGATCCGAACCTGCGTGAAGATCATGGCGTGGGCCGATCGCCCCTGAACTGGGCGATGGACGGCCCCCATCCCGAAACTGTCGCTCTCCTCACCGCAGCGGGAGCAACCTCTCACGCGCGAACCGCATAGCATCGCCGTTCGTCATCAGGGCTTCATTCGGCTCGATCGATCTCACCACGAGCCACTTTGTCGCAGGCCCGAGTTGCCATACCTGGCCTCGGCCGCAGCCCTCAGCAGGAGGCGGTTCGGCGTGAGCGAGCCACCGGCCTGCGAGCAGAGCTGTCCGACGCCGTCGGTGATCGTGGCCTGGATCGACGTACGGGTGCGACCGCCCTGCAGCAGGATGCCGGTCACGTCATGGGTCTCCCCGACAAGCAACGGGCATAAGTTATACCTGTTCAGACGCATCGTCAGAGACTTCTCGCCGGAACAGTCGCACTGGTTGCTGTCACCCCGCACGCCTCGTCGAGTGCCATCGCGCACTACTCCGCAGCCGAGGCCGGCATCCGCCATGGCGCGTTGCCTTCCCGGTGACGTCAGACCGCGCCTTCGGCGCGCAGGGCGGTGATGGCGGTGTCGTCGTAGCCGAGCCCGCGCAGCACGCTGTCCGTGTGCTCGCCCACCGCGGGAACAGGGTCCATGCGGGGGTTCAGCCCGCTGAGGGTGGCGGGCGGCAGCAGGGCCTTGATCGCGCCGCCCGGAGTCGGCACGTCCCGCCAGCGGTCACGGCCGGACAGGACCGGGTGATTCCAGTACTCCTCGACCGAATTGAGCCGTGCGTTGGCGACCTTCGCGTCGTCGAGGAGCTTCACCGCGGCGGCCGCGTCCAGCTCCGCGAAGCGTGCGGCGACGATCGCGTTGAGTTCGTCGCGGCGGGCCACCCGGGCCGAGTTCCGGTGGAAGCGAGGGTCGGTGGCGAGCGAGGCGTCGCCGAGGAAGACCTCGCAGAAGGACGCCCATTCGCGTTCGTTCTGGATGGCGAGCAGCACGCTCCTGCCGTCCGCCGCGCTGTAGGGTCCGTACGGGGCGATCGTCGCGTGCTGGACGCCGACGCGCGCGGGCTGCGTGCCCGAGTACGCCGTGTAGTACGCGGGGGAGCCCATCCACTCCGAGAGCGCCTCGAAGAGCGACACCTCCACGGAGCGGGCCCGGCCCGTCGTCCGCCGTTCGTACAGTGCGGTGAGGATGCCCGAGTACGCGTACATGCCCGCTGCGATGTCGGCGATCGAGATGCCCACCTTGGCGGGCTCTTCGGGCGCACCGGTCAGCGACACCACACCCGTCTCGCACTGCACCAGCAGGTCGTACGCCTTGCGGTCCGCCCAGGGGCCGGTGTTGCCGTAGCCGGAGATGTCACAGACGACGATGGAGGGGTACCGCTGGCTCAGCTCATCGGCTCCCAGGCCGAGTCGGCGCGCTGCGCCCGGGGCCAGGTTCTGCACGAAGACGTCGGCCTCGGCGAGCAGCCGCTCCAGGACCTCGCGGCCCGCGGGCGTCTTGATGTCGAGTGTCAGCGATTCCTTCGACCGGTTCAGCCACACGAAGTAGCTGGACTGGCCGTGCACGGACTCGTCGTAGCCCCGGGCGAAGTCGCCGGCACCCGGGCGTTCGACCTTGATGACTCTGGCCCCCAGGTCGGCGAGCTGGCGGGTGGCGAAGGGCGCGGCGACGGCCTGCTCCAGGCTGACGACAGTGATTCCTTCGAGGGGAAGAGGGCTCATGCGTGGCTCCTTCGGACGGTGTACGGGGAAAGTGTCGCGCATCAGGTGTGCGGCACCCTTCCGGTCCAGGCCGACGAGCAGTCCGGGCACGTCTGCCACGCAGTCGGTGGGCGCGGTGGCTAACTCCTCCTCAGTGTCTGGGAGTTGGGAGGCACAGGGCTGCAGTGCGAGGGTGGCGCGAAGCACGGTTCCGTCGCCCGATCGTGATCTCGACGGAGGTACCTCCGGTCAGCAGCCCGGAGCCTTCGGGGGACCGCACGGTCTCCACCAGACTTCGCTGGCGCTGACCGTCGTCGAGTACCGGCCGCGCGCGCCGAGGCGCTCCGCGCGCGCCTGACGACGAGGTGTGATGTGTGAGCCCCGGCCCCCCATGAGCGGTCGGGGCTCTTCGGTCGCACACCGCCTCGGAGACATAGCCGTCCACCTTTGCGGACGTCGCCCCGAGCCGTGCCATGCGTTGCCCCAACGGGCCACCCGGGTTGCGGTCCCGAGAGGGGCTGGTACGGGTGCGGCGCCGCGGACTGCGAGGGCGACATCTCACGCACCTCACCGCGGTCCGAGCGCTCGGTGAGAGGCTCCCGGGCTGCATCGAGTGCGTCGCGGAGGGCTCTAGGACCAGGGGGCCGAGGCCTGGGGCAGTAGGTCACTCGGCACCCGGAAGCAGCTGCTTGCAGAGGCCCTTTCGTTCCGGCTGTCGCCCTGCGCCGGTGTGCGGTGGCGGGCGTCAGGTGCCCCGCCTAGCGTGACCGATGGCAGCAGAGCCCCGGAGACAGAGAAAGGGTGCGAACCTCATGGCCGACAAACCCGCCATCGTCCTGGTCCACGGTTTCTGGGGTGGCGCCGCCCACTGGGGAAAGGTCATCCTCGAGCTGCACAGGCGAGGTTTCAACTCCCTGCACGCGGTGGAGATCCCTCTCACCTCGCTGGTCGACGACGCTGCACGCACGCGGAAGATGGTGCAGCAGATCGAGGGACCTGTGGTGCTGGTGGGCCACTCGTACGGCGGAGCGGTCATCACGGAGGCCGGGGACCTGCCCAACGTGGCTGGGCTGGTCTACATCGCCGCATTCGCCCCGGACGCGGGGGAGAGCTGCGGTCGGATCAGCGAGGAGACGCCTCCGGCAGGGATGGAGAACCTGGCCCCGGATTCCGACGGCTACCTCTGGATCAAGCAGGACAAGTTCCATGAGAGCTTCGCCCAGGATCTGCCGGCCGACGAGGCGCTGGTCATGGCAGTGACCCAGAAGGCACCGCTTGCATCGACGTTCAGCGACACCGTCACCGCTCCGGCCTGGCGCGCAAAGCCTTCCTGGTACCAGGTCTCCACTGCGGACCGCAGGATCCACCCCGACAACGAACGTCGCATGGCGCAGCGCATGAACACGCGCAGGACCATTGAACTGGACGCAAGTCATGCTTCTTTGGTCTCCCGGCCAGGCCCGGTCACCGACCTGATCCAGGAAGCGGCCGGCGTCTGACTGCGGCCGCCGGCTGTACGGAGACGCCTGGCCGCGGGAGCCGTGAAGCGCACCCGCGGCCGGTTCGACAGGTCAGCCCTTGCGGGTGTTGACCTCGTCGGTGAGCTGGGGGACGACCTGGAAGAGGTCGCCGACGACGCCGTAGTCGACGAGGTCGAAGATCGGGG
>NZ_JBITCU010000064.1:0-13963 GCF_044453545.1 Streptomyces sp. NPDC051664 | reverse complement strand
ACATCCTGGGCATCTCCCTGTCCCACCTGATCGTGCGCCACCTGCTGCCCGCCGGCGCGGTGCTGACGGTCGCGGTGGACGACACGCTGTTCTAAGAAGCCGTATCTCAACCGAACATGATCGCTTGATTCCTGCTGGTCAGGCATGGTCTCGGTCGGGGTGAGGGAGGCATCCGGCGTTCTGCTTCCGCTTGTTCGTCGAGGGGTGCGCGATGGCGTCGATGCTGGGGTTGCTGGAGGCGCGGGAAGCCTCTGCCCGCGAGCGGGTGGAGGCCCTGCGGGAGCAGGCGTCCCGTGCGGCTGCGGCCTTGGAGGCCGGCGAGATCGAGCTGGACCGGCGGGTGATCGCACGCGAAGAGCTCATCGACGCCCTGGCCGCATCCGCCGCCGAGACCACTTTCGCGACGGAAGCCGAGGGCGAGGGAGAAACGGCGCCCACCCCCGTTCCCACGCCTGCGGCCGCGTCGGTGCCGGGAGCGGTCGTGCCGCCCTGGCGGGAGGGGCTGGAGGTGTCGGTGCTCTCGCCGGACAATCAGCGGATCTTGAATGTGCTGCAGGATCGGCCGGGTCTGGAACCCTTGCGGGCCAAGGACATTGCGGCCGTGATGGGCATCGACACGGCGGTGGCGGCGAAGGTCGAGGGGGTGCGCTCGAAGGCGAAACGCCTGGCCGAGCGGGGCTGGTTGCTCCAGGAGGCGTCTGGCGCGTTCAGTGCCGGCCGCAGGCTCGTGGTCTCGCCAGGCGGCGGCCCATCCGCGTGATCATCGACCACTGGATCATCGCCTCGCTGGTCGCGGTCAGTGTTTCGTAGTCCCGGCACAAACGGCGCGAGTGCATCAACCAGCTCAGGGTGCGCTCTACCACCCAGCGTCTCGGCAGCACCACGAACCCCTCCATGTCGTCGGTGCGCTTCACGATCTGAAGGGCCAGGGCGAGTCTTTGCCGGGCCCAGTCGATGAGGGAGCCGGTGTAGCCGCCGTCGGCCCAGACCAGGCAGATGTCCCGGTGCAGGGCCCGCAACCGGGTCAGCAGGCCGACGGCCGCTTCGCGGTCCCCAGTGTTCGCGGCGGTCACGGCCACGACCAGCAGCAGGCCCAGGCAGTCGGTCACGATGTGCCGCTTGCGCCCGTTGATCAACTTTCCACCGTCGAAGCCGCGTGAGGCGGCGGGAACGTTTGCGGCGGCCTTCACCGACTGCGCGTCGATGATCCCCGCCGTCGGCTCCGCCTCGCGCCCCTCGCGCTCCCGCACCCTCCCGCGCAGCCGGTCGTGGAACTCCGCGATCAGTCCGTGCTCGCGCCAGCGGCGGAAGAAGGCATAGACCCGGCCCCAATCAGGGAAGTCCGCGGGCATCGCCCGCCAGGAGATCCCGCCCGCGACCAGGTAGCGGATCGCATCCAGCATCTGGCGGTGGCAGTAGCCCTCGGGCTGCCCGCCCCGGCCCTCCAGCCAGGACGGCGTGGGCAGCAAGGGCCGGATGGCCGCCCATTCCGCGTCCGTCATGTCCGACGGATACTGGCGTTCCCGGTCGGGATGATCGGCAGCATTGCCGTACACATGCGCGAGGCAATCACACGATGGGGCGGCCGAGTTGAAATCAACGGGTGCGGACGCGTACAACAACGACACCAGGGCCTCCCGGCACTGCTCGGTCAGATTCGCATCCCCGAGCTACCGAGAGGCCCTGTCTTCATGCGCGTACAACGGGAAGATCACCCCGGCGGGAAACCTGTTCGACCCGCACGTTCCATGATCGGTTGAGATACAGCTACTAACGGCGCGGGAAGAAGGTCTTCGGTGTGGCCTGGCAGCACGACGGCGCGGCCACGGACCCCACCCCGGTCGGCCGCGGGACCTGTTTCGTCGTCATCGGCCTGGTCATCGAACTGCCCTTCCTGGCCCGGCTGTGGCGCCCGAAGCAGGAGCTCAGCAAGGTCGACATCGCCGCGTCCATGCTCCGTCTCCTGGCTGCCTGCCACTGGGACCGGCGCATCCATGTCGTCGCGGACGCCGCCTACCACGGCAAAGCACTCCGGAACCTCCCCGCCACCTGCACGTTCACCACCCGGCTACCCGCCGGCGCTGTGCTGTACGACCTGGCCCCACCGCGCACCGGCAAACGCGGCCGCCCCGCGCTCAAGGGCACCCGCCTGGGCACTCCCGGGGAACTGGCCGCCACCCTCGGCTTCACGTCCTTCCAGGTCACGCGCTACCAGCGCACCGAGACCGTGCGCCTGGCCGAGGTCACCTGCCTGTGGTACGGCTCCTTCCACACCCAAACGGTCCTCGTGATCTGGCTGCGCGACGACGACACGGACACCGGCTACGACCTGGCGCTGGTCACCACCGACCTGATCACCCCCGCTCCCGCGCTGGTCACCCGGTACGCGTGGCGGTGGTCGATCGAGGTCACCTTCGCCGAGGCCCGCGACCTGCTCGGAGTCGGCCAGGCCCGAAACCGCACCCGGGCCGCGGTCGAGCGCACCGTGCCGTTCGGCCTGTACTGCTACACGATCACCGTCGTCTGGTACGCGCTGCACGGCCACCACCCCGGCGACGCCGCCGACCATCGCGAACGCGCGCCCTGGTACACCACCAAGACCGACCCGTCGCTGTCCGACATGGTGGCCAAGCTCCGCCGCACGATCATCGCCGCCCGATTTCTGCCCAACCGCCCAGATCAGCCCACCGGTCAGGAAATCCGTGCCGTCCAGCAGGCATGGGCCGCCGCCAGCCTCGGCACCACCGCCGCATAATCCACGGACCCATCAGAACGTCGAAAGTCGAGGTGGATCAACGACCCGGCCAAACGCAGGGAACCCGCACCACAAACCTCATAGCGTCACGACCGTCTCACTGGACTTGAAATCCACCGCACGGACGGCTCGCTCGCGGAGCTCTTCGGAATACCTCCGGGGTGCAGGCATCGGACCTGTGCTTCCCATCTGCCACGACAATCATGCCTGGCTTCAAGGCCGCCACGGAATCCGATTCAGCTCAGTACGGGCCTTGGTAGCGGACTGGCCCGTCCCACGCCCCAAGAGGGCGTGGGACGTGGACGTCCGCGTGGAGTGCGATCACGACCGGAGCACGATCAGGCGCTGTCATTTGACAGAGCCGGCCATGACGCCCGCGAGGAAGTGACGCTGGAAGGCGAAGAACACCGCTAGCGGGAGCAGCATCGAAAGGAAGGCACCTGGGGCAAGTACATCGATGTTGCTGCCGAACTGTCGCATTTGAGATTGCAGAGCCACCGTCAGCGGCTGACTGTCACTGTTGGCAAAGATCATCGCGACCAACATGTCGTTCCACACCCACAAGAACTCGAAGATCGCAAGGCTAGCTATGGCAGGCCGTCCGACCGGCAGGACGAGCTGTCGGTAGATCCGCCATTCTCCGCAGCCGTCCATCCTTGCCGCTTCCAACATCTCTCGCGGGATATCCGCGAAGTAGTTCCGTAGAAGGAACACGGCGAAGGGCAGACCGTAAGCAATATGGAAGAGCACCACTCCCGGTAGGGTGCCAAAAAGCCCGAGGGCTCCGAAAAGCTTGGCCACCGGTAGGAGGCCGATCTGCACCGGTACGACCAGCAGAGCCACGATCACGAGGAAGATGGCGTCACGACCCGGAAAATCAAGCCACGCGAAGGCGTAGCCAGCGAGCGAGCCCAGAACTACCACACCGATTGTAGCGGGAACGGATATGAGGACTGTGTTCCAGAAAGCTCCGGTGATTCCCGAGTCGGTCAACAGGCGACTGTAGTTCTGCAGCCCGAGTCCGCCGGGGCGCAAAAGTGCGGTCCACCACCCGCTCTGCGCGTTCGCGTCCGAGGAACGCAAGGATGCGATGAGTAGGCCGGCCACTGGCGTCAGCCAGACCAGGGCTAGGACCGCCAGCACAACCTGCACCCCACCCTTTCCGAGGAAGGCTCTCACCCTGCTGCTGGTCATGCCCTGCTCCCACGAAAGCGTCGAATATTGAAAATCATGGCGGGCACTACCAGAAGGAGGAGGACGACGCCTATGGCGCTCCCGACACCCTGGTCATTGCCGCCACCGAAACTGACGAGCCAGAGCTGTAGTGCCAACACACTCGCATCCTGTTGAACAGGGCCTGGGGCGATGATGTACACGAGGTCGAAAACCTTCATCACGTTGATGAGCAGGGTTACGAAGACCACGGTAAGTACGGGTGCCAGCAGCGGCACGGTGACACGTCGGAAAATCTGCCATTCACCGGCGCCGTCGACGCGGGCGGCCTCCAGTGTCTCCCGGGGAAGAGCGGCAAGGCCAGCGCCGATGAGCACCATCGAGAAACCTGTCCAGATCCAGAGGTACGCGCCGATCACGGCCGGCGTGATCAGTGCCGGGCTGAGCCAACTGACGCCCTCGTAGGGGGCGGCGAAACTCTGCGCGGCGAGCCGCACAGTAAGGGTCCCAGCCCCGTTCGCGCCGCTCAGCTGGAACGACCCGTTCGGGTGGGTCGTGGCGGTGGATACAACAGTACGACCTTCACGCACGAGCTCCACCTTGATGCCAGCGAGGCCTCGCTCTCCGCGGTCGATGAGCCCAGGGCGGCCCCCTCCACCCTTCACGTAGTCCACGTAGACCGTGCCAGTGATGGTGTCACGGCTGGCTGGTGCCGGTGGTGTTGCCGGTTTGCCCGTCGGTTCGCGTATCCCTACGAGACCGAAGGCGAGCGTCCCTCCAGGGCTGACCTGCCCCTTAGTGGTGAACCCGCCGCCGGTAAGGGCCTTGAGGGGAGACGTGGGGCGCACCCGGGCATTGGGGTACGAGGTTGCGGGATCGAAGGCATCGTGGACGCCGACTGTCATCGCGTTGAGTACACCTCGCTCAGGATCCTGCTCGTACACGAGACGAAAGGTGATTCCCGCGGCCAGGAACGAGATGGCCATGGGCATGAAGATGATGACCTTGAATGCCGTTGCCCACCGGATCTTCTCGGTGAGCACAGCGAAAATGAGGCCGAGCCCGGTGAGTAGGGCCGGGGCCACCGCGACCCAGAGTGCGGTGTTGCGGATCGCCCTCAGGGTCGCGGGGTCGGTGAACATCTCCCGGTAGTTGCCAACGCCGACGAATTGGTCCCCGGACGAGTCGAACAGACTTCGCACCACGGTGAATACGATGGGATAACCCACGAGTGCTCCCAAAAGGAGCAGGCAGGGAAGAATGAATCCTGCCGCCACCAATCGCCGCCGGTGCTTCATGCGCCGTTGCTTGTGCCCCAGGGCTCGCCGAGAACTGTCCCGGGGCGATATGCGGATGCTCACCGAAGAGACCTCAGTTCTTGTATGCCTTGGCAGCGGCGGTTTCCAGCTCGCGCCCGGTCGCCTTGGGGTTCGACGGATCCCGCAGGAAGTCCTGGAGGATCTTCCACTCACCGGATCCCTGGGTACCGCCGAATGCGGCCGGGGCCTGGTCGGACATGTCGAACCGAACGCTGTCGCCCGCGTCGACGAGGGACTTCGCCGTCTGGCGCGCGATGTCATCGGGATAGA
Source organism: Streptomyces sp. NPDC051664 (assembly GCF_044453545.1). NCBI lineage: Bacteria > Bacillati > Actinomycetota > Actinomycetes > Kitasatosporales > Streptomycetaceae > Streptomyces > Streptomyces sp. NPDC051664. The sequence goes on along the minus strand of NZ_JBITCU010000064.1, from coordinate 8,446 downwards.
CAGTCTGGTCCAGCCTGTGATTTGGCGACGTAAAGCCGCCGGCATGGGCCCATATGGCAGCGGCCTCGGGGCTGGCAAGGTATTCGATAAGAGCCATGGCGGCCTTCTGATTCTTGCCCTGCTTGATAACGACAGCGGCGTCACCGCCGCTTACAACAGGGGAGGCTCCCTTCGTCACGGACGGGAACGGGAAGAACTTGGCGTCTTCGCCCACCTTCTTGCCGAGATCGCCCGAGATGACACCGCTCACGAAGTCACCCTCGTAAACCATGGCGGCCTTGGGAGACTTTCCGAACACCTGCGCCACCGACTCGGGGAAGTCTGTCTGCAGAGCTCCCCGCCGTCCGCCAGCGACGAGCGCGTCGTCACCGAACAGGTTGCCGAGGGTGGTGAGGGCAGCGACCACGGAGGGATCGGTCCATGGGATTTCATGCCGTGCCAGCTTGTCGTACTTGTCGGGGCCGGCCTGGGAAAGATAAATGTTCTCAAACCAGTCGGTGAGCGGCCAGCCGGCCTCTCCGGCTACGGAGAAGGCTCCGGTCCCGGAGTCAGCAATGGCGGACGCGGTGGTCAGCAGCTCCTTGAAGGTCTTCGGAGTGTGGACACCGGCGTCCTCGAAGGCAGTGGGGCTATACCACACCGTCGACTTGTTGGACGCCTTGAAGTACAGCCCGTAGTACTGGCCGTCCACCGAACCATAGTCCTGCCAGATGGGGGAGAAGTTGGCCTCGGCAACCTTTGAGACCTCGTCGGACAGAGGTGTGAGCCAGCCGGAGCGGGCGAACTGCTGGAGTACTCCGAGCTGCGGCACCATCACGACGTCAGGTGCATCGCCGCCCTCAATCTTGCTGCCGACAACCGTGGAAACGTTGTCGCCCGTGGACACGAACGTCGTAGTGGCTCCAGTCTCCTTGGTGAAAGCGTCGAGCACCTTCTTGAAGTTGGCTTGCTCTGTACCAGTCCAGACGGCGGCCACATTCACCGTCTGGCCCCGGAGCTGCTGATGGGCTCCGGAATCCGATGTTTCAGCGGGTGAGCCGCCTCCGCACGCAGTCGCGCCCAGGAGCAGACAGACTGCTGCGACAATAGCTCTGGCAGTGGGCCTCACGTAGATCACCTCTCGTTGATGGGTGCAAACTGTGTTCAGGCGCTGGGCAGATCAAGGGCCCACCAGGCGGCCGAGTTGCCGGGAAGCATCCCGGGCGGACAAGGGCCACTGGCGAGTAGTGGAGCGTCGGCCACCGGGGCGGGAACAGGCTCGTTGCCGAAGTTGACGGCGCACACCAGACCGTCGCCGCGGACGAACGCGAGCACGTAGGGCGGCGTCTCAAGCCAGCGAAGAGGCCCCTCCCCCAGGCCCGAGAGCCGGCGCCGCAGTTCGAGACCGTCGCGATAGAGGTGCCAGAAGGAGCCGGGATCACTCAGCGCACGGTCCGTGGTGTGTTCAGCAAACCACTGGGGCTGGGGAAGCCAGGGCACGGCAGAACTGCCGGCATTGGTGAATCCGAAGGGCGAGGCATGCCCTGACCATGGCAGTGGGACCCTGCACCCGTCTCGTACGTACTGGCGACTGCCGGTGCGCCGGAAAATCGGGTCGGTGAGCACCTCGTCTGGCAGGTCGATAACCTCAGGCAGTCCGAGCTCCTCGCCCTGGTAGATGTAGGCGGATCCGGGCAGGGCCAACATCAGAAGCGCCGCGGCCCGCGCCCGCTGCGCTCCGACCAGGCCCTCGTCACCGGCATACCGGGTGACGGTCCGGATCTGATCGTGGTTGTTGAGCACCCAGGTGACGGTGGAGCCGGTTCCGGCGATATCCCGTAGGGCGTCACTGATCACCTGATGGAACGTGGCCGCGTCCCACGGCGCGCTAAGCATGTGGAAGAAGAACGCCTGGTGCAGTTCGTCGGGCCGTACGTAGGCGGCCTGGTCCGCCGCGGTGCGTACTGAGACCTCACCCACGAGCAGGCGGTCGGCTCCGTCGCGGGCAGCGTAGGAATCGCACACTGCCCGCCATCTGCGCCATACCTCGTGGACCTCCGGCTGGTTCCAGGCCAGGGGGTTAACCGAGTCACGCGTGCGCTCGTCGGCCGCCGGATCGGGGGAATCGGGGAGCTCGGGGTGCCGAAACAGGCCTGCGGCCACGTCAATGCGGAACCCGTCCACACCACGGTCCAGCCAGAAGCGCAGCACCTGCTCGAAGTAGTCCCCCACGCTAGGGACGCGCCAGTTGAGGTCCGGCTGCTCCGGCGTGAACAAATGCAAGTACCACTGCCCGAGGGAACCGTCCGGTTCCCGGACCCGGGACCACGCCGGTCCACCGAACATGGCCCGCCAGTTGTTGGGCGGCTCGTCGCCGTTCTCACCCCGGCCATCGGCAAAGTGGAAGCGTGCGCGCTCCGGGCTTCCCGGTCCAGCCGCAAGCGCCTGGCGGAACCAAGGATGGGCGCTGGAGCAATGGTTGGGGACGATGTCAACGATGACTTTCAGTCCGAGCTGATGAGCTTCGTCAACCACCAGTCCGAACTCCGTCAGATCCCCGTACAGCGGGTCGACGTCGCAGTAATCGGACACGTCGTAGCCGTGGTCGTGCTGCGGTGACGGGTAGAAGGGGCTGAGCCAGATGCCGTCGACCCCCAATTTGCGGACATATGGCAGTCCCGTACGCACGCCGGCAAGGTCGCCGATGCCGTCTCCGGTGCTGTCGAGGAAGCTCCGTACGTAGATCTGGTACACCACGGCGTCCCGCCACCATGGTGCCGCTCCCTGCACCGGGATCTCGCGGACCGTCCGAACCGCGTTGTGCTGGTCCGTCGACCCCTCCGGGAGAGCTGCGAACATGAGTCACCAATCCTTGATCAACCCCGGCGGCCACGCCGCAAGTAGCGTTCAGCAGAGGCACGAGCCATACTTACATGTTAGGTAACGCTACTCAAAGGATGTCAAGTCATCGCATCGAAATCTCGCGTTCATCCGGCGATTTGCCCTAAAAACACACCTTAATAGCCAACAGCCACCCAACACATGAGGGCATCGCGGTCACAGTCATACCTAACATGTATTTAGACAACGACAATTGCCTTAGGAACCAGACACAATCGTGCGCAACTCTCGCCGCAGACGCTCCAGCGCCTCTTCTGGGCGGTACCGACCGGTGAGCGCCCCATAGACGACCGCTGCAACAGCAAGACTTACCTGTTCGTACTCGACCGTCTTCGGCCGAGCCCTCGCCATGGCCACACTCTGCGCCAGAGCCGGGAGATAGGGGTAGCGTCGGACGAGCGAGGCCTCCGAGTACAACGCCGCGCGCACAGGGGGGAGTCCGCCCTCCGAGAGCACCCGCCGCTGGACTTCTTCGCCGAGGAGATAGGACATGAGGTCGCGGGCAGACTGCTTGTAGGGAGAGCGGGCGTTCATCGCAAGATTCGAACCGCCGAGCACTCCGTTGCCCGGCCCGGACGGACCGGGCAACGGGACGGCCGCGAACTTCCCGGCGATCGCCGAACCTGGAGCAGAGGCGAGGGCGTACACATATGGCCAGTTGCGCAGGAAGAGCAACCGGCCGGACTGGAAGGCCAGACGGGAGCTTTCCTCCTTGTAGGTCAAGGCCCTCTCAGGAATCCAGCCCTCGCGCACGCCTCGCACCAGGAAGGAGAGCCCTTCAAGGGCGGCAGGTGACGTCACGGTCACCCGCTGCCCTTCACTGTCGAGGATAGATCCGCCAGCCGACTGGATGGCCTCGGCGACGTTCACCGTGAGTCCTTCATAGGGCTCCAACTGGCCTGCGTAGCCGTCCATCCCGTACGTACGTGAAAGCGACGACGCGAGATCCTCCAGATCGCCCCACGTCCGCGGTGGCTGCTTGCCCGCGCGCTCGAGGATGTCCTTCCGGTAGAAAAGCAGTCCCGCGTTGGTCACGTAGGGGGCGCCGTAGAGTCGACCGCGATACGTGGCGCCGTCTACAACGTTCGGCAGCAAGTCCGCGATGGGGAGGCCGGCTCGGCTGACGGGCGCGATCCACCCACGCCCGGCAAACTCGGCAGTCCACGCGACATCGATGTTGAGGACGTCGAACCTGCGACTTCCCGACCGCAGGCTGTTCGCCATCTGCGCATGCACGTCGTCGGCAGCCTCGGGAAGCTGCACAAGAGTGACCCGCTCCGCTGGATGCGTCCGGTTCCAGCCAGCCAGTACATGCGCCATATATCCCGTCAAATCACGACCCGTCACCATAGTGAGCGGCCCCCTGCCGTCCGATCGCCCCCCAGCGACATGACCCTGCGTTCCCGAGCCGACACAGACCCCCAGCAGCACAGCCCAGGCCAGCAATGACCTACCCACGCCTCGCGCCCTATTTATCACCATTCCGCCTCCCCCACCGAAGCGCGCGGGCAGTGAACTGTCCCCCTGCGGGCCTGTCGACAGCCCATCCGTAGTCCAGCGAAGGCATCATGTATACCTGCGTGCCAAAGTGGTGCCCTGAAGACCGGATCAATTGCCCCACCGGTCACAGCAGCCACAAACAGAGAAACCGTAGTCTCAGGAGGGAAACCGGCACAGTGCGTCTTCACCTGCTGGCACTGCTCGCCGGCAGTCCCGCTCATGGGTACGAGCTCAAGCAGGCCCTGGAGCAACTGCTCGGAGCGGCGTACCCTCAGCCCAACATCGGTCAGATATACGTAACCCTCAGCCGACTGGAACAGGCGGGACTCATCGAGGGCAGGCATGTGAGCCAGATCGACCGGCCCGACAAGCGGATCTATCAGATCACCGCCGCCGGTCGTGAAGCCGTCGATGCCTGGTACGAGAGCACATCTGATGCACCACGAGTACGTGACGACTTCTTCATGAAGCTCTCCCTGGCGCACCACACACATCGACCCGACCCGATTGACTTGATCAACAAGCAGCGGCGGCACTACCTCAAGGTCATGCGCGGCCTGTCCCGGACGGCGAGCGAACGCAGCGGTCATGGCAACCCAATCGAACTCCTCCTGATCGAAGGCGCAACGCTGCACCTGCAAGCCGATCTCGACTGGCTGGAGCGTATTCAGGAGGAACTCGAATGAGACGCAGCAAGGACCCAGCTCAGGCATCACCGTCCCCCCTGTTGAGCGCAACCGACCTCGTCAAGAGTCACGCTGCCGATGGAGGTACGGTCCACGCCGTCCGCGGCATAAGTCTTGATGTGGCACGCGGAGAATTCGTCGCTGTCATGGGGACGTCCGGAGCAGGCAAGTCCACCCTGCTCCACCTGCTCGCCGGGCTCACGAAACCCGACAGCGGGCTGATCAGGCTGGACGGCGAGCGCGTCGACCAGTTGAGCGAGTCGCAGTGGGCAACCTTGCGCCGACGCAGACTCGGCATCGTCTTCCAGTTCTTCAATCTCGTCTCGACGCTTACCGTGGCCGACAACATCGAGATCCCCGCCCTGCTCGCCGGATACAGTGCCCGGCACAGCCACGAGAGCGCGCGGGATCTGCTCGCGCAACTCGGCATGGGAGACAAGGCTGCCAGTCTGCCCCGCGATCTCTCCGGTGGTCAGCAGCAACGTGTCGCCCTTGCTCGTGCCCTCATCAATCGGCCCGATGTGCTATTGGCCGACGAGCCCACCGGGAGTCTGGACAGCAAGGGAACGCGTGATGTCGTTCGGCTCCTGTCCGACTTCCACCGTGAAGGTCAGACCATCGTCCTGGTCACCCATGACGCCAGCGTAGCCAGCGCGGCAGACAGGGTCCTGAGCTTCTCCGACGGCCGCATCGTGGACGACACCCGCCTCATGGATACCGACGCGAAAATGCAACGACCCACTACCGCCAGCCTCATAGAACTGACGGAGTAACGCATGCGCGCCATCCTCCGTTGGTCACTCGCGGACCTCAAATCGCACCGCGGACAAGCCCTGTCCCTCGCCCTCGCCACTGCAGGCGTCACCGCAGCGCTGATGCTGTCGGCCGCACTCATGCAGTATGCGGCAAGTCCGTGGCAACAGCTTTTCACGGAAACCAACGGCAGCCACATCTGGCTCCGGCTGACCGGGAACACCGACATCCAGCAGCTGAAGCAGCTGGACGGGGTCCGCAGTATCTCCGGCCCGTACTCCACCGTGTCGCTCACCGTGTCGCGCGGCACCGGGATCATACCGCTGGAACTCCGGGCCGTCGACGACCGCTCGAGCGGCCTTGGGGAAGCCCAGTTGGAGTCCGGCCGACGGTTCGGCGACAAGGACGGCGAGGTGGTACTGGAACACTCAACGGCGCAGGCACTTTGGGCCTCGCAGGGCGACAAACTCGAAATCCAAACGGGGGCTTCACGACCCGGAACCCTGCGCGTCACGGGGGTGGCGGCCACCGCCGAAGCCGGCTACGACCCGGGCCAGCGCCCAGGAATCGCCTGGGCGTCAGCCACCACAGTCGCCCACTTTCAGAGCAAGGAACGCGCCGGTCAGACCGTGGCATTGCGTCTCAATGACGCGGCGGACACAGACTTCGCCGTCCAACAGGCAATTACGTCTCTCGGGCCTGAGCATGTTGTCCGGCTGTCCACGTGGAAGGAAGCACGCGCGAAATTCGCAGACGAAAACCGCTTGGTGGGGCAGTTGCTCCGCGTCTTCGGGGTGGGCGCCCTGCTCGCCGCGGCCGTCGCGGTGACAGGTGGGGTGAGCAGCCGCGTCCACGCTGAGGCCAAGGACATATCCATCCTGAAAGTCGTAGGCATGACACCGATCCAGATCGTTGTCATGTTCGTCGTGCAGCACGTTGGCCTGGCATCGATGGGAGCGGCGACCGGCCTGCTGGCAATTTGGGCCCTAAGTCTCGGCGGAGCTCCAGGGCCGGTCGGCGATGCGTTGGCCTTCGGCCGGATCCTGCCGCAAGCTCCTGCGACGGTCGCCGCTGTCAGCACGATGACCGTCGTGATCATCGCCGCCGCGACGGCCCTCGCTGCATGGCGCGCGGCTGGCCTGCCTCCCAGCCCTGCCGCCCGCCCCCCCGCGTCAGCCGCACGTCGCATGTCCCGAACAGCACGCTGCGCACTGCGCTTCGGGACGCCTCCCCACCTTGTCCTCGGCTGGCGCGGAGCAACCAGGAGCCGTCGGCGACTCGCCGCGTCAGTAGTCAGACTGTCGCTTCCCGTCATGTTGATCACCGTTGCTCTCACGGCTCTCACCACACTCGACGGTCTGAGCGGTGACCAAACGAACGAGCTTCATCCAACTGCTCTCCTGACGGTGCGTAACGAGCCCAGATTGGACAGCGCTGCACTGATACGCATAGGCAGCCACCCCGACATTCAGGGTATGTTCCCCACAGCCGAGGTGACAGCGCTCATACCCGGTCAGACGCAGACGGTGATCCTGCGTGGTCTCGGGACGGGGGAGCAACACCCGTTCCTCGCCACAGAGGGCCGCGCACCTTCAGCGCCCTACGAGGCAGTGGCGGGGCAAGGACTGCTCGACGCCATGCGTGTCCGGGTTGGCCAATGGGTCCGCCTCACCGTAGGTGGCACGCCGCACATTCTGCATATCGTGGGCCGGACCATCGAACCGGAGCACGACGGTCTCGTGATCACAACAACGCTTGACACGCTGAGGAGCGGTGACCCGTCCCTGTCAATTCAGTTCTACTCTTTGGTGCTCCGTCCGGGAGCACATGCTTCCGCCGTAGCCAACTCCCTGTCAGCCGCAGTACCCGGCCCTGAAATTCGCCGAACACCCTCCCCGGTGGGCGACCCCAGTCTCGTCCGTGGCGTGCTCGCTGGACTCATCGCGGTAATCGCCCTTATCGCCGCGTCCGAACTCGCCTCCTCCGTCAGCGCAGCGGTACGTCATCACACCCTGGAGCTTTCGGCGTTCCGGGCCATGGGGCTGACGCCGCGCCAACTGGTCGGCGTCATCCTGACTCACTGCGTCGTCACCGCCACGGGTGCCGCCCTGCTCGGTATTCTGACCGGCTACACCGCTGCCATTCCTCTGATGGACCTGGAAGGCCGTGCAAGCGGAGTTGGAGCCGGCATCGCTCTGCGTCCGGACGCCTCAGCCCTTCTGCTGGCGGCGGGAGGACTGATCCTGGCGTCCATGGCTATCGCCTTGGTCCCGGCCGTTCGCGCCGAGCGTCTCCGAACCACGGAACACATGGCTGGACTGATGTAGGAACATATATGTCCCGGTCCCGGGGCATCTGTTTCCAACGGCCCGAACAGCATCGAGAACAGCTCATTGAGCGCCCGAACGACGTCCAGGTCTATAAAACGTTCGGTTCTGTCCCGTAATCGGCGGTAGGTGTGCGTCACTTCGTGTCAGGCTGAGGCGTGTTTGATGTCAACGCCCTTGTGGGTGTGGTGTTTTACGTCTGTCCGCCCTAGTAGGGCTTGGTCAGGTTCGTATCGGTGTGGGTATGTCGCGGTGGCAGGTGGGGCAGGCGCCGGTCCAGAGGGCGAGGAGTATCTGCAG
>NZ_JBITCU010000063.1:0-17454 GCF_044453545.1 Streptomyces sp. NPDC051664 | reverse complement strand
ATGCGGGAGCCGACGGGCAGCTGGATGGTCACCTCGACGGATCCGGAGCTACCGAGGATCCGGTTCTTCGCCGGTGAGGCCTCGACCCGCAGCACACCGTCGCCGTATTCGACCGTGATCTGCACCGCCGCCTTCACGTCACGGCCCTTCGAGGCATCCGCAGGCAGCACCTCGACCACGGTATCGGCCCGATCGGCGGCGATGAACCGGAAGTGTCCCGCGGGGACGTTCAGGACGGCGAGATCGGGGCGGGGGTGTCGAACTTCTGCATCGTGCACTCCTCCTGTGCTCGTTGTTTCTGACACTCGCTGGCCACAGCGCAGACGCTCATCGGGGCTCAGGAGAACTCGCGGGTGTCGCACACTGCTCCAGCACGTCGAACGCCTCGCTGCGGAAATCCACCGCATATCCGCTCGCTCACGGCGCCGACGCCCGCTCCAACACGGTGACCGCACAGCCGTTCCGGGCCGACCGGTACGCCGGCGCCCGGCCGGCCAGCTCGTGCCCGAGGTCAACTCCCGCTTGGTCAAGCCCACTCCCCGTCCCATGCCGCAGCGGTGCCTGCGGTGCGGCTGGCAACAGCCTGAACGGGCGCCGATCGATGATCAACGGCGAAGTCGGCAAGGCTGCGTTGCCCGCTGAGTCATCGATACGCGTTGTGTCACCGCAGCGATGACCGCTAGGTTCACGATCAGGAGGGGACATGGAACTGCGCGACATCGGGATATTCCTGACCCTGGCGGAGGAGCTGCACTTCGGACGCACCGCCGAGCGGCTGCACGTCACCCCGTCCCGGGTCAGTCACGCCATCAAGAAGCAAGAACGCCGCATCGGCGCCCCGCTCTTCGAGCGGACCTCACGAACGGTCCGCCTCACCCCGCTCGGCCAGCAGCTCCGGGACGACCTGCTGCCGGCCCACCAGCGGATCCAGCAGGCCGTCGACCGGGCCGCGGCTGAAGCGCGGACCGGCTCCGGCACGCTGCGCGCCGGCTGCACCACCCCCTGGTGCGCCGACCTCCTATTGCGGGCCGCCGATGTCTTCCGCGGCCGGCATGCCGGGTGGACCGTGCGTGTCCGGGAGATTCAGTTCAACGACCTGTTCGGCCCGCTGCACCGCGACGAACTCGACCTCCAGCTCATTGAATTCCCCGTGCATGAAGCCGGCACCGCGGCGGGACCGGTGCTGTTCCGCGAGCGCCGGGCCCTGATGGTCCCGGCCGGCCACACCCTGGCCCGCCGCGAGAGCGTGTCGCTGGAGGACCTGGCCGACGTGCCGCTGATCACCCTGGACTACAAGCTCCCGAAACCGGTGGCGGACATCCACTTTCCCCCTCGTACGCCGATGGGCCGCCCCATCCCCCGCGGGCCTTCCTACACTTTCTGGCCCGAGGTCCCCGCTCTGGTCGCCGCCGGCCTCGGCGCCTCCATCGTGGCGGCGCGTGCCGCCCGCTACCACGACCGGCCCGGCATCGCCTTCATCCCCTTCCGGGACGGGCCGACCCTGGAGTACGGCGTGCTGTTGAACGCCGACAAGCAGGCTCCGCTCGTTCCGGCGTTCGTCGACCTGCTCCGCGAGCTCGCCGACGCGGACGGCGGTGAGTGAGCATCGAACTGCGAGATATCGAGATCTTCCTGACGCTGGCGGAGGAGCTGCACTTCGGGCGTACCGCCGAGCGGCTGCACGTCACTCCGTCCCGGGTCAGCAACGCCATCAAGAAGCAAGAACGCCGCATCGGCGCCCCGCTCTTCGAGCGGACCTCACGAACGGTCCGCCTCACCCCGGCCGGTGAGCAACTCTCCCAGGCCCTCCGGCCGGCCTATCGGCAGATTCTCGCCGGGATCGAGGAGGTGTCGGCGTCCGTCCGCGGCTCGGGCGGCATGCTCACTCTCGGTACCATGGGTCCGCAGAGCTGGATGATCCGCGACATCGTCGCACGGTTCCAGACCCGTCATCCGACCGTGCGGCTGGTCCACAGCGAGCTGAACCCCGTCGATCCTCTCACGCCGCTACGGTCGGGCGAGATCGACGTGGCCCATGTGTGGCTGCCGGTGCACGAGCCCGGCATCACCGTCGGCCCGGTCACCCACACCTCGCCGATCGTGCTCATCATGGCCGCCACCCACCCGTACGCCGACCGCGAGTCGGTCTGCCTGGAGGACTACGGTGAGCTGACCTTCCTGGCCCACCGGTCGCCGGTCCCGTCCTCCATGGAGGAGGTCTTCCAACCCTTCCATACCCCATCGGGACGCCGCATCGCCCGCGGCCCGAAGGTCGCCAACTGGGACGACCAGCTCAAGGTGGTCAGCTCCGGACAGGCCGTCGCCGCCGCCGTCGCCGAGGCCGCCCGCTTCTACCCCTGGCCCAATCTGGCGTACCTCCCCGTCCGCGATGCGGCGCCCTGCCGCTGGGCTTTCGCCTGGCGCACCGACAACCACAACCCCCTGACTCGCGCCCTCGCCGAGACCGCCACCGAGGAATGACCATCGACTCGCACGTCGGTCGCACCGCCGAGCGGCTACATGTGTGCAGTTGCGCGGGTGAGTGAGGGAGAGCAGGCTGCATCCTTCCGTAACTGGCGGGTCCCCGGCGAGGGTTGGTGAGGCACTCGGTACGTCGGCGAGTCCCCTGGCCTGTTCGACCGGGTCGGGTCCGGTCGGCTGTCGGTAGACGGGCCAGTCGCTGACCCAGGTGCGCACACCCATTACGTGTCCTCTCGGGCGGCCGTACTCCTGTCGACAGTCGCGGGCGTCCCTCCCAGCGTCATCTGCCGGGGCTCCCGCGGCGCGCGGAGCGTCAGGCGGACGGTTCGTCGGGCACGGGATGCCCCGGACGATTGCCGGAGTGCGGGGCGCCCCTCCGCCCGGTGCCGGCCTCGTCCGTATCGGGAATCTCCGGGTCGGGCTGCTCGTCGGCGGTGGAGTGAATCGAGGCGCCTGGTACGTCCCAGGGGTCCTCGTCGGCGGTGACCTGCTGATCTGGCAGGTCCCTCGGTATCGGCTCGGGTGTCGGCCCCTCGCTGTTCCCAGGGGCTTCCAGGCGGTGCTCGCTCACGTCGTTCTCGCTTCCTCGCACTGGGGGTGGCGTGTGGCGCGAGTACCCGGGCGGCCGACGAGTATGCCGGCGATCGGGGCCCCGCGCCGAGCCTGGTCGGTGCGCAGCGCATTGAGGAGTTCCTTCTCGGTCGTGCGCGACCGCCCTCGGTCCCGGCCCTCTGCGCCTCTGCGCCTCTGCGCCTCTGCGCCTCTGCGGGGAGGCGTCCTCGGTGCGCTCCTCCTGCGCGCCTACTTGGCCGGCCCGGCGGCGACCGCGCCTGTCAGGAAGCCCCCGCGCTGTTGGCGATCCTGGCTGCCTTCTCCTCGCGGCGCAGGGCCAGACAGGTCTTTTCATCCCCGATCCGAGGCGTGGGCACGGGCGTTCCTCCGCTTCCCTTCGCCTGGAGCTGCTTTGCTTCCAGTTGTTTCCCCTACGGCCGGGGAATGTCTGAAGCCCCACCGGGCACCGGATGAGCACGAGCCATGCACGACGACCACGAGGAGGCACCTTGCGCATCACAGCGTTTCCTGCGGCGGCCCGCCCTCCGGCCCTCGCATGACGGGAAGACGGCTGGGTAGCCTGGTCGCCGAAATCCTCGTGTGGCAAGTGTCGCTGTCGGCGCTTTGGCTGATGCTCATCAGCAGGCTCGAACCGCTGGAGGTGTTCGTCGGTCTGGCATGCGCACTGCTGGGGGCAGTCGCGGCCGTCGCGGCACGCCGGGCTGTGAGCGGCTGGTGAACGCATGGCTCGCCTGCGCATCCGTACTCCTGGTGGCAGGTCTCTTCCCTGTTGTGTGGGGTGTGGCGACCGGACCGCTCGGGCGCAGGGTCGTCGCCCAGAACTTCGGCACCTCGGTGGTCTGTCTGGTCATGCTGCTGCTCGCCCAGGGATACGACCGCCCCGCCTACACCGATCTCGCTCTGGTCCTCGCCGTGCTGGGCCCCGTCGGCACGCTCGTGTACGCACGGCTCCTCGCCGACGAACTGGGCGAGGCCCCGTCAAAGGCACAGCTGCCGACCGTACTGGCGGCCGCCGTCACCCTGCCGGTCGTGATCGCGTCGTGCGTGGCTGCCGGCCCGGGGCGGGCGGCAGTGAAACTTGTGGTCGTGGGAGTTCTGCTCGTCGCCGGAAACGTGATTTCCTCACGGACACTGTCCGGCGCCTACCTGGAGCCGAGCGAGGTCCGACGTGACTGACGGCCTCATCGTGATCTCTCTGTTCCTGGTCGCGACCACCGCGACCGCCGCCGTGGCGGTCCGTGACCCGGCTCGTCAGGCTCTGGTTCTCTCCGTGCTCGGTCTGACGCTCGCGGTGCTGTTCACCGTCCTCCAGGCACCGGACGTCGCCCTGTCGCAGCTGGCGGTGGGCTCGGCGCTGACCCCGTTGCTGATCGTCCTGTCTGTCCGGAAGGTGCGCCGCCGCGGGCAGCGCGACGAAGGCGGCCGATGAGCCGCAGACTACGGATGTGGATCCTGGCCGTGGGCTGCCTGGGCTTCGCCGCCATGTTCGGGGCGGCCTGCTTGCGGCTGCCGGGCTTCGGCGGTGACAGCCACCCCTACGGCGCCCGTGCCGTCCGGGCCGCGCTCGCCCACCGCACCGCCAATGTGATCTCGGCCGTCAACTTCGACCAGCGGGCCTTCGACACCCTGGGCGAGGAGACCATCCTCTTCGCAGCAGTGCTCGGCACCGTTGTGCTGCTACGACAGACCCGCGAAGAGCGTCAGGTGCCTCCCGAGCCGGTCCGTGTTGCGCTCCCCGTGAGGCGGTACGCACTGATCCTGCTGCCCGTCGCCCTCGTCGTCGGCCTCTATGTCGTCGCACACGGCCAGCTCAGTCCGGGCGGCGGGTTCCAGGGCGGGGTCGTCGTGGCGACCGCGGTCCACCTGCTCTACATCGGGGCCGACTACCGCGCGCTGGAGCGGATCCGCCCGGTCGGCGTGTACGAGGTCGGCGACGCGGTGGGCGAAGCGACGTATCTCGTGCTGGGCCTGGCGGGTCTCATCGCGGGTTCTTCGTTTCTGGCCAACACTCTGATGCCGTACGGAACGTTCAACACGCTCGCCTCGGGCGGATCGGTGCCCTTGTTGAACATGGCCGTCGGTATGGAAGTGGCGTGCGCCGTGGTGGTGCTGCTCGCCCGCTTCCTCGACCAGGCCGTGGAGATCGAGGAGGAAAGCGCGAAATGAGTTGGGGGACGAGCTCGTCATGATGTCGGTATTGCCGTATCTGGTCGCCGGCTGGATCTTCCTGGCCGGGTGTTACGGACTCGCCACCAGCCGCCACCTCGTTCATGCGGTGGGCTGCCTGGCGGTCTGCCAGTCCTCCACCTATGTGCTGCTGCTCGCCGTGGGCTATCGCGACGGCGGCACCGCACCCGTCTTCTCCGACCTGAAGCCAGGATCGAGACCGCTCGTCGACCCCGTCGTGCAGGCACTGGCCCTGACCGACGTGGTGGTCGGCGCCACCGTGACCGCTCTGCTGCTGGCCCTGGTGATACAGGTCGCCAAGCGACACGGCACGGTGAACCCCGACGAATTGACCGAGCTGCGCGGATGAGCCATCTGCTGCCCCTGGTCGTCGCATTGCCTCTGATGGGAGCCGCCGTGCTGGTGGCCGCCGGACGGCGTCTGCCCCGCATCGCCGCCGAGTCGATCGGCTGCACCGTGGCCGTGGCCGCTGCCGGCCTGGCCATGGCGCTCCTCATCAACGCCTCGCCGAATGCTGTCGAATGGGTCGGCGGCTGGCGACCGAGCGGCGGCGAAGGTGTGGGCATCGTCCTGGTCGGCGACGTTCCCGGGGTGGGCCTGGCGGCACTGGTCTCGGTCCTGGTCGTCGCGGTACTCGTCTACTCCTGGCGCTACTTCGAGGAGCCACCGCATCGGCACGCCGGCAGCTTTCCGGCTCTGGTGCTGCTCTTCCAGGCGGGCATGTGCGGCTTCGCGCTCACGGGTGACCTCTTCAACGCCTTCGTCTTCTTCGAACTCATGAGCGTCGTGGCGTACGCCCTGACCGGCTATCGGGTGGAGGAAGCGAAGGCCGTTCAGGGCGCGCTGACATTCGGGGTGATCAACTCCCTTGGCGCGTACACCACGTTGACCGGGATCGTGCTGCTGTACGCCCGCACTGGTGAGCTCGGCATGCGGCAGATCGGGCAGCGGCTCGACGCACAGGGTGGGCCCGACGCACTGACCCTGTGCGCCTTCGTCCTGGTGCTGACGGGTCTCCTCACCAAGGCGGCCGCCGTCCCGTTTCACTTCTGGCTGCCCGACGCACACGCCGTCGCGCCGACCCCGGTCTGCATGCTGCTGTCCGGGGTCATGGTCGAACTCGGCGCGTACGGTGTGTGGCGGGTGTACTACACGATCTTCGCCGGGCCCGGTGGCATCCCCGCACCGGACGCTGAGCGCGCCCTGGTGACGCTCGGCGTGCTGACCGCGCTGATCGGCGCGGTGATGTGCTGGCAGCAACGGCACGTGAAGCGACTCCTTGCCTATTCGACGGTCGCCCACACCGGGCTCTTCCTCATCGGAATCGGCCTCCTGCGCCCCGAGGCCACCGGAGGGATCGCGCTCTACATCCTGGGCCACGCGGGGGCGAAGGCCGCCCTGTTCGCCTGCGTGGGCATCCTCCTCGACCGGTACGGGAGTGTCGACGAACACGAACTGTTCGGTCGCGCAAAGGAGTTGCGCTGGGTCGGCGTCCTGTTCGCGACCGGTGCGCTGGCGCTGTCCGGGCTGCCCCCATTCGGCACGGGTCTCGGCAAAGCGGTCACGGAAGAAGCTGCGGGCGGGCTCCTCGCCGTGGTGTTCGTCGTCGTCTCCGCAGTCACCGCGGGAGCGGTGCTCCGGGTCGCCGCACGGGTGTTCCTCGGCGCCGGGAAGCGACCCGAGGCCGAACCGGAAGACGAAACGAAGGGTGATGAGGAGGAGCCGGAGACCAAGGGCCGTATCGGCCGGGTGCCCATGACGATGACCGGGGTCCCCACCGCACTGCTCGTCGGAGCTGTCGCGGCCGGTCTGGCCCCATGGCTTGCCACGTCCGTGGGCGACGCGTTCGGCGCCCATCATGCACCTCACTGGACTCCGGCCGGGACGATCTTCGGGTTCGTCTCCGCTGCACTCGCCGTGGGCTTGGCCGCAGCAGCCGTACATGGCCCCGCCCATCAGGAAGCTCAGAGCTGGACGACGCCGCTTCGGCGCATGCACTCGGGGCACATCGGCGACTACGTGGTCTGGCTCCTGGCCGGCACAACCCTCATCGGCGCGCTCGCATTGCCCGGCATCCTTACGGGATGAGCCGAGCTCTGGGCGTCGGCACGGTGTTGTCCGCCTCCTCCGACGCCATCGTCGGCAACGCGCCGGTGAAGAACGCCGGTGTGGCGGGTGGCCCGCCGGCCACCGCCCTGCAGACTGGCGGCGCGCTGGGTACCTCCGTACCTGTCTCCCTGATCAGCCCTCGAGTGGGGGGTCCACCCTCATCGGGGAGCTGACCTGGGCGGGCGTTCCCCCGGCCACAGGACGCCCTCGCCGGCGTGCGGCGAACGGAGCGAGGAGCCTTGAACCCGTAGTTCAATCCAGTGCGCCTTGGGGCTCCTTCGCGCACGGGGAGATCGCAGAGTACGTGCCCCACGGCCTGTCGAGGGCCGAGAGCATCCGTCCTCTTGCGGGCGCCGCACTCGCAAGGATCCGGGGAGGGTCGGGTCACGGCGTCAGTGCCGGTCCGGGCCCGTTGGGCGCGGACCGGCACTCGCGGGTCGATCGATCCCGTCAGTGGCCGTGGCCACCGCCGTGGTCGCCGTGGCCGACGATCGTCCACGGGCGCATCAGGTCGTCGTCTTCGTGTTCGAGAATGTGGCAGTGGTGGATGTATGTCGCCGGGAACTCGGTGCCGCTGCCCGGAATCGACGCGATCGTACTCGTCGGCGGAGTGAATTCCTCAATGATGATTCTGGTCACCGTCTCCGGATAGGATTTGAACGTGTCCTTGTTGGACCGTGCTTCGTCCGGGTCCGGCGGAATCGGTGGACCGGTGAAATAGTTCTCCAGCACCGGCAGGTCCTTCGGTTTGCGGCCACCGTCAATCCACTTTTCGTAATCCGCCTGGTATTCGACCGCGTCGATCGGCTGCCTGTCCAGCACCTGGAAGTTTACGAGGTGAACATGCATCGGGTGGGCGTCGTGGTTGGGATTGATGTACTCCCAGATCTCGGACGAGCCCTCCTCGATGAAGTCCACGGACGGCGCCTCGAACGGCATCGCGTTGAACGTCATGGTCCTGAAGAGCTTGTGCTGGTACGTAACCCATTGCCGCCGACGGGTGTGCGGTCTCGGCTTGACAGGTGCGACCTTCGGCAGCCTGAGTTCCTTGGGCGGCCTCGTCCTGTCCGTGCCTCCGGACAATGGTTCGGTGACCTGGAACTCCATGATTTCCCGGATTTCCGGTCCTTCGCCGGGCATACCCGGGTAGTGGACCGGCGCATGGTAGTTCGTCAATCTGACCTTCGTACCCATGGGCACCTGACTGAAGTCGACGATCAGGTCGTAGCGCTCGGCCGGCGAGATCAGGAAGTTCAGCATTTGCAGCGGAGCACGGAAGCCGCCGTCGGTGCCGATCAGCCAGAACGGCAGTGTGGGCTGGGGCAGTACGTCCTTGGGATAGACGTCGAACCTCAGCCGCCAGAAACGCTCGTTCGAAGCGTTGAGGATGCGCAGCCGGTAGCGTCGTCGCTCGACGGCCAGGAATGGGTACGCCTTTCCGTTGACGACCGGGGTGTCCTCGCCTTCCCTCAGGGTCATGGTGTAGGCGAGCGAGCCGTCCGGGTTGAAAGTCCGGTCCTGCAGGATGAGCGGGACCTCGAATTCGCCTCGCGGCAGCCCGAGCCGCTCGTCGGCAGGGTCACTGACGCGCCAGAGACCGGCAAGGCCCGCATAGACGTTGAGGCTGGTCATCCCCATGCCGTGATCGTGATACCAGAGCATGCACGAACGGTCGTGGTTCGTGTAGCCGTAGATCGCTTCGTTTCGTTCGACCCGGCCCGGTTCCAGAGTGGTGTAGTGCTCGGCGTGGATGCCGTCCGGGCTGAACGACTGCATCGGCATGCCGTCGGACTGTGGCGCTGTGAAACCGCCGTGCTGGTGTACGACGTTCCACACGTTGACATTCGGGGGAAAAGGCAGAACCGGCTTGTAGGGAGGTGGAGGGGTCGGGGTGAGCTCGGAGCACCCGTTGCGAATGGCGTCGATCACGAACTGGAAGAGGTGGGTGGTCGGCAGCTCGTTGCGGTATTTGACGACCGTCGGGTGGTCCGTGGTCACGCTGATGGTCGGCCCGAGGTAGCCCATGCCGGTCGGCTTGTGAGGATCGTGCGGGTTGTTGGCCCAGTAACCCCACACGGTTGCCGGCCCGAGATCCCGGTGGAAGCGCCACGAGTCCTGCCGCATCGTGATCTCGTAGTAGTCGGCGCCCGGGTATGCAGAAGGATCCGGGACGGCTGTCAACGGCGTGGGGAGCGGGTCGACATACCTCTCCAGGGGAGGGGTGTGCGTGACCGGGATGTCCGGACACCCTGTCTGCCGAGCCGTCGCCGCGTACGCCGGCGCTCCCAGAACACCCGGTGGAAGCATGGCCGCACCTCCCACAGCACCGGCCTTGAGGAATTTCCTTCGCCCGAACATCGTCTCCAGCCTTCCATCGCCTCACGAAAACGTTAAAGGGATACAGGGCTGGCTCGGAACGTTGCTGCAGCACACCGGTCAGGTCTGTGAAAGACACTCATTGAGCCGATCTCAGCAGCAATTAGGCAGGCATCGGAATTGGAATCGAATTATCACCGCCAGTCTGAATAAAGATGAAACCATCTCACCTGGTGCGGCCGAAATCGTTCATCCCGTCCGCAGCCGCTCCCGCCGAACGGCGGCTTCCACCCCTCCGTGAACCAGCACCATGGTGCGCCATGCCACTTCCGGCCGATCGTGCCACCGCCGTGGGCGCGGAAGTCCTTCAGCTTCGCGGCGAGGGTCTCGAAGATCTCCGCGCGGTCCATGGTGATGTCGAAGGTGAGCTCCGCGCCCGAAACCACCGATAGCAGCGCCTCGTGGACCGAGACGGCGCTCAGCTCCTCGGTCGGCAACGGGCCCAAGACGGTGTTCACGGTGTTGCTCTTGACGCTCAGGCCTGCCCATGTAGCGAGGGTGAGGCAATCATGCGGGACCGGCGGTGCCCGGGACGCAATGCGTTCCGGGCACCTTCGTCTTCTGCGGCCCTGGGGTCGAGAGCGACCCACGCACGGAGAGTCACTCTCATAAATGACCGCTGGCCTCCCGTGAGCACACGCGAGACTGGTGACCGCGGTCACCACCGTGACCGCCAACCCGCGCCTTTCGCCGTGGCGGAACGCTTGACCCTGGGGACGCCGCGCTCCACCATCAGTCCATGATCGCACTGGCTGGTCCGCCGCCCTTCATATTCGGATTCATGCTGGTCGTCAGTCTGGTGTTTCTCTTCCTCGGCGCCTTCTATCTCTCCCCGTGAGGCTCAGCCTGGGCCCGCAGCCAGGCCGAGAAGGCGCGTGCGCGTCGACTCGCGCGTGCGCGCCGAGTCGCGCCGGCCCCTGGTTGGTCGACATGGACACACGGTCGCGAAGCGCAGCTCACCCGGTTCCTCGGGCTCGTTTGGGTAATCGCCGGCTCGGTCATCGCCCTTGTCTGCATCCTCGTGCTCGCTCTCGGTTGAGTGAGGCCTTACAGGGGCCAGCGGCACGGCGACGGCGATCCAGCTGAGGTCGGGTAGCCGGGACCCGGGTACCCGACCTCACCAGCCTGGCTTGCCGATCCGGTTCGGGAACAGGTACTGAAGCGCGTCCCTCCAGTAGGGGGATTCGCTGATGGAGCCAGCGCGGTGCTCGCATCTAAAAATCAAACACACTTACTATTCCAATGTGCCTATGTACGACTTTCCTGAGGACCTGCGCGACGCCCAGCTCGCGCTGCACCGGACCCGTGCCGCGTACGAGCAGTACGCCGCCAGCCTGCCGTGGTCGGCCGAACCGTTGCCCAGCTGGGAGAGCGAGAGGCAGCCGTACACGAGCTTCCGCTCGGGCAAGGCCGACAGCCCCGGGTACACGGCGGAGCAGGCGACGGAGGTGGTCCGGTATCAGGCGGAGCTGGTCCGGCTGAGCATCGAAGTGTCGACGCACCCGTACTGGTCGACACTCGAAGGTGGTGTGGTGGCAGCCAGGATGGCGCTCAACATGCCCACGAGCAGCCCGCAGACAAGGCGGCGTGACCATGTCGGACCCCGGCTCCATATCCGACCTGGACAAGAACCGAAGCCTGGCCGCGTGGCTGGAGTGGCAGCTGCGCCAGACCCGGAACCAGATCCGCGAGCTGGAGATCCAGGAAGAGCAGGAACGGCGGCGTCGGGAGCGGGCCCGGGCCGAGCAGTCTGCGAAGACCGCGATTCGCTACACGGACTCCGCGCGGGTGCTGCTGGAACAGGCCGCTGAACAACAACTTCGATGAAACCTGCTCGACCAGACGCACGATGAAGGCAATCATGAGCGAGTGACCTCGACCGAAGCAGCAGCAACCGCTCTACAGGACCATGCCGTCCTCTGGAGCATGGGCGAGATCCGCGCAACCGACGTCGTCACTGCTGCCTGTGATGCACTCATTGCCGGCCTCGACAGTCCTGCCCTGCGGATCTTGGCCGCGTGCACAAGCGCGGAGGCGGATTACGAGGTCCCCGACCTCCTTCCACCGGCACTCGACGAACTGGGCCTCACCTTCCACCCAGCGGGCAGCGTTGCCGGACAAGAAGCCGCCGCGCGAGCACTTGCCGCCCGGATGCTGGCCGGCGAGCTGACCCCACGCGCGCTGGCCTTCCGGATCCACCATCGTTTCGGGCACGATCTGCCTCTGGTTGAACGACTCGCCAACCTGGACGACGATTACGACGTCCTCGAATACGGCGACAGAACACAGGCGCAGGTCGACGCCGAGGTCACGACCGAAGCTCTTCGGCTTGCACAGCATCCTCGTGTTCCAACCGAACCCACGGGTCTACCGATCTGAAGCAGACCGGTGGACCCGTGGGTTCAAGCTGAAGGCCTTCGGTTTCCTTGAACCCATGGGGATCACGGGGTGCTGGTAAGAACCGTGTCACCAGCCGCAAACGGCAGTGATCAGTGCTGGAGGGTCAGGGCAGTTCGGCCGTGCTCGGGGAAGACGACACGGTATGCGGCTGAGATGTTGGCGCCGGGGTCGGGGATGTGGGCCCGCTGCGGTGAATCCACAGGAGGGCTCCTGCCAGCAGCGCTGTGCCTCCCAGCAGCCAGGGCAGCGGGCCTGAGGGAAGGGCGCCGATGATCAAGCCGGTGAGAGCTCCCACCAGTTGCTGGGCGAGGGACTGGACGGACAGCGCGGTGGCACGACCCGAACTGGCGACACGGCGGTGCAGGAGGTCGTTCTCGCTCGGTCCCGCTATCCCGAGCCCGAGGTAGACCAGGCCGTACCCGATGGCCGCGAGGACCGTGGAGCCCACTGTCGTGACGGCTGCAGTGGCCCCGAGCAGAAGCAGGCCGCTCGCGCTGGTGCCGAGGCTCACCATGACTGCACGCTCGCCACTGCCCGCAAGCCGGGCGGCCAGCGGTGCGAGGTGGCTGCCGATCCCGGAGCAGACGAATCCAGCGCAGGCGAGTGCAGCGAAGAGCACCGCCCCCGACTCCGATGCGCCGGTGAGCGTTGCGGCACGGCCCGGCGTGAGCAGTTCGATCGCGGCCAGGGCGCTGCCGGCGGCCGCTGCGGTGAGGAGTACCCGACGGACCAGCGCGTCGCGGCCCCCCAACCGCAGTCCGCCCATGACGGTGGCCGGGATGCCTCGGAGTACCTCGCGCACTCTGGTCCTTGGCCGGGGCGGCTCGGGCAGAGCAGTCAAGACGTACAGGACGAAGGCGATCTCGACCGCCGCGCCCAGAAGCAGCGGGACGGAAAGGGGCAGCACCAGTTCGGAAGTTGCCTTGCTCATTCGGGCGCCGAGGTCGGGCCCGAGTCCGAGCAGCCAGGGAAGGGCACCGCCGAACAGGGTGCCCGTGGCGAGCGCGGCGGATGTCGCGGAGCCGCCGCGGGCCAGTCCGGTGCGCAGGTCTGCGCCGGGGCCGGAGTGCGCGTGGACGGTGTCGACGTACCAGGCTTCGGCAGGTCCGCTGGACAGGGCGCGGCCTGCGCCCATCAGGGCCATGCCGAGTCCGAGCAGCCAGGGAGCAGTGCCCAGGGCTTGGAGGGTTAAGGCGGCCAGGTTCAGAAGGCCGGCGGCGGCCAGCACAACACGGCGTCCCAGGACGTCGGACAGCCCTCCGGTGGGCAGTTCCAGCGCGGCGGCTGTGAGGGAGTGCGCGGCGAAGAAGCCCGCGATGGCCATCATGGCCATGCCTCGCTCGGTGAACAGCAGGATCAGCGGAGCGATAGTCAGCCCCAGCGGCAGCCAGAACAGAACGCAGACCGTGACGTAGCGGCGGCATGCGGTGCGTATGTCCAGCGGCCCGGTCATGACGCGTCCTGGGCATCTGTCCCCGCCTGGGCAGAGGTGTCCGCCTCAGCGCCGGCGTCGCGCGGAGCCAGGGGCAGCCCGGCGGTGAGGAACATGACCTGCACTGCGCGCGGATCCCCCGCATCGCGGGTGGTCAGTTCCTCCAGCTTCCGGTCGAGCACCTCACAGAGCTCGGTGAGCGACTCGGGGGTCAGACGGGGCATCAAGTCGCCGATCCCGGAAGGCTCCACCCACTCCTGGCCCAGCCGCCCGTCTGCGATGTCGGCCTCGTGCCGAGCGAGAGAAGCCTCCAGGTGCTCGATCTGAGCCCTGCGGGACAAGCTGACATAGGCGCGGCTGCCCGGCGTGGCTTGCATTGCCTTGTTGCTCCAGGAGGTCAGGGAGTGCACCGCCTGCCAGCGGCGCTCCCGCCCGTCACGGTGCTCGGCCTCGGAGACGAACGCGTACTTCGCCAGCACCCGCAGGTGATAGCTGGTGGAAGCGGATGACTCACCGGTCTTGACCCCGAGTTCACTCGCGGTGGCCGGGCCGTCCTGCCGCAGCATCCCGAGCAGCCGGATACGAAGCGGGTGCGTGAGTGCCTTCAAGGCTGCTGCGTCCTGCTCGGGATCGAGTACGCGTTTCTGCTCTTCGCTGACCATGACGGGAGAGTAGGGCGAACCAGGGACTTTCCAAAAGTATTTTTGCAGAACTTCTTTTGGAAAGTTGGCCGGCAGTCCGTGTCACCGGCACCACGTCGGTGACGGGGCTGGACAAGATCACCACCGCTTACGGCTGGTGACAAGGGCCTTACCGGCACCCCATTACGGGCCCGGCGGAGACTTCGCGTCGGATAAGCTCTCCTTATCCGACGCGACAAAACCGGACATGACAGCGGGTCAGAGCGGCCCGGCAGGAGGGGGATCCACCGTCATGGCACACGGCATCACCGAGGACGACGACGCGACCGCGCGCGCGTTCATCGCGTACTACCTCCACGACGTCACCGCGAGCGCCGCCGAGGACGGCCACCCCGCCCTCATCAAGACCGCGGCCGCCGAACGCACCGCGTGGGAGGAGCAAGGCCGCCTGGAGGGCAGGACCTCGATGCTCATCAACCGCTGGGCCCTGCAGAACGCGGTCAGGACCGGACAGGACGCTGTTGCCGGGCGAGCCGCCCATGCCGACTTCGAGCGGGCCAAGGCCGACCAGAAGGCCGTGGCCCGCTGGCTCGCCGCCCACGGCTACCGCGCCGCGGCGCACCCGGGCCAGCCGTGAGCGCCCTCGACGCGGGCACCGCCGCCGACATCGACGAGCCGGCCACCGCGGTGGTGCCCGCTCCGGTGGCCGCCGACGAGCGCCAGGTGCTCGTCGAGCGGTGGGCCGAGCGGCACGGTATCGATGCCGCCCGGCGCCTCGCCGAGGCCGAGGATCTCGCCGCCGAGATCACCCCGGACAACACCCTCGACACCTACGCGAAGTCCTGGCGGGTGTGGGAACGGTTCTGTGCCGCCACCGGCCTGCCCGCCTCCGAGGGCGGCCGCGGCTCCCTGGTCGCGTTCGTGACCTGGATGCTGCGCGAGGGCCGGCGCAACGGGCGCGGCTACGCCCCCAGTTCCGCCGGCACGCACCTGGCGGCCGCGGTCGTCGGCCTGCGCGAGCGCGGGGTCACGGTCAGCGGCGACGACCAGGGCGAGGCCCGCAAGGCGCTGGAGGGCCTGGCGGTGAAGCTGCTTCAGGCCGGGGAGCGGCGCGGCCGCGGCCAGGCGGTCGGCGCCGACGTCGACGGGCTGTACGCGATTGCCCGCTCCTGCCCCGACACCCTCACCGGCGCCCGGGACAAGGCCCTGGTGCTCACCGGCTTCCACTACGCCTCGCGCTCCCAGGATCCCGCTGGACTGCTGACCGGCGACGTCACCCTGCACCCGCGCGGCCTGGTCATCGCGGTGCTCACCGGCAAGACCAAGCACTCGGTGCGCAACGCGAAGCTCGCCTACGCCCAGGACCCGGCGGTCTGCCCGGTGCGGGCCTGGACCGCCTACCGCACCCGGCTGATCACCGAGCACGGCGAGCAGTGGGCCGACCCGTCGACCCCGGCGTTCGTCGGCATCGACCGGCACGGCCACATCACCGGCGGGCTGGTCCCCGACAGCGTCACCCGCGCCGTCAAACGGATCTCGAAGCGGGCCGGGGTCCCGATCCACTGGACCGGCCACTCGCTGCGCATCGGGCTCGCCTCCACCGCCCGCAAGCGCGGGCGCGACGGCATCGCCATCGCCGACCAGGGCGGCTGGGCCCGCCACTCCCGATCCCTGCTCGGCTACATGCAGCGCGAGGACGGCTGGGACGACAACGCCTCCGCCGGCCTCACCTGACCCCGGCCTCCGCCACAGAACCGTTGGCGTTGAACAACGCCGACGCGGTGTCGGGCAAGGCGGGCGAGGGGTCCTCCATTCGGCCCGCAGTGGTTGCTGTGGTGTGGAGACGGGGGTGGGCTGTCAGTGCGCCTGACGATGGCCACGGGCGCCATGAGGGGCGTTCCCCGCCGAACGCGTGGGGCCAGCCCCCGCCGACCTACAAGCGACTTGGAGAGTCCATGCAGTTCAAGCAGGGCGATCGTGTGGAGTACCGGAACCAGCAAGGCGAGGACATGCAGGGCCGGATCGAGCGTGCGGAGGGCCAGGGGCAACAGGCTAAGTACACCGTCAAGAACGAGAAGAACCAGCAGACAGAGCAGGTCGAGGAAGGCCGGATCGCACGGAAGCTGCAGTAACAGTCCTGCCGACGCGGCCGCCGTTGCACCGAACGAAGGTGCAACGGCGGCTGCTCGTGTTTCATCCCCAGCCCGAGAACCGCCAGACCTTCCGTGACACCGCAGGCCAGGGGTGCTCACCTGCGAAAAGGAACGCTCGTGGAACTCATGAGACCGTCCTACGCACGCGCGCGGGCCGGTATCGCGGTGAACTGACGACTCAGAAGTCACCTGATTCATCAGTAACCGAGATTCCCTGCCAGAAATTGACCCTCACGCCGTTGTGCGAGATGGCGCCCCCTGACCCGTCATGGGGCGCTGCCTGTGCCGTGCCAGCAGTGCTCACGGCAGCCACGAGAGCCATGGACGGTACGGCGATCAGAGCGGCCGCCCTGATCTGCATGATGGTCTTGCGCTTCATCGGCTCCCCTAAGAATTCGGTGCCGGGCGCGCGCCCGGTGTGTTCCTTAACGCTCTTGGTGCGATCCGGTCACAGTGGCCGTTGGCTATCGCGTTACCCGCAACCGCAGGCGCCAGCCCGCCTCGCTAGCGACACCGAGGTCTCCTTTCCAGCGAGCATCCGAAAGACGACCTGGCGGAACTTCTGAAGGACGGGGCAACCCCGGCCTGGCGCAAGGCCTACCGCGTGTACGCCGAGCGCGTTGAAGCGGCCCGAACCGAGGGCCGACAGGCACGGCGCTGTCTGCTGCCAAAGCGCCTGGGCCTGCGAAGAAGTCGACGATGTGGAACTGGCCTCGATCCGCGCCTAGTTCGGAGCCGGGGCGTCCCGCGTTGTGACAGCAAGCTCGCCCGACGGAGGGGTTGCTCGCCATGAGACGAAGTGACTCTTGCAGGTCAGAGCCCCTACGGGGCTCTTTCTTGAGTGAGCGTCACCAGAACGCAAAAAAGTCCGGTCGGGGCGGGCCCACGCGTTCTGCGTACTCTGCTGCCAGGACCTCACAAGAACGATGGGGAGTCCCAGTGCTGCACCCGAGCTTTGCCGGCAAGGTGCAGCTGAGGGACTCCCCGACGGTCGTGGCGGTCCGTGTCCTAGTAGGGCTTGGTCAGGTCGGTTGTGGTGGTGCGTGTCCTGGGGGTCCGGTGTGGCGTTGAGAGTGTGTGACTCCGGACGAGATTGCTGTGG
>NZ_JBITCU010000062.1:0-18223 GCF_044453545.1 Streptomyces sp. NPDC051664 | reverse complement strand
CTCGAACAGGACCGGCTGATCTACCAGGCCCGGCTCCAGGCCCGTTTCGGCCGGAACTGGCGCCGCAAGGCCCCCGTCGAGTCGCTGATGCCGCTACGGCTGGCGAAGTTCGGCGTCCCGCTGGCCGACACCGGCCCGGCCGGACTGGCCGCAGCAGGCATCGAACCGGTCCTGCTACCCCTGGCCCCGGTCCCGGCCGCCGTCGAGACGGCCCACCCCCACGCCGAGCTGATGGGCGAGCATCAGCGTGCTCTGGAAGCCAGCGCGACGGGGGCAGCTACGGCAGGTCATGAGGAGCCGGCGTCCTCGCCTGAGCCCGAGGGTGCCGAGTCCTTCGTGCTGGACGAACCGGTTCTGCCTGACGTCGACTACTACGAGGCCGTCCAGGGGTTCATCTCTCAGTACGGCGAGCTGCCGAACGCCCGCCAGTTCGGACTCTTCCTTGCCCAGTACGGCGTCGTCGATCCCGTGTCCGGCAGCGTTCTCACGGAGGGACAGCTCCGGCCGATCCTGCAGGACTTCAAGATGCAGGCTCCGCAGTCGCCCGTGTCTGCAGACGATCAGGAGAGACCGGCCGATGATGTCGCGGTGCCGGCATCGGGCGTGGTTGAGGGAGCGGATGACCGGGGCGCATGGACTGACGCAACGGCGGACAGTCGCTCCTTTGCCGGGACCGACATGACTGATCCGGCTGTTGCCTCGCAGCCGTATGCGGCCGAACCGGTCCTGGTCCCGACTGCCTTGGTGGAAGGCGGCCGTACGGCCGGTGGGGGAGTGCCGCAGCAGTCTTCCCGGGAAAGCCGGACGGCGAGTGCGGCTGGAGAGGACGCGACCGTCTGGGAGGCCACGGTCTCTGACACCGGGGAGGCCACTGCGCGCCTGCCCGAGCAGCAGAGCCAGGAGCCTGATCTGGACCCGGTGCAGCAGCAGATTGTGACGGTCGCGGGGTGGCTTGCCGAGGCCGAGGAAGCCGGCCAGAAGCTCTCCGGAGCGGAGGTCGCCCGACGTCTGGAGCTGTCTCCGAAGACCGGTCAGCGGCGGGTCAACGCAGCGGTCGAGTACCTCACGGAGCAGCGGCGGCAGCAGGGCCGCGCGCATCTTCGCTCGGTCAGCCGCTGACCGAGCCGCCCTGACGAGTGGCCGATGACCGATCCCGGTCATCGGCCACAGTCATGTCCGGGCCCTGTCGCGTGACCGATTCCGGGGGAGTGACCGGTGACCGATGGCCGGTGACCGATGGCCGGTGACCGATGGCGCCGTGACCGATTCCGGTGCTCGTGACCGATGACCGATGCGGCCCGGATCGGTCATCGGTCATGACCAGCAGAGTGGTCATCGGTCACCTCGCCGGTGTGACCGACGGACGTCTCCGGGCGGGCCTTGCTCCGCCTCTCGGGGCAGGGCTTGCCCACTGCCATTGGGGGTTGCCCGGGGTTGCATGGACCGGTCACCGAGGCTTGCCCACCCCCCTTAGGAGGCTTGCCCAATCGGTCACCGGAGGCTTGCCCGCCACATGGGCAAGCCTCCCATCTGCTGTTTCGGGGAGTTGGGCAAGCCGTTGGGCAAGCCGGTCTGAGGAGAGTTCACGGCACGACATCCGAAAGGAGAAGTGCCGTGCCGAACCTGTCGCCGACCGCCCACACCGCCAGCGGGATCTTTGAGCGCCTGGATGTGGAGTGGGAAGTCCTGTGTGCGGACACCTCCGTCCAGGCCGCCGTGACCGATTGGCTGGTGGCCGATCGCCTGGCCGATGACGTCGCCGCCGTGACCGATTCCTGGGTGCGCGGTCTTGGACCCGCCCAGCTGCTCGCCGCCCTTCAGCCGCCCAACGGGGCTCTGACCGATGCCCTGACCGATGCCGTGCTCCGCGCCCTGCTGCGCCGCGCGGCCGGCCGTGACCGATCGGCCACGCTCGCCGCCCGCATCATCGTCCAGGCGATGATCCCGGCCGCGGTCCGCATGACCCGTGGCCAGGTCCGCCCCTTCGGTGGCCGCACCTTCGACGACATCGGTCACATGACCATCGCTGCTCTCTACGTCGTCGCCCGCTCCGGTCGCATCCACACCCGGCCCGGCCGGCCCGCCGCCAACCTCGCTCTGGACACGCTGCGTCACGTCTGCCGGGAGCTCACCGCCGACCGCGAAGAGCACGCCGAAGACCTGGCCTCCGCACAGGACCTGGCCGACAGCACACCCGGGCCGGCCGAACTGGCCGAAGCCCAGAGCGTCAGCGCGGCCGCGGCGGCCGCCGGCCTTCAGCCCACCGGTGCCGTCAGCGAAGGGGAAGCCGGCCGCGCTCGCCTGGAGCTGCTCGAGCTGGTCCTGGACGCGATGGGCAGCGGAACCCTCTCGCCGGCCGACGCCCGCGCCATCGCCTGGCACTACACCACCGACCCGCTCACCGACACCGTCGCCGCCACCCGCACCGGCACGACCGCCACCGCGTGGCAGCGCCGCCGCTCCCGCGCCGTGGCCCGCCTGTCGGCCTCGCTCCAGCTGAGGCCTGCGGCATGACACCGACTAGTCCTCCGTCCACCGTCGGCCCGAACCCAGAGAGGGACATCCGTATGCCCCAGACCGCCAAGGCGCCCCTGGATGCAGACGAAGAGCGCGTCACACGCGCCCAGCGTCTGCTCATCCAGCTCGGCGCTGCGCTCGTCTCGCGCCCCTTCGATACCCACACCCACGACCAGCTGCGCGCCTTCCTCGCCAAGGACGCCGATGGCGTCCTCGCCTCTCTGGCGACGCTGCAGCAGCGACCGGAGACCGAGCTACGCCGGCGGATCGATGAGTTGGCCGGCCACACCCTGCAGCCCTTCGGAGACTCGGTATGAAGTCCGCCTGGAACCGTCGCCCGGCCAAGAACGCGGCTGTACCGGAGGCCGAACCGCAGGACTGGGACATCGACGAGGGGCCGCAGGATGTGGCCGGCTGGTCGACCGGTGCCCAGGCAAACACCGCCGCCGCCATTCGCTGGACGGCTTGGGGTCTGCTCGTCCTCGGCCCGCTGCTCGGCGCGTTCGCGTATCTGTCGGCACCAGCACAGGCCGGGCCGGCACAGAGGAAGCCGGCGCCCACTGCTCCGGCTGCGACTGGAGCTCAGGGCGCGGCCGGCTTCGCCCAGCTCTTTGTCGCCGCTTTCATCTCGGCGGGGGAGGGCGACCAGGGCGAGCTCGCCGCCTACTACCCGGACGCCACGAGCCTGCGTCTGGAGGGGCCTTCGGATCGGCGGCGTGGCGAGCAGCTCACCGTCGTGCGGCTGCGGCAGACCGACGAGGGCATCTGGTCCGTGACGGTGGCCGCCCGCATCACCGACACGAAACCGGCGGCGAAGCCGGCCGACTCACACCAGGCTGACGACAAGGACGAAGCCAAGGCCGCGGCCGCCCAGGCGGTGCGGTACTTCCAGGTCCCGGTCGCCACTGCGACCACGGCCGGCGGGGCGAGCGGCTACACGGCGCTGGCGATGCCCGCCGAGGTTGCCGCCCCTGAGCGGATCGAGGCTCCCGGGCTCGTCTACGGGCCAATGCGGCCGGCGCTGCCGGCGGATCCGCGTACCCAGGCCGTCACCGAATTCCTGACCGCCTACCTGACCGGCGCTGGCGAACTCGACCGCTACCTCGCACCGGGAACGAACCTGGCTCCCGTTGCTCCCGCGCCGTACACGGGCATCGCGGTCGACACCCTCGCGATCGAGGGCGAGAAGGGCACCGAGCCGGTGACCACCGTGCCTGACGACGGCACCACGCTGCGGCTGCTGGTCGCGCTGCGCGCTACGGGTCACGACGAGGTCCGCGTCCCGCTCACCTACGCGCTGACCCTCAAGGCGCGGGCCGGCCGCTGGGAGATCGCCAGCCTCGACGGCGCCCCCTCACCTGCCGCTGCTCCTAACGCCGGCACGGCTCCCTCGACGGCGTCCAGCACTGCTCCGACCCCCGCCTCCACCTCCTGAAGGAGAAGACGCCATGCATGACATCACGCTCGCCGCGGGCTGGATCCAGACCGGTACCGGCCTCGGCAACGACATCAAGGCCCTCATTTTCAACGTCGCCATCCCGGTGCT
The DNA here is from genome assembly GCF_044453545.1 of Streptomyces sp. NPDC051664. Taxonomy (NCBI): domain Bacteria; kingdom Bacillati; phylum Actinomycetota; class Actinomycetes; order Kitasatosporales; family Streptomycetaceae; genus Streptomyces; species Streptomyces sp. NPDC051664. The sequence continues at coordinate 14,160 of NZ_JBITCU010000062.1, read as the reverse complement.
GTGCGGGGCCTTCGTGGTCATCGTCGGCTGGAAGACGAAGGCGCCCGGCCCGACCATCATGGCCGTGATCTTCGCGGCCATCGTCTGGGGCGGCGCCGCGAACATGGACACCCTCAAGGACAAGACCACCGAGGACATCACCCAGTACGACGGCGGCGGTCGGCAGCTCACCGGGCCTGGTGACCAGTGACCACCCATCTTGTCGACGCGTCCGAGACCAGCGACGAACTGATCGGCCGCTGCTACACCAAGGCCCGTCGTGCCCCGTTGGTTCACGGTGTCATCCGCGACGTCAACGGCGGCCGGGGGATCCGGCTGCCGGGCGGCCCGTACACGCTCACTCAGCTCGCGGCGATCGTCGGCACGTTCGTTGCGCTGATCCTGACCCGTGCGGTCTGGGGCGGGCACGGGCTGATGGACGTGGTGGTGCTGCTCGGGCTGCCGTTCGCGGCCGCTTTCCTCCTGCGGCATCTGCACATCGACGGCCGCAACCCTCTCGCCGCCATGGTCAGTGTCGCCTCGATGGTGACCGGGCCTCGGTGGGGGCGGCTGCATGGCCGGCCTTTCCGCCCGGCCCGCCCGGTGGGCGGAGACACGCTCATCACCGTGGCCGCCGACGGCCCTGCGGCCGGCACTGTCCCCGCAGCGGCCCGGCCGGCCCCCGCCGTCACCCACCACCCTGCTCGGCCGGCCCCGGCGCCGGCCACACCCGCCCCCGATGCGACTGCCGGCCCCCCTGTGGCGTCCGGTGTGCAGGCCCTGCTCGCCCGCCGCGCCGCATCCGCACGAACAATCCCGGAGGAGTGAGATGCGCCTGCCGATCCGGCACGTTGCCAACAACCTCGTCTTCACCACGCACGGCACCACCTGGGCGATCTGGCGGGTGGCCGCCGCCAACTACTCGCATGCGCCGGCGACCGCGAAGAGGCGCCGACTGAAGTCGCTTGAGTCGCTGTTCAAGTCATTGACGGGCGAGCCGATGCTGATGTCGCTGTGCCCGCAGGTCGACCCGATCGCCGTGGTGCGGGCCATGGTCGCGGACGTCGACCTGAAGAAGTCACCGCGCTACGAACGGCTCGGCCACGCGGTGCTGGACCAGCTCGAGGAGATGGAGCTGACCGGTCGCACCGATTGGCTCGCGATCCCGCTGCCGCCGCTGTCCCGCAAGGACGCCGCTCTGTCTGCCGTCTCCGCGGCGAAGGCCGAAGTCGCGCTGCAGCTCGGCTTGATGCCCGCCCCCATCACGGCCGAGGAGATCGAGCGGCGTACCGGGCAGGCGAACCGGATGCACGCGCAGTGGCCTACCGGGGTCACCATGCGGCCGGCGACTGAGGCCGAGATCCTGTGGATCTACGGGCACAGTGCGCGCCGTGGGCTGGCGGAGCCGTTCCTGCCCGACGGCACCGAGCAGCCCGTACGCGGCCGCGGCCGTACGGTCGCGGCCCTGGGGGAGATGCTGCTCGCCGAGGGCGGCGCCGACTTCAATGACCGCAGGGCTGTACCGGGCAATCCGTTCGAGCGCCGCTATCTGCAGGTCTCCTCCGAGTGGGGCGACTCCTACCAGGCGCTGCTGGCCCTGTCCGAGATGCCGGAGGCCTTCGCGCTGCCCGGGGCGGCGTATCTGCAGCAGCTGGACGATCTGGCCTACCCCGTGGACTGGACCGCCCGGCTGGTCATCACCCCGGGCACCAAGGCGGAGGCAAAGACACGCAAGCGCGCCCGGCACCTGAAGGCGCAGGCCGCGGAGTACCAGGGCGACCCGGCCGGCCCGCCGGCAGCGCTCGCGAAGAACGAGGCGGACAACGACGAGTACCGCGACCGGCTCACCGCCTCGGCCCGCGAGGTCGAGATCCGCGCCATGGTCACCCTTGCGGTCTGGGGTACCACCGCGGACGAAGCCCAGGACAGGGCTGCCGCCCTGGCCAGTGACTTCGGCGCCACCGACTACACGTTCTCCCGCCCAGTGGGGGAGCAGACCAACCTGTGGCACGCAATGCTGCCCGGCTGCCGCACCCCGCGAGTGATGACCGGGTACGCCCAGTACCTCCTCGCCCGGGACTTCGCGATGGCCATGCCCTGGTGCGGCTCCCAGCTCGGCGACGAAAGGGGCGGCCTGTTCGGCCTCCAGCTCGCCTCCGGCGGCGCCCGCCCCGTCATGGTCGACCCGGCCCGCGGACCCCGGGAGAACGCGTCCGCTTCGATGGCGTTCATCGGCGAGCTCGGCGCCGGCAAGTCCGTCGGCCTCAAATCAGCCGTCTACAACGTCCTCGCCCGCGGCCACCAGCCCGGCAAACCGAACAGCCGCGGGCGCGCCGTCATCGTCGACCGCACCAAAGAAGAGGAGTGGGCCCGCTTCGCCTCAGCCTGTCCCGGCACCACACAGGTCATCCGCATCGACCAGAGCGCCGAAGTGTCCCTCGACCCGCTGCGCCTGTACGTGCAGGACAGTCCCAAGGTCGCGGCCCGCTTCTGCGAGTCCTTCCTGACCCTGCTGCTCGGTGTGAAGCCGATGGACCTGGAAGGCGTCGCCCTGTCCGAAGCGGTGCAGGCCGTACTCGAACGGCCCGAGCCCTCCATGCGCGCCCTGATGGACGAGCTCGTACTGCGTGGGGGAGAGGACACCCCTGCCCGGAACCTGGCCCGCAAGCTCAAGGCCGTCGCGCGCAAGGACCTCGCCGCCGTCGTCTTCGACGACACCCTCCCGGTCGTGGACACGGCCCGCGCCGACTCCGTCGTCTTCCTCGTCAACTCCCTGGCCCTGCCCAAGAAGAGCGAGCTCGCCTCCGACCACCGCATCGAACGCCTGGAGTTCGAGAAGGTCCTGGGCCGCTCGCTGATGTACCTGATCGCCGCCGTGGCGCGCGAGACCGTCATGCGGCACAAGGACGAGTTCGGCGTCGCCGTCTTCGACGAGTGCTGGTGGCTCACGAGTTCGGACGAGGGGCTGGAGCTGTTGCTCGAGCTCATGCGCGATGGCCGCAAGCACAACGCCGCCGCCTATGTCGGGTCCCATGACCCGGATGACATCGGGCCGGCCGACAGCGAGAAGGGCGCCATCATCCGGGGCCTGATCCCGCACCGGCTCCTCTTCCGCCAGACGACTCGTACGCTCGCCGAGCGCGGCCTGGAGTTCCTCGGCGTCGATGCCACCGATCCCGAACTGCTGGACCTGGTCACCGCCGGCCTGTCACCGCTGGACCTGCCCGACGAAGAAAAGCTCGCCCGGGCGGGGGAGTGCCTCTACCGGGACCTGGCCGGCCGCATCGGACTGATGAAGGTCCTGATCCCGATGGACCCGGCCGTCATGCGCGTCATCCACACCACGCCCAGCGACTACCGGACCGCAGCATGACCACGATCCAGACCTGGCGACTACGCCTTCGGACGCTTGGGGCCGCGCGGCTGCGCCTGGCGCTGCTGTTCGCCGTACTCGCCGCCACCACTTTCACCCTGCTCACATCGCTGCCCGCCCACGCGGAACCCACCCCCACTCCGTCGCCGAGCGTGCCGGCGGCAGGCGCCCAGCGCACCCCGACGCCCGAAGAGGTCGAGGCGATCGAGGAGGTCATGCGCGAGCAGAACGAGAAGTTCTCCAAGGCGGCACAGGAAGCGATGCTCGACACGGAGAAGGACCGACTGCGCAAACTGCTCCCCGACGAGGGCGGCGTCCTCGGCGTCTTCGACGTCACCGACGCCAACGGCCTGCCGATCAGCGTCTACACCGTCAAGTCCGACACCGGCGGCCTGACGGACTGGGACCTGGGCATCCAGAACCTGCTCACCGAGCTGTGCTTCATGGTCACCAAGTGGCTGATCGCGTTCTGCTGCTGGCTCATCGCCTGGTCCCTGTCCTTCGGCCTGGCCAAGCTGCTGCTCGTCCCGGTGCTGTCGGTCGCCGACTCCCTGCACACCCGCGTCATCCTGGAAATGGGCCTGCCCGCACTGTTCCTGTCGGTGTGCGCAGTCATCTGCGTCGCCCGGATCTTCTTCGGGGACAAGGCCCGGGGCTGGGGCGACGCCGCCCTGTCCCTGCTGCTGGCGGCGCTGACGACCACACTGCTGTCCTCCGCCCCGAACACACTCCTCGGGGAACAGGACGGGGCGATCACGGTGACCCGCGGTCTGGCCCTGGAAGTCGCCGACGTCATCCTGGACGCCAACCCGGCCACCCCGAACGCCAACGACGGCGTCACCACCCCGGCCACCAGCACCACCCTGTCGCGGCCCATGACCAACGCGCTCACAGACGCGTTCATCGTCAAACCCGCGATGCTGCTGCAGTACGGCCGCGTCTTCGAAGGCAAGTGCGCCGCAGAGTACGCAGACACCCGGCTCGCGCAGCTGGCCTTCGACCGGCAAATCCACGCCCAGACCAACAAGCTGAAGAAGCTCACCGGCCTCACCGATTACCTCAGCCCTGTCGGGCTACCTGTCTCCTCCTGGTACGACATGCAGATCGACATGAGCACCCGGTGGGCCGTCGACCACTTCGGCAACCCGCCCATGGAACGCTTCGAAGAACACTGCGTGCCCGGCGACGTCGACGCAGCGAAGAAAGCCAGTCTCGACAAGGTCGGCGGCGGACTCTTCCTCCTCATCGCCGCCCTCATCGTTTCCGTCCTCATCTCCGGCCTCGCCGGCAGCTTCCTGGTCGCCCAGTGCCGCATCGCCTGGGACGCGATCCGCGGCGAGCCCGCCCTCATCGCCGGCACCGTCCCCGGCGCCGGCCGCGCCTTCCTGTGGGACTGGGTTGCTTCCGTGCTCCACTCGCTGGGCCAGATGCTCACATCCGTCATCGCCCTGGCCGTGTTCATCCTCATCCTCCAGGCCGTCCTCGACCCCGTACAAGCAGACTGGGGCAGAGAACTGACCGTGCACTTCTTGGTCGTTGACGTCGTGTGCATCGGCGCGGTCAAGAAGCGCAAGCAGTTGGCTGCCCGCACTAAGCAGACCGCCGAGAACTTCCGCACCAAGATGTCCACCGCCCGGATCGGTGGCACTCACGGCTCCGTCTTCAGCGGTCCCGCCACCTCGGCCGTTCCCAAGAACCGCCACATCGTCATGAAGACCACCCGCGGCCTGGTCCGCGGCGCACTGGCCGGCGTCTCCCTCGCCCACGGCAACCCGCTCGCTGCCATCGCCTACTCCATGCCCCGGACCGTCGGCGCCACCGCCCTGGTGACCCGCATGCAAACCGGCCGCTATCGGGGCCGGCCGCACCGGGCCCGCACCGCCGGCCGCCCAACACCGCGTCCCGGCAACCCGCCAGGCACACCCGGTGGGCCGGGCACCCCACCACAGGGACCGCCGCCGAACGGCCCCCAGGGCAGCCCGCCCAGGCCGACACACCCGCCGCGCCCCACCGGCCCCACGCGCCCGGCCGGCTCACCGCGCCGGACAGGTCCTGCTGCCCGCACCCCCCGCCCGCGGACCGCACCCGCAGCGGCCTCGTCGACCACGTCCACGACCGGCGCGCCCACCGCGGACCCGACGAGCCGTCCCCGCCGGCACATCCAGGCCCACCGTGCCGTCTCGCGACGCACCCAGCAGGCGGCCACACCACCGAGCCGATCCGTGAGCGGCCCGGGCGGATTCGATGCCTGGCTCGCCGACCGGGAGGAGCGGGAACTCGCGCGTCGGCGCAGGCCTCCGCAAGGATCGTCGTGACGCAGAAGAACAAGAAGTGGCTGGGCGGCTGCGCAAGCCTGATCGTGCTGGCGATCGTCCTGATGGCGGCGATCGCCGCGCACGTCGCCGGCATCGGGCAGAGCGAAGCCGAAGCCGCTACCGCACAGGCCCAGTGCGCCGCCAACGGGACCGGCGGCATGGACGTCGACACAGCGCAGGTCGCCCAGCAGGTCAAAGCGGTGCTCGCAGGCAGCAGCAGCGACGTCACAGTCGCCGGCCTGGCCTCGCCCAAGGAACAGATCCCCAACGCCAAAGCCATCGTGGCGACCGGCGCGCAGATGAGGATCCCGGCACGCGGCCAGGTCATCGCGCTCGCCACGGCCCTGCAGGAGTCGGGTCTGCGCAACCTCGACCACGGCGACCACGACAGCGTCGGCCTGTTCCAGCAGCGCCCCTCCCAGGGCTGGGGCACCCGCACACAAATCCTCGACCCGGTGTACGCGGCCACGAAGTTCTACAAGGCACTGAAGTCCCTCAAGGACTGGCAGAGCATGCCGGTCACCGTCGCCGCCCAGAAGGTCCAAAAGTCCGGTCTGCCCGACGCCTATGCGAAACACGAGGCGCTCGCCACCGCCCTGCAGCAGGCCATCGCACCGACGCTCGGCACAGCGGCAGCCCTCCCCGCCATCACCCCGGCGGTGGCCGGCTTCGGCGCCGACTGCGTCACCCAGACCGGCACCGACTACGGCGACATCCCCGCGGGCACACTGCCCGAGGGATACCAAATCCCCATCACCGCCCCCATCCAGGCACGCAACGCGATCCGTTGGGCCCTCGGCCAGCTCGGGACCCCCTACCAATGGGGCGGCACCTGCACCAACCCCCACGGCAACAACGCCCGCGACCGCTGCGACTGCTCATCCCTGATGCAACGCGCCTATGGAGTGGCCGGCATCGAAATCACCCGCACCACCTACACCCAGATCCATGACGGGCGGGCGGTGTCGGCCAAGGCGCTCCAGCCCGGCGACCTGGTCTTCACCAACGGGACCGCGTCCCGGCCCGAACACGTCGCCATGTTCATCGGCGACGGATTGGTCGTGCACGCACCCCGACCAGGCCGGGTCGTAGAAGTCGCCGAGCTCGCAACTCACGGAACGATCTTGGTGGCCCGTCACATCGCGCCCTAGCTGAATTGCCCTGTGCGGTTGGGGACACGGCTGACTGGTGGTTGGCCTTTGAGCGCGGTGTGCCCGCGGTGGTGACGATAACCATGGTGCTGGTGGCGTTCACGGCCCCGGCCCGGGCGGTGAGGGATTCGCCACGCTCCCAGCCCACCGCTGCCGTCTGTTCCGTTCCTACTGAGCACAGCCCCGACGATGCGGCGCTGGGCCGCGTGCTCCTCGTACCGGTCGGTCGTGTACGCGGCCAAGACCTGCCGCCAGATCCCGCTCACCGCTCGCGCCAAGCGCGCGAAGCGGGGATAGCGGCTACGTCTTCGTCCTGCGGAGGTTCGTCCGTCTCCTCATCGCGCCGGTACACACCGAACAGGCCAGGTAGGCCGGGCGCGGAGCCGAGAACCGCACAGCCCTTCAGCCGGTGCACAGGGTGGTAGATCACGCCTTGCGCCGGCCCTATGCCGGCACTTCGGCGTGCAGGATGTTCGCGAACTTTTCCAGGCCGACGGACTTGGATGCCTTCACCAGGACGACGTCGCCGCTCTTGAGTAGGCGGTTCAGGAGCGGCAGCAGCACGTCCGGGTCGTCAGCCGATTCGATCCGCAGAGGCGAGGACGGGCGCGCGGCTTCGGCGAGCGCGGTCATCTCGTCTGTGGTGCCCACAGTGACCAGGACATCGATACCCAGGTCACCAACGAGCCGGCCGACCGCCGCGTGGGCCGCCTTGGCGGTCTCGCCGAGTTCCTTCATCTCGCCCAGGACTGCGACCGTCCGTCGGTCCCCGGCAACGGCGGTGAGGGTTTCGAGCCCGGCGCGCATGGACTCGGAGTTGGCGTTGAACGCGTCGTTGATGATCGTCACGCCGTCCCCGCGTTCCAGGACCTGGAGCCGCCCGGCCGACACCGGTTCGGCGGCGGACAGTGCTTCGGCGATCTTGTCGGTGTCCATGCCCAGGGCGTGGACGGCTGCGGCGACCGCGAGCGCATTGTGGACCTGGTGGGTGCCCAGCAGGCGCAACTGGACGGGAGCCTGCCCGCCCGGGGTGTGCAGGACGAACGACGCGCGGCCCACGCTCACCTCGATGCCGGTGGCACGGATGTCGGCGCTCTTGCCAGTTCCGTACGTCACGACCGTTGCCGTCGTCCGGGTGGCCATCGCGGCCACGAGTTCGTCGTCGGCGTTGAGGACCGCGACCCCGCCCTCGGCCGCCGGCGGAAGTGATTCGACGAGTTCGCCCTTGGCCCTCGCGATCGCCTCCCGGCCGCCGAACTCGCCGACGTGGGCCGAGCCGACGTTGAGGACGACGCCGATCTGCGGCGGGGTCAGTGATGCCAGGTAGGCGATGTCGCCCTGGTGGCGGGCGCCCATCTCCAGAACCAGGTAGCGGGTGGACTCCGCGGCACGCAGCACGGTCAGCGGCAGGCCGATCTCGGTGTTGAACGAGCCCGGGGTGGCGACGGTCTCCCCGTGGTGGGCGAGGACCTGTGCGAGGAGGTCCTTGGTGCTGGTCTTCCCGGCCGAGCCGGTCAGCGCGATGATCTGCGCGCCGGTGCGGGTCAGGACGTGCTGCGCGAGGCGGCCGAGGGCCGCGGTGACGTCGGGTACGACGACGGCGGGCACGCCGACCGGGCGGGTGGCCAGTACACAGGAGGCGCCGGTGGCCACCGCCTGGTCGACGAAGTCGTGGCCGTCCACGCGGGCGCCTGCCACCGCGACGAACATGCCGCCGGGTCCGACCTCCCGAGAGTCGCTGGCGCTGCGGCCGATGACCCGCAGCTTGGGATCGGGAGCGTCGTGGAGGGTGCCGCCGGTGGCGTCGGCGATCTCGGCGAGCGTCAGCGTGATCACTGGGCGGTCCTTTTGGCGGTGAGCGGGGCGAACGTGATGGCACGTCCGGTGTAGGAGGCGTCAAGGCGGCTGAGCGGCACCCGGTCGTGACTCTGTCCCCAGGAGGAGGGGTCGCGGATGACGATGTCCGGGTCCGTGCCGTCGGTGTAGCCGCGGGCGATGACGAGGTGACCGCCCTTGCGGCCGTCGTCGGGAAACTGCTCGGTGATCGAGACGATCAGCGGAGCATCGGCAAGCCGGACGGTCAGGTCCCCGGTCGCGAGGGGTTCCGCGCGGGCAGGAATCCCGAAACCGGTGGCCAGCTCGGCGATGCCGGCGTGGAGCCAGCCCCGATCGGTGAGGGCTTCGTGCTTGACGCCGAGCTTCAGCAGCTCGGTGACCGATGGCGCTTCCTGGCCGTAGGCGAGCAGGATCATCCGTAGCGCTGCCATGCCGCACGCCCGGTTGGACCACTCCATCCGGTCCCCCAGTGCCCACCCTCCGTGGAGATCCCATTCGGCGGGATCGACGAGCTGGCGGACCATGGGCACATCGTGGGCGTGGGGCACAGCAGCTAACTCCTGATGCCACGTCAGGCAGCGGTCTCCCGCACGCTCGTTGACGCGTTCAGTACGGGAATGGGCAGGGGTACATCGTATGCGGGGCGGGTCAGCGCTTCGTGGAGAAAGGCCCGCACGACATCGGTGTGGCTCAGTCCGCACAGGGCCGCGCCGGTGACGAAGTTCGACTCCCGCGACATGCCCGGCGTCGTGTTCACTTCCAACGCGTACACCGCCCGGTCGTCGGTGACCATGAAGTCGATCCGGGCCGCGCTGCGGCATCCCAGCCCGCCCCACAGCGTCCGCGCGTGCCGGGTCAGGGCCTCGAGCACGTTGGCGGGCAGGTCGGCCAGGGCGACGGACACGGTGCCTGTGGCGTCGGCGTCGAGCTTGGATGCGGCGTCGTAGAACTCGCCCTCATGGACTTCGGTGGCCAGCGGCGGGAACGCGAGGACCCCGCCGGGCAACTGAAGCAGGCCGACCGTGACGGGCAGGCCGGTGACGTACTGCTCGACCAGGACCGGGGAGGGGTCCGTTTCCCAGGCGTGTTCGAGCGCCGGTGTGAGCGCCGCTTCGTCACGGACCAGGCTCATCCCGACGCTGGAGCCGCCGAGCGCCGGTTTGACCATCACCGGCCGGCCCTGCCACCGGGCAGCCGCACCCGGCCTCCACGTCTGCCAGGCGGTGGTGGGCACGCCGAGGCCTTCCATGGCCTGCTTGCAAAGGATCTTGTCGGCGGCGATAGCGGACGCGGCGACCCCGCTGCCGCAGAACGGCTTACGCAGGTAGTCCAGCAGGCCCTGGAGCCTGCCGTCCTCCCCGTAGGGGCCGTGCAGGTTCGACAGCGCCACGTCGAAGGTGAGGAGGTCGCGGATGAAGCCGGGGTCGCACGGGTCGAGGATCTTGAACGTCGCGCCGATCTCGATGAGGGACTCCGACAGGGCGGTGACCGACATCTGCTCGGTGGGGCTCTCGGCGATGTAGAGCCGGTCCTCGGCGGACAGACCGCCGTAGACCAGCGCCACATTCAGGGGCTCCTCCTGCTGCCAGGTCCGTAACACCTGAGCCTCCCGGTGGATGGCCGCGGCGTCGAGGGGGCCGATGAGCGTGGTCATACGAGTTCTCCTTGGAAGGTCTGGGTGACCGGGCCGCCGATCCAGAAGGCCTTGCCTCGGCGCTGGGAGTACGGGCGCACCATCAGCGGTGTTCCGGAACGGTTGTGGACGGTGACCTGCTTGTCCGCGACGAGCCCACGCATCGTTGCGATCACGACGGCGGCGACGGCTCCACTGCCGCACGAGAGGGTCTCGGCCTCCACACCCCGCTCGTAGGTGCGGATCTTCAGCTCCTGGACACCGGGCCTGGACGAAGTTGACGTTCGTTCCCAGCGGTGCGAGGTCGGGGTGGTTACGGACCAGACGGCCGCACACCACGGCATCCACGTCGTCCACATCCGCGACGACCGCCACCACGTGCTCGGTGCCGGTGTGCGCGGAGTCGAACCAGATGGGGCGCCCGTTCAGCACGGCCTGCACGCGCCGGGGCTCGACGGCGCCGACTTCGGCCGTCACCCACACGCCGTCATCACCCACCAGCGCCTGATGCTCCACGTCGGCCATGACCAGACGCATCTCCTTCAAGGAGGCACCGGAGTCTTTGGCGTCCTCGGCCGCACACCAGGCGGCGCATCGCAGGGCGTTGCCGCACATCGTGGCGATCGAGCCGTCGGCGTTGAAACAGGCGATGCCACGCAGGCCCGGGTCGGCGGCGAGCGGGGCGCTGATGACCAGCCCGTCCGCACCAATGCCGGTACGCCGGGCACACAGGTCTCTGGCCGTGTCCGACCAGTCCTTTTCCAGGTCCGCAGGGGTGCCGGTGAGAAGAACGAAATCGTTCCCGGCTCCGTGGACCTTTCGGAAGTTCAGCACGGATCACTGCTCCTTCAATGAGGCCGGCAGAGGTGGAGGCGACCCCGAGCCCTGGGCCGCCTCTGGCTTGAGAATCCGCCCGCCGCACTCGGCCTGACGAGTACCGTGGATGTAGCGAACCGTGGCGGAAATGCCACGCTACGTAATGGAGTTCGGGGAGGGTGAGGCCACGGTGGGAGCCACGAGCATCAACCGGCATCTGGCGCTGTGGATCGCCGCGACGGGCCTCTCGCACGGCGAGATCGCCCGCCGGGTCGCCACCGAGGCGATCCGTCGAGGTCACAGGCAGATCGCCCCGGACGCCACCCGCGTCCGGCGCTGGATCGGCGGCGAGCGGCCCCGCCCGCCGGTCCCCGAACTGCTCGCGGCCGTCCTGTCCGAAGCGGTCGGCCAGACACTCACACCCGGTGACCTCGGGTTGACGGCCGCCGGGACGGTCCTCGATACGATCCAGCTACCGCTGCTGACCGAGGCAGCCGCCCAGACCGTGGCCGGATGGACACAGATGGACCTCTTCCTGGACCGCCGCGAAAGCCTCAAGCTCGCCATCGGCGCTCCACTGGTCCTTGCCGCCGAACGGATGCTCGGCGGCGGCGCCCGCCGGCTCAACCCCGGACATCAGGGCTTCGATACCGACACCGTCACCGCCCTGGAAGAAGTCACGACGTTCTTCTCCCGCGCGGACGCCTCCAAGGGCGGGGGCCTGTACCGCTCCGCGATCGTCGCCCAGCTCGCCGAAGTCGCCCGCCGCATCCAGGACGGTGTCCCCGCCTCCCTGCGCGCCCGGGTCTTCGCCACGACCGCCGACCTGGCGGCACTGGCCGGATGGGTCAGCCACGACTCCGGTAGGTACGCCACCGCTCAGCGGTACTGGTCGTACGGCATCTACGCGGCCAGCGAGGCTGGGCAACGGGATCGCGGGGTCGAGATCGTCACCCGCATGTCCCACCAGATGATCTACCTCGGGCGTCCCGACGACGCCCTCGGGCTACTCGAAGTGGCCGCCGCTAAAGCGGAGAGACCCGTGCTAGAGGCGCTGGTGGCCTCACAGACCGGCCGGGTGCATGCCGCCCTCGGACAGGGACAGCAGGCCGATGCCCATCTCGGCCGCGCCGACGCCCTGGTGGCCGACGGGCTCGGTGATGACGTGCCCGAGTGGGTGGCGTACTTCGACGCCGCCGAACACGCTGGTGCCCGCGCCGTCTCCGCCCGCGACCTCGCAGGCTTCCACCTGGCAAGCAACAGGCGGGCCAGCACCCACTTCCGTGACGCCCTGCGGGTACGGGCGCCCGGCTTCGACCGCGTCCGGATCATGCACCGGATCGGGCTCGCCGCCGCCCTCTTCGACGAAGCCGAAGTCGAGCAGGCCACCGACGTCGCCCAGCAGGCCTTGACCGAAGCAACCAGGGTGGATTCCACACTCGTCGCCTCCCGCCTCAACACCCTGCTCGGCGCCGCCCGCCCCTACAAGACAGCGGCCGTCGACGAACTGCGCACCCGCGCCCGGCATCTCGCCACCGCGCAGCCCACCACGATCGCGGCCTGAGAGTGCGGCCGCCCGGCACGCGCCGTGCCGGACTCACTCATCTCGCCGATCTCGCGACTCACGAAACGATCCTCGTGGCCCGTCGCATCGCACCCTGAACTGCAAGCGGTCACGGTCTGCGGACGGTGGGATCACACCGTGTATCGCGCTAGTCAGGCCGCCGGGCAGGCGGGCCGTCTGCTTGATGCGCCCCAGAACCACGCGAAAGGGCCCCGCGGAACGTGCGAATGACCCGCGGGGCCCACGAGTACCGTCCTGTCAGGGCACCCATACCGACCGTACGGGCAACCAGCACTGACTGCCCGTCGACATTACCCCTGCCATCGTCGTCGGCCGCCCGGAGCGCCGTGTCCGGCTGCTCTCGGGGGGCGGCAGTGGCCGTGGCGTTTCGTGGTCAGTAGACCCGCGGTCCGGCGTCGGTGACGCGCACCGGTTCGGCCAGGCCGCCCGGGGTCCTGCCCTTGAAGACGACCTCGCAGGAGTACTTGGTCTTCACGTTTAGAGGTACCAGTACGGCCTTGGGGATGTCATTGCAGCGCGCGTGGTCGATGCTGTCGCGGTAGTTGCCGTACAGCAGGCGTGCGACGCCGTCGCTGGTGAGGATGCCCTTGTCCGGGACCGCGTTGAATTCCACAACGTTGTCCGACCAGCCGGTCTTCTTGCCGACGGTCACATTCCACACAACCTTCAGACCGTCGTAGGTGGTTGTGCAGGTCGCCCGCGTACCACTCTTCGATTCCAGGCCCTTGGGGCACTCGGCGGTGGTCTTGCCTGTGGCCTGGGCCATTTTGAGGGTTTTGAGACGTAGCTCGTACGCCAGATGCTCATCGAACGCGGCGTCGTCGGCCGGGGAGGGCTGCGGATCCGTCTCCGGCTCCGTGTTCGGCTTGGTCAGCTTCTGCGGCAGCACCGTAGGGGCTGGTGCCGGCTTTGCGTCTTTGTCCGAGCCGGAACTTCCCTCCGCGCATCCCGTGACCAGCAGACCCACCGCGCTGACAGCTATAACGATCTTCATCCGCATGGCCGCCACCCTATCGATCACACAGCGACCGCCTTGACCAGCAGCAGAGAACGGCAGACCCGTACCCCGTCTCCAACAGCGCCCACCTGCAATGTCAGATGCCGCGCCGCGCGGGCCCCCACGGTGCGGGCGGCGACGTGGTCGAGGAGCTCATCGCGTAGAGCGAGCGTCCGTGTCGATTGCGCCGTTGACTTGGGCGATGCGCTGGACAAGCGACGACTCCGACAGGCTCTGTCACTGCCGGTGGCTAAGCTGTACTGCTCGACGTGCTCAGCGAAGGGACTCACGGGATGACAGACCACAGCAGCAGCGCATCACCCTCCGAAGTGACGGTCTCGGGCATCGATGGGGCCCTACTGGAGAAAGCCCGGTGGGCTCTAGGACGTGTTTGAGATGTGGTCACAGCGCCTGCCGTATGAGGGTGAGTTGGACGGTCGACTCGTAGCGGACGGCGAGCTTGTCGTACCTGGTC
>NZ_JBITCU010000061.1:0-18787 GCF_044453545.1 Streptomyces sp. NPDC051664 | reverse complement strand
CGGGCCCGCACCCGCACCAGTCACTTCGCAGCACTTCGCCCCGTCGGATCCGACGGGGCGAAGCACCTGGGCCCGAATTGACCAACAGCGTCCGCAATGCGTTCCGGGCAACTTCGTCTTCTGCGGCCCTGAGGTCGAGAGCGACCTACGCACGGAGAGTCACTCTCACAACCGCCGAGTTCTGCGAGGCCGTTCTGAGACAGGCAGACGGAGGGCTGCTAGCTGCGGAGATCGGCTTAGCGCCATTCGCTGCCCCCTGGTCCCCGGCCTCGGGGAACATCGGTACAGCCGTTGGCGCTGAGAACGATCATGGTCTGTTCGGCGCGAGCATGCCGACCCGGTTCTCGTACTCTCGGCGGGCCTTGCGCTGAGCCGGGACCGCCAGGAAGGCTTGGGCGCCGTCGAGGGGCTGGCAGCGGGCGAGGAACTGGCGGTGTACGGCGGGGACGGCGCTGACGCGCAGGGTGTAGCCCTGACCGCGCCGTACGGTGACGCCCTGGTCGAGCGCAGCGCGCTCGGCGGCGTCCAACTCGGTGGTGCGGAGGAAGTCTGCGACCTTGCCCGGCATGTCGAGCACGACGGGCAGTTCCGGGGTTGGGGTGTCCGGGTCGGCGGCCGTGTACTCGGGCAGGAGGTCGGCGACGGCGGTACGGATGGCGCCGCGGCTGACGTCGTGGTCGCGGGCGAGGGCGGCGATCGAGCGGCCTTCCAGGTACGCGGTGCGGACGGCGTCGGTCTTCGCGACCGGGACGGCGGGGCGGCGCCCGCCCTTGCCGCCCTTGGCCTCGGCGGCGCGCAACCCGTCGTAGGTCAGTTCCCGCTGGAGGTCGCGCTGGAGTTCGCCGCCGCCGGCGAGGGTCTGCACCATGAACTTCACCGTGGACAGCAGCTCTCCGGTGCGCGGGTGGCGGGCGGTGAGGTCCATGGCGGAGAACGCGCCGTCGTGGATGCGCAGCGCCACCTGGTCGCGGTGGAGGACATCGAGCACGTCGAGGATGTGCCCGGTGCCGCGTACGAGGCGGAACCGCCCGTTGCGGCGCCGACCCAGGCGGCGGTCCCGGCGTCAGCGGCCCATCGCCGTCTCGCGGTTCATGCGTGACAGCTTCTCGGGATTGCGGACGGCGTAGAGGCCGGTGATGAGGCCGCCGTCCAGACGGAGGGCCACGATCGTGTCGATCCGGCCGTCGCGGCGGATGATCAGGGCCGGGTGGCCGTTGACCAGGGTCGGTTGCAGCAGGGCGCCGCTGAGCCTGGCCAGGACCTCGGTCACGTCGGTCACGCCCACCACCGGTTCCACGGCGGCCCGGACGACTCCGCCGCCATCTGTCAGGAGGACGACGTCCGGGGCGATCATGTTGAGGAGTCCGGTCAAGTCACCTGTTCCCACCGCCTGTTGGAAGGCGGCGAGCGCGTCGCGGGTCTGGGACGGGGAGACCGTCTCGCGAGGGCGGCGCGCGGCGACGTGGGCGCGGGCGCGGTGCGCGATCTGGCGGACGGCGGGCGGGGTCTTGTCGACGGCATGCGCGATCTCGTCGTAGTCCAGGTCGAAGACGTCCCGCAGCACGAACACGGCACGCTCGGTCGGCGTGAGGGTCTCCAGTACGAGGAGCATCGCCATGGAGACGCTGTCTGCGAGCTCGACGTCCTCGGCCACGTCGGGCGCGATGAGCAGCGGCTCGGGCAGCCACGGGCCGACGTAGGACTCCCTGCGGCGGCGGAGTGTGCGAAGGCGGGTCAGGGACTGGCGGGTGGTGATGCGGACCAGGAAGGCGCGCGGGTCGCGGACTGTGGTGTGCTCGACGCCCGACCAGCGCAGCCACGTCTCCTGGAGGACGTCCTCGGCGTCGGCCGCCGAGCCCAGCATCTCGTAGGCCACCGTGAACAGCAGATTGCGGTGGGCGACGAAGCTATCCGTGACCGTGGTCGTGGCCGCCCCCGCATCGGGACCGGCATCCCTGTCCGCCATCGTCAGCTCCTGACTTCTGTCTCGCTACCTGTGGTGCGTGTTGTACACGGGACGCCGCTGACCCCGGTTCTGTGACAGCCGCGCCCCGTGGCCCACGTCACATCCGCCCCATGTCACAGGAGCGCGGCGAACGGCGCCTCATGGGCATCAGCCACACGATTCCACGAGTGAGGAAGCCCCGATGGAAACCCGTATGAACCTGTTCGACACCGAGCTCGGCACGAAGGTCGGCAAGCGGATCTACGCCGTCAGCCAGGTCATCCAGGAGTCGCCGCTGCCCAAATCCACCCAGGAGTTGGTGCAGCTGCGAGCCAGCCAGATCAACGGCTGCGGCTTCTGCGTCGACATCCACAGCAAGGACGCCGCCGCGGCCGGCGAGGACGCGGCCCGGCTCAGCCTCGTCGCCACCTGGCGGCACTCCACCGTGTTCACCGACGCCGAGCGGGCCGCGCTGGCCCTCACCGAGGAGGGCACGCGCATCATCGACGGATATGCAGGGGTCACTGACGAGACCTGGGCCCGGGTGCGCAAGCATTACGACGAGGAGCAGGCTATCGCTCTCGTCTCCCTCGTCGCCATGATCAACGCGACCAACCGGCTCGGCGTGATCCTCAACAACCAGGGTGGATCCTACGTGCCCGGCAACCTGACCACCGTCGCCGGTTGACGCACCGAGACCGGCCCCGATCGAAGGATCGGGGCCGGTCTCTGTCGTGCGGGAGCGGTCGGGAACTAGGGCGTGTATCGAATGTGCTGGTCACAGCCACTCGTTGATGGCCGCGACGAGGACGGTTCCCTCGTAGCGGACGGCGAGCTTCTCATAACGAGTGGCCACCGCCCTATGCCTTTTGAGGCGATTGATGCCACACTCCACCGCGTGCCGCTCCCGGTAGTCGATCTTGTCGAACTTCGGAGGCCTACCACCGCGAGTGCCGAGCTTCTTCCGGTTGCGGACGTGGTCGGCCTTGTCCGGAATCGTGCAGCGGATCCCGCGACGCCGCAGGTAAGTGCGGTTCCTGCGGGAGGCATACGCCTTGTCGGCCCGCACCCGGTCGGGTCGGGTACGCGGTCTGCCGGGCCCCGGCCGGTGCACCCGGATTTTCTTCAGCACGGTCTCAAACTGCGGGGAGTCCCCTCGCTGCCCTGCCGTGATCCCGATTGACATGGGCTTTTGGCCCTGCTCGACCGCCAGCAGGCCACCGCGCGAGCGCCCGAGTCCGTGGTCCTCCGGCTCGGTGTCTACGCCGCCGGGCGGTTCGACCTGCAGGTCCCCTTTTTCCGTGCCCCGGCGGCGTGCTGGTGGGCTCGGCACACGGTGGAGTCGACGTTGATATCCCAGGTGATCAGTTACTTCGCGTCGGCCTGGGCCTGCAACTCGGCGAAGATCCGCTTCCAGGTGCCGTCCCGCTGCCAGCGGCGGAACAAGTCGTACACCCGCCCCCAGGGACCGTACCGTTCCGGTACATCCCGCCACGGCGTCCCGGTCCGGGTCCGCCACCGTATGCCGTCGATCAACTGCCGCCTGGTCCATATCAGCGGCCGGCCCCGCTTCCTACCCACCGGCAACAACGGTTTCAGGCGGGCCCATTGCGCGTCCGTCAGATCTCCACGTCCCACTTGGTGATCATCCCAGACCGTGATCAGCTTCCGATCGGGGTGCTGATCGCGAAAGACTGGGCCCATGACCCACCACTGCTGCGAAGAGATGACGAGCCAGGTGAACTGGCACTGTGACCAGCACGATGACCCCTTCAGCTGTCCGGACGCCCTGGTCGGGTTCACCGCCAAGTTCCAGGAGTACGGGCTGTTCATCCACGACGGGGGCACTTCAAGGATCGGCATCGCATTCTGCCCGTGGTGCGGGCAGCGTCTCCCCGATTCGCAACGGGACCGGTGGTTCGAAGAAGTGGAAAGTCGCGGGATCGATCCATGGGAAGACGAAGTTCCGGCCCAGTTTCAGGACGATCGTTGGCTCAACTCACCACAAGAGAAGCGATGAGCCAAACAGCGCCTTGATCGACTTTCGATACACGGCCTAGCCTAGCCTCAATACCGGTAACTTAGGTGCAATTTGGTCGTTGTTGTTGATATGCCGAGAGCGGGTCAGCTGAAGTCTTCTGGTGAGCGTCTGTCGGACCGGGTTGCGGTCGGGGTGTTGACACAGGCGTTTCCTCCGGGGCTTGTGGACGAGGTGTTGGCGGAGACGGGCCGGATACAGCAGCGGAACCGGCTGTTGCCGGCCCGGTTGGTGGTCTACTTCGTGTTGGCGATGTGCCTGTTCTCGGGGCAGAGCTACGAGGAGGTCGCCCGGCTGCTGACCGCGGGTCTGCAGGGTGCGCGGCGCTGGCGTGCGTCGTGGGTGGTGCCGAGTTCGGCGGCGATCTGGAAAGCCAGGTCACGGTTGGGCGTGGCGCCGCTGCGGCAGTTGTTCGTGCGGGTGTGCCGGCCGGTGGCCACACCGGGTACTCAGGGTGCTTTCTACCGAGAATGGCGGCTGACCGCGATCGACGGTACGACGTTCGACCTGGCCGATACGAAGGCGAACGTGGAGGCGTTCGGCCGTCCGCCGCGCTCCGGGCGGGGTGAACAGGACGTCGGCTACCCGCAGATCCGCATGGTCGGTCTGGTGGAGTGCGGCACCCATGCCGTCTTCGACGCTGCGATCGGTGCTCTGCGCATCGGAGAGCAGGCCCTGGCCCGCATGGTTCTGCCATCCCTGCGGCCGGGGATGCTACTGCTGGCCGACCGTGGCTTCTGTAGCGTGGATCTGTGGCGCACGGCCGCCGCGACCGGGGCGGACCTGCTGTGGCGGGTCCGCAAAGACCTGGTGCTGCCCGTGGTCGAGCAGCTGCCGGACGGCTCCTACCTCACCGAGATCTTCGACCGGAGCGACATCCACCACACCCGCCGTGGGGTGCCGGTACGGGCGGTGGAGTACACCATCGCCGGCCACGAGGGCGCCTACCGGCTCATCACCACGATCCTCGACTTGGACGAGGCCCCGGCCGCGGAACTGGCCGCCCTCTACGCCCAGCGATGGGAGTTCGAGTCCACCCTCGACGAAATCAAGACCCACCTCGGCGGTCCCCACCTGGTACTGCGATCGCAACACCCCGAGGGAGCCGAGCAGGAACTCTACGGCTTCCTGCTCGTCCATCACGCCATCCGGCACCTGATGCACCAGGCCGCACGACAAGCCGACCAGGACCCCGACCGGATCTCCTTCACCCGCTCACTGCGCGTCGTGCGCCGCCAGGTCACCGACCAGGCGGCGTTTTCCCCCCGGCAGACTCGCGCGCGGTCAAAGCCGCCCACGCTGAACTCCTCGAACGCCCCCTGCCACCACGACGCCACCGGGCCAACCCCCGCGTCATCAAACGCAAAGTCGCCAGCTGGCCCCTCAAACGCGCCGCACACCGGGCTGCAGACCGCCCGCCCACCGCGGCCATCACCCTCGTTGGCGCCACCAAACCCAAACGGGTCAAACGCACACCAAAGCGCTAAGTTACCGGTATTGAGCCTAGCCTCGCCGTTTCGGTTGGGATGAGGCCAAAAGCGGGGCGGAAACACGAAAGTGCCTTCTGAGCTGGGACGATGAACCTTGTCGAGGGGTTCTGTCGGTCCAAGCGGAAGGCACTTTCTGCGTGCAGGTGCGACACGAGGTCGCGCCGCAGCAGCCCTTTGTGCTGCCGACCGCGCCGGGGGCCTCGTCCGGGTCGTCTGGCTCCTTCGTCGAACCGCTCGAGGACGCCGACGGCTGGGACATCGACGACGGCCTGGACGACGCCGAAGAGGAAGCCGACCCTCGCCCACGTGACGAGCTTGAGCGCGAGATGCCCGGGGCGCCCGAGCGGTGGCCCGGGAGTTTCGTCGTTGATCTCGGCGGGGGCGATGATCGGCCAGATCCTGCTCAGGAGAGCAACGGAGCACCGTCGCCCGGCTGCCGCGGGGAAGGCCGATCTCGGCTACCTGTTCCAGGATTGCTGGCCTCGGTCTTTCGCCAGCACCTGGTCCGCCAGTACTCGATCTTGAGGAGGGTCAGATCGCCATCTCGGGGACCTTGGAGGATTCAGGGGTGTGGTGGCTGGGATGGGGTGCGTTGACCGCGAGGAGAGAGATCAGCGCGGACAGGACGAGGAAGCCGACCGCCCACCAGTAGGCCGTGGAGAATCCGTGCACCAGCGCGGCGTTGGTGTTGACCTTGCCCTGTGCGCGGGAGAGCAGGTAGGTGGCGGTGGAGCTGGCCGCGATGGTGTTCAGCAGCGCGGTGCCGACCGAACCGCCGACCTGCTGAGAGGCGCCGACCATCGCGGAGGCGACACCGGCGTACTCGGGCTGGACTCCGTGGGTGCCCAGGCTCATGGAGGGCATGAAGGCGGTGCCGATGCCCAGGCCGGTGATGATCTCGGCGACGGCGAGCAGGCTGTAGGGGCTGTCTTCCCGTAGTAGGACCAGCAGGAGCACGCCGACTGCGGTGACGAGGTAACCGCCGCTCATCAGCAGGCCGGGGCGCATCCTGCCGGTGAGTCGCGTGCCGATGACCATGGAGCCGAAGGCCTGGGCGGCAGCCAGCGGCAGGAACGCCATACCGGTTTCGATCGGGGAGTAGCCCTTGACCAGCTGCAGGTAGTAGCTGAGGAACAGGAACATGCCGAACATGCTGATCACGGCAAGGCCCACTGAGAGGTAGGCGCCGGCCCGGTTGCGTTCCGTCAGGATGTGCAGTGGCAGCAGCGGCGATGTGAGCTTGCGCTCCAGGATGACGAAGGCCAGCAGGAGGATCACGCTTGCGATGAGCATCGTGATGGTGAGGCCGGAGTCCCAGCCGCGGCTCTCTGCCTCGGCGAAGCCGAAGACCAGGGCGACCAGGCCCAAAGTCGCGAGGATCGCGCCGGGTATGTCCAGGCGGGTGCGCTTGCCCTCGGTGGGGATGTCGTGGACCACAGTGATTGCGCCGATGATGCCGATGGCGGCAATCGGGATGTTGACCAGCATCGACCAGCGCCAGTTCAGGTACTGGGTGAGCACCCCGCCGAGCAGCAGGCCGAGGGCGCCGCCGGCGGTGGCGATGGCCGAAGATACCGAAGGCCTTGGCGCGTTCCTTGGGGTTGGTGAAGGTCAGCGAGATCAGGGCCAGTGCAGAGGGCGCCAGCAGGGCACCGAAGACGCCCTGCCCGGTGCGCGCGGTCAGGAGAATGCCCAGGTTCGTGGCGGCTCCGCCCAGTGCGGAGGCCAGGGCGAAGCCGACCAGGCCGATGGTGAAGGTCCGCTTGCGGCCCAGGAGGTCGCTCAGGCGCCCGCCGAGGATGAGCAGTCCGCCGAAGGCCAGGCCGTAGGCGGTGATGACCCACTGGCGGCCGCCGTCGGAGAAGTGCAGGGCGTCCTGGGCGGAGGGCAGCGCGATGTTCATGACCGCGCTGTCCAGGAAGACCATCAGCTGGGCGATGGATATGAACAGCAGTGCAGCCCAGCGGCGCGGATGCAGATGTGTGGATGTCGCAGACATGAAGGAAGAGGTCCTCAGCAGTTGGTTGATGTGGTGCTGGTACTGGTGCTGGGAGGGTCAGAACTCCAGGACGAGTCGGCCGCGGACACCGCCGGCCTCGAGGAGACGGTGGGCTTCGGCGGCCTGTTCCGCCGGCAGGACGCGGGCGACGCGCAAGGTGAGTTCGCCTGCTTCGGCCTGAGAGCGCAGGCGCTCCAGCCGGGCGCGGTCGTCGAGGTAATCCGGAACGAACACCATGTAGGTGCGCAGGGATCGGCGTCGCAGATCGGCGGGGCGAAGAGCGCGGGGACCCTCGCCGAGGAGCGTGACGATGACGCCGCCGTCGCGGACGGCCCCGGCCACCGCCGAGGAGCCAATGACGGCCGCGTCCACCAGTGCGTCCACGCCCTCTGGCACGGCGTCGAGAATGCGCCGGGCCACGCCGGGGCCACGGGGTACTACGAGGTCGGCCCCCAGCGAACGTACGAGCTCCTCGTCCGTCGGCGACGCCTCCGCCACCACTGTGATCCCCTCGGCCCTGGCCATCTGGATCACGAGTCCGCCGACCACTCCCGCACCACCGGTGACCGCGACGCTCTGCCCGGCGGACAGGCCGAGCAGGTCAAGGGCCCGCCGGGCGGTCAGTCCGTTCATGGGCAGCGTCGCTGCCTCGGCATGGCTCGTTCCCTCGGGTGCGCGGGTCACCCGTTGCGCGGGCAGGGTCAGGTACTGCGCATAGGCGCCGCCGCCGGGCTCGGTCGGCATGGTCATCGCCATCACCCGGTCCCCGATGCGCAGATCGGTGACCGCGCCCGCCCCGATCTCATCCAACACTCCGGCGGCTTCCATGCCCGGGACGTACGGGGGTGCAGGGGAGATGAGGCCGAGTGAACCGTTACGCAGATACCTGTCGCCGGGATTCACCGATGCGGCGTGCACCCGGACGCGCACCTGACCGGGACCGGCGTGGGGCTCGGGCACTTCCAAGACCCGCAGGGCTTCCGGCCCCCCGAATCGGGTTACGCCTACTGTCTTCATGATCCCTCGCAATTTTGACCGTTCGTTACAGATTCGGGGCATGGGGGTGGCCGGGTGCACACGGCTGTTCTCACCGGCATCAGGCCGGGTCGGGCAGGTCAGTCCAGGGTCTGTGCGGCGCCTTCGGCGGATGAGCGGTCGATGGCGTTCAGGAGCTGGTGGCGCGTGTGGGCGTAGGCGAAGTCGGGGACCGTGCGGGTCCCTTCGCGCAAGTCCCGTCCCAGGTGCGTGTAGAGCGCGGCGACGTTCCTGGCCGGGCCGGTGAGGCCTGCGGGGATGTCGGCCGAGTACGCGGCGGGCACCTCGAGGGGGGAGACGGCCGCGTCCGTGCCGAAGCCGGCCTGGATCGTGAGGTCGGTGACCTGAAGGTTGCCCCACGGGGCGGTCAGGACCAGGTCCCCGTCGGTGCCGTTGATCTCCCAGCGGAAGTTGTCACCGCGGGAGGTGCCGCCGCGGTAGAAGACGGACGCCGCGGCACCGCTGTCGAGGGTGCCGATGAGGGAGATCTGGTCCGGGGCGGTCACCGGGACGACGGTGTTGCCGTCGTCGGTCACGGTGACCTGCGTGCGGCCCAGGACGAGGTCGGCCGACAAGTGGCCGAACTGGCCGAGCGTGACGTTGAGCGCGTCGATGGCGTGGAGGGCGGCGCCGGTCAGCGGAGTGGCGCCCTGCGTCCGGTCGTACCAGTACGCATGGGCCCGAGTGGTCTCCCCGCCCCAGACCATGCCGGAGGCCACCATGCTGGTGCCCAGGACTCGACCGATCCGGCCGTCCTCGACCAGGCGGCGCGCGTAGCGGAGTTCGGGGTGGTAGCGGCCCTGCAGGCCGATGGCGGTGCGTACCCCCGCAGCCTCGGCGCGCCGGGTCAGCTCGGTGGCCTCGGCCAGGTTCAGGGCGAGTGGCCATTCGGCGTAGACCGTCTTGCCGGCGTTGATCGCCGCCGAGATCAGCTCGCGGTGGTGGGGGACCTTGACCGCGACCACGACGACGTCGACCCCGGGATGGGCGAGGAGGTCTGCGTGGTTGTCGAAGGCGGCCTCGACCCCGAACTCCTTCCCGGCAGCGTTCGCGGATTCCTGGCGCGAGGTGCTGACGGCGCGCAGTTCGAAGTCCGGCAGTGCCTTCAGGGCGGGGATGTGGCTGATGGAGGCCCATCCTCCCTGGCTGCCGCCGATGATGCCGAC
Organism: Streptomyces sp. NPDC051664; assembly: GCF_044453545.1. Classification (NCBI taxonomy): domain Bacteria; kingdom Bacillati; phylum Actinomycetota; class Actinomycetes; order Kitasatosporales; family Streptomycetaceae; genus Streptomyces; species Streptomyces sp. NPDC051664. The sequence continues at coordinate 9,114 of NZ_JBITCU010000061.1, read as the reverse complement.
ACCGATGGTGTTCATGTTGTCACTCCTGCGAATAGGGGCCCTGACGGGCTCATGAGGGTATGTCTGTCTTGTTGTTACTTCTTCGGCACGGAGGACGGGGTCCAGTTGGGGACGGTGTCCACCCGGAACCGGGACAGCACGGTTCTGTCGATGTACCAGTGACCGTTGATCCGCTTGTACGTGTCGTGGTACTCGCCGTAGCCGTGGAAGCCGTTCTTGTAGCTGGAGCCGGCCGGGAAGCTCACGTAGTCCTCCATCGCCCAGATTGCCGAGGCGCGGTTGCCGTGCACCTGAATCTCCGGGAGGAAGCCCTGGTGGGCGCTGGGGGCGTCGCCGAGCAGCGCCGCCGTCTTCTCGGCGAGCTCCTTGCCGCTGCTGTACTTGGCGCCGACGTCGATCGTGGGGTGGGCGGTGAAGAGCGTGGCCAGCTTCGACCACTGCTTGCTGTCGATGGACCGGAAGTAACGCGCCTTCAGCTGCCGGATGTCCTCGATGTCGGCCAGTCGCTGCACACTGGCTGCGTTCGACGCGGTACGGGAGTGCGCCTCGGCGGACGCGGGCTGGGAGGCCCAGGCCGCCGCTCCTGCGCCGCCGCCGACCAGCAGCGTGGCCGCCGCGGCCGCGCCGGCCACGCGGGAGCGCCACGCGGAGGGCTTACGGGATTCCTGTTCGTCCATGGTGTCTTCCTTTCGGCTCCGCGCCTCGGGGGCGGGCGCGGCAGGTCTTGTCCGGCCATTGAGTTCCAGGCCTGCGTTGTGAGCGCCGGACGCTGACCCAAGGAGCGCCGCTGCCGGGAGGCGATCGGGCGCCGTCCTTCAGTGAACCCTATGTGGAACGATCAGTCAAAAAAAACATCTGTTTGCCTGTCTCATATGGAAGTAAAATTTGTACTGTACGTTCCTGATAGGCTTCGGTTCATGGCACGCATCAGGGAATTCGACACGGAGGCGGCGGTGGAGGCGGCGATGAACGCCTTCCGTCGCAGGGGCTACGAGGGAACGTCGGTTCAGGACCTGGTGAGTGCCACCGGCTTGGGCCGCGGATCGCTGTATGCCGCGTTCGGCAGCAAGGAGGGGCTGTACCTGGCGGCCATGGACAGGTACCGCGAACGATATGCGCTACCTCTGGTCGAGCTCCTGCGCGGTGGGGCACCGGCTCGCGAGCTGCTGCGCGAGGTCCTGGTCGGGACCGTGGACGCGATCGTGCGCGACGGGAGCCGGCAGGCCTGCCTGATCGTCGGCGCCACGACGGAGCGCATCGCACACGACCCCAAGGCCGCCGCGCACGTGCGCTCGACGACCGCCTCGCTGGAGGACGCGCTCTGCGAGCTCATCGCGGAAGCGCAGGCAAGTGGGGAGCTGCCCGCCGCCCGCAACCCCCGGGACCTGGCCCGATTCCTCCTCGTAACCATGCAGGGACTGAAGGTGATGGGTGTCATCGATCCGGACCGGCCCTCGCTGATGGGGGCCGTCGAAGTGGCCCTGGGCGCCCTTGACTGAACGGGCGCCGCTTGATCCACGACGCATCGCGCCAGGGCGTCTTCAGCGAAGCACCGCGGGTCGCAGGTGATGGCTGCCTCAGCTGCCTGGTCGCAGAGGGAGGACCTGGAAGGGACGGCGTGATGGCGCCCGACGCCCTGCGGGATTGCGAGGTGCGGCGGTAGCGGTGTCAGCGGTCGCCGGGCATGGTGCGGCGCTCCCGTACGCCGGGGCGGGTGCCGCGATTGTCGGTGCGGTCGCGGGCCGCGGAGGCGGCGGCGAGGGCGAGGAGGGTCGCGATGACGCCGGTGATGAGATTGCTGGTGATGGAGCGAGTGTGCGCGACGTCGCCGGCAACGACCCAGGGGGCGACGCAGGTCCAGATGCCAATGGCTGCAGCAGCCCAGGCCATGGAGTGCGTGCGCTCGTAGGAGGTGCCCAGACCGCCGAGGAGCAGCATGTACGCGATGCCGGCGATCAGGTTGGTGACGGCCAGGGTGGTGAAGCCGTTGAAGCCGGCTATCCAGGGAGATGCCGCGAGGTAGAGGCCGGTGATGAGGGCCAGGGCCTCGATCATCTGGGCTCGTGGGGTGGCGGCGGCGCGCTCGTGCCGGGCGCGCAGTTCCACCAGGTCGGGGTGCTCCTCGATGGGTGCGCGATGGGTTGACGCCATGATGGCCTCCGAGAGAGAGCTGTTTACCCGACACCTAGCCTAAAACTGACATAAAAATAGGCAAAATAGGGCAGTCCTGGTGCCGGCCGTCGGGGCCCGCCGACGCCGGATGCGGCCGTCGGCGAACCCCGCCCCGGGGCCGGGTCAGCTCTTGGCGATGGCCATGCCCAGGAAGATGCCGACGACCAGGGCTACGGCGCGACGGCCATCACGGACCAGGTGCCGCTGTGGGCAACGGACTGCGTGGCCTGCGCGCCGGCAACGTTGGCTCCCGGACGGCCAGGGCCGTCCAGGACGTGAACCTTGCTCTCCAGCTCCGCTGTCTCCACGATCATGTTCCTCACCTGCCGCATCCGAGTCCCCGAGCGGTGCCATCCACCCGTTCGTCGCAGATCTACCAGGCACTCTCCTTCGGGCAGACCTCGGCCAGAAGCTCCAGCAGGTAAGCGGCAACCGGATCGAGTTCGCCGCGCCTCACCCAGGTATAGACAGCAGCCCGCGTCGGCGCGTCGACGTGCTGCAGGACGTATCCATCCACCAGGCCGTCGCCATCGGGGCACTGCCGGACCAGGATCTGCCGGGGCCTCCCCTCCTGTTCGGCCAGGATCTCGACGACCTCGCACTCCGGGCCACCCCGGAACTGATACACCCAGCTTTTCCGCATACCGACCATTCCACCGCCCTCAGCAATCCGGTGCCGGACACCGCCACAGGCCGCTCGCTGGATCACCACCCGTTCAGACGGCGACGCCGATCCGTGCAGGTCCTCGATGAGCTGCCGGACCGGCGGTGTGCCCAGCGCCCACAGGACCTGGACGCTGCCGGGCGGGCGGAGAACGAGGTCGTTGCTGGACCACTTCTGCACCCGTAGTCGAGCCGGGACGCCCGGGCGGCCGCTGCGGGACTGTCGCCGGCAGCGAGGCGGTCGGCGACGATGCGGTCCGCGTCCGGGTGGAGGCCTTCGCCGAACAGGTTCCGCATCTGCCCCTCGGTGACCCGAACCCCGGCCACCAGGCCGACCGCCGGCAGCGCCCGGCCCATCCATACACCCGGCGGGACACCCGCCTCCTCCTGCGCCTGCTCCAGGAGGCTTGCCCACAGGCAGCCAGGGGGCGTGACCGCGCGCAGCACCGCCGGTGCTTGTCGTGAAAGAGCACGTGATCGGCATAGCGTTGGCATGGTGAACGCATCGGGGATCGACTACGAGGCGGTATTTCAGGCGCTGCCGAGCGCGGTGGCCCTGTTCACTACGGACCTGGTGTATGCCGACGTCAATGAGGCGTTCCTGAGCAGCATGGGGCGTAGCCGTGAGCAGGTGGTAGGCCGCTACCTGTGGGCTGCCTTCCCTGACGACCCCAAGGACCCTGCCGTGTCCGGCATGCGCAAGCTGCAGGACTCGCTGCGGTGGGTGGCCGCCACCGGGGAGCGCGATGCCATGACTCTGCACCGCTACGACGTGGAGCGCCCGGATCGGCCCGGGGTGTGGGAGGAGCGCTACTGGAGTCCGGTCAACGTCCCCGTCTTGGGCCCGGACGGGCGGGTGATGCTGCTGCTGCACCGGGAAGAGGACATCACCGAGCTGATCCGCGCACGCAGTGGCCGAGGCACGGAGGATCGGGCGACGAGGCTGCAGGCCGAGCTGTTCACCCGGGCGCGGGAACTGCAGGAGGTCAACGAGCGGCTGCGCGAGGCCCACGCCCGCGAACGCGAAGTCGCCCTTCGCCTGCAGGAGGCAATGCTGCCGGCCCCCGGATGTTTGAGGCATCACCGTGCAGCAGTGCGCTACCGCCCGGCGGTCGAGGGCTTGAACGTGTGCGGTGACTGGTACGACCTCGTCGACCTGCCTGGCGACCGCATCGCGGTGGCCGTCGGGGACGTCGTCGGCTGCGGCCTGGCCGCCGCCGGCGTCATGGGGCAGCTGCGCAGCGCCCTCAGCGGCGCTTCCCGCGTCGCCGACGGCCCCGCCCAGGCCCTGGAAGCCCTCGGCCTGTACGCCCGCTCGGTCGACGGCGCGGAATCGACCACGGCCGTCCTGGCCGTCATCGACAGCGCCAAGCGCACCATCGCCTACAGCAGCGCCGGCCACCTTCCACCGGCTCTGCTGCACCCCGACGGCACCGTGGACTTCCTCGACCAGGCCACCGACCCCCCGCTCGGCGCCCGCCCCGAACACGCCCCTCGCCCCCAGGCCGAGACCACGTTCGCCGAGGGGGCAACCCTCGTTCTGTGCACCGACGGACTGATCGAACGCCGCCACGAGGACATCGACGCCGGCCTGGCCCGGCTCGCCGACTCCCTCACCCGCCACCAGGGCGCCGACCCCGAAACCCTCGCCGACGCCCTCATGGCCGACCTGATCCCACCTGCCGGCATCACCGATGACACCGCCCTGGTCGTCCTCCGCCTGTAACGGAAGCGGCCCCTCGTAGAGGAAGCTCCAGGTGACGTCGCGCTGCGGCGAGTGAGGCGTCCCTCCATTCGGCCCGTAGTGATTGCTGTAGCGCGGAGTGGGGGGTGGGCTGTCAGACCAGTGACAGGACGCGGGCGTCAGGTGTGTCACCTGCCGAGCGAGCAGGGCCGGCCCTCCGCCGACCTACACGAGACTTGGAGGTTCCCATGGCCTACCGCACGGGACAGCACGTGGAGTACCGGGACCGACAAGACCAGCTCCAGCAGGGCGAGATCCGGAAGGCTGAGACCAGCGGGCCGCAGGTTCGCTACGCCGTCCAGAACGACAAGACCCAGCGCGAAGAGAAGATCAGCGAGAACCAGATCGAGCGGGAGCTGTAGCAACAACCCTGCCGAAGAGACCGCCGTTGCACCGAACCAAGTGCAACGGCGGGCTCCGGAATGTCCTGCGACAGCGGATACAGCGGCGGTAGCCGCTACTCCCGGTCAGGCCGCAAGCGCGGCGGGCCAACGGCCGACGCGTCACTCAAGGGCCCAGCGCAGCGCCGCCGGCGCTGCTGTGCGCCGGAGGGAAGTTCATGCCGGGCGCCCGATCTCGGGGAGCGGACGGCCTTCGGACCAGTCATTGACCCAGCCGCAACCCGCACACGCGCACCGGCCATCGAGACCCGCAATCTCTGTCCTGCACCGGGCGCACCCTATATAGGTGATCTCGGGATGCGCCAGAGACACCTCAGGCCGGGCCGGCCATTCCGATTCCGGGCCAATCGCCATGATCGGAAGCTACCCACGTAAGCGGCGACGTCAGGGGCCAGAAGCGACACCACCACAGCCTCTTTCCAGACGCCAGGAAACCATTACTTGCAGGCTTGCCCAGGGGGCCGGTGGCAGGCTTGCCCACGGGTTGGCGGTTGCCGTCGGTCGCGAGCTCTTCGCGTCTTCTGTGCCACCGGCTTTCAGCCGGTCGGGGTGAGCGTCATGCCGAGAGGGCCGATAGTGGCCGACCACTGCTTACCGCGCGCGGTTGCACTGTCTGCTTCGTCGAGCATCCGGGCGCGCAGGAGCCGCGCGCACTGGGCGAGCCGATCGGACTCAAATGCGGGCAGGTTCGCGCGCTCCTGGACCCGCACCAGTGACGTGTCGCACTAGGCACTGTTTCTCGGATCATGTTCGGAGCCAGATCATGAGGGCTGCGAGGGTGACGGTGCCGAGGTAGATGTAGGCGCGTTTCTCGTAACGGGTGGCGACGGCGCGGAAGCCCTTCAGGCGGTTGATGGTGCGTTCGACTGTGTTGCGTTTCTTGTAGCGCTCGCTGTCGAATCCGGTGGGCCGGCCGCCGCGGGATCCTCGGTTCTGCCGGTGTCTTAGCTGGTCGAGGCGTTCCGGGATGGTGTGTGGGATTCCGCGTCGTCGTAGGTAGCGGCGATTCCTCCGGGATGTGTAGGCCTAATGGGAAGCGAAGGTCGGCGGGAGCTGATCTTCAGGGCGCGAGCCGAGCCTTTGTGTAGGCCCGGACCTCAGAGTCCTGTTGACAAGACGAGGCTGGCTCGCGCCCAGCAGCATGGACCTCAAGTGGGCAAGAACAGGTACAGATCCGTCTCCGACCCCTCTCTGTCAGCCTTGGGTGAGACATCCCGTTCTGCGGGGTTAGCCTGAGAGGGCACGACAGGAGAACCGTCCCTTATGCCCAGTACAGAGCCCGTCGGGTTCGACCCGGCGCCGAGGCCGAAGCGCCGCACTTTCACCTCGGAGTACAAACTGCGGATCGTCGCCGAGTACGACTCCGCGCCCAGGAACGAGAAGGGTGCGGTGCTGCGCCGGGAACGGCTCTACCACTCGCACGTCAAGGAGTGGCGGCCGCCCGGGACGCCGGGGCCCTGGAAAACCTGATCGACCGCCGGACCAGTCCCGCCCGGGCGAAGAAGTCCGCCGCGGAGGTGGAGAACGAAAAGCTGCGACAACAGGTGGAGCGGCTGCAGAAGGACCTGGCACGGAACAAGGCCGCACTCGAGGTGATGGGAAAAGCCTCTGCGCTCTTGGAAATGATCTCCGAGAGCGCGGACTGAAGCCTGCCGCCGACCCTGTCGTGGACGAGGCGTTTACCGGCGTCGAGGCTCAGCTGGGCATCACGGCCGCCTGCCGGCTGACCGGCCGCTCCCGCGCCACGCACTACCGCCGGCTCCGGCCGGCACCACCGCGCAGAACACGTGCCCCGCAGGTGCAGCCGTCGGCCCTGACGGCCGAAGAGCGGTCTGCGGTACTCGAGTTGATGAACGGCGACGAGTACGCCGAGCTGGCGCCCGCGCAGATCTGGGCCCGCGAGCTGGATGCCGGGCGCTATCACTGTTCCGTCTCGACGATGTACCGGATCCTGCGCGAGCAGGATCAGTCCGGTGAGCGCCGGCGGCAGGCCACCCATCCGACCAAGGCGGTGCCCGAGCTGGTCGCCACCGGGCCCTCGCAGGTGTTCACCTGGGACATCACGAAGGCGGCCGGGCCGGTCAAGGGCGTCTGGTATCACGCCTACGTGATCATCGACATCTTCAGCTGGTACATCGTCGGCCACACCGTCGAGCGAGCCGAATCAGCTGTGCGGGCCGAGGAGTTGATCCGCGAGACCATCGCTCGCAACGGCATCGTGCCCCAGACCGTGCACGCGGACCGCGGCACCTCGATGACGTCGAAGAAGGTCTCCCAACTACTGATCGATCTGGGGGTGACGCGGTCGCACTCGAGGCCGAAGGTCTCCAACGACAACCCTTACAGCGAGGCCCAGTTCAAGACCACGAAGTACATGTCGGACTATCCCGAACGGTTCGATTCGCTGGCCCACGCCCGCGAGTGGTTCGACGCGTTCATCGCGTATTACAACCATGAGCACCGGCACTCGGGTATCGGCTGGCACACACCCGCCTCCGTCCACTTCGGGACCGCCGAGGAGGTCCGCGACCAGCGCGCGGTCACCCTCGCCGAGGCATACGCCCGCCACCCCGAACGCTTCGGCCGCCGCCCCAGACCACCCGAGATACCCCAGACGGCCTGGATCAACGACCCGGCCAAACGCAGGGAACCCGCACCACAAACCTCATAGCGTCACAACCGTCTCACTGGACTTGAAATCTTCCGCACCGTCCACCACTCTCCGTAGCTCGCATCCAATGCGAGAAAACCGCATCGGATGCGAGTCGACGGCGAAACCGCAGGCCATCCATCCGGACGAGTGACGGCAGCTGGCCATCAAGCCTCGCCAGCCGCTACGGTCGCGCAACGCGCCAGAGCCGGACGTCCCTGTTCAGCGAGGTGTCATCCGCCTCCGCTGGCGCCGACACACCAACTGTCGCCAGTTCGCATCCGATGCAATTGGCGGCGCTTGGAACAATGGAACCGTGGTTGGCGGTAGCGATGGTTCCGCTTATGTGTCGAGAGAGCTACCGCACGAGGCGCCTTGGATTCGCAGGTGGAGCACCGGTGTTGCCTGTGCCGGTTGCTCAGAAAGGCAAGGGTCGGCCTTGGGGCACTTCGGGGACCTGACCCCAGCCCGCGCCGTCTCGCGGGCCGGGGCCTGCTGAGGCAGAGCCAGCTTCCTTCGTGCAACATCGACGTCGCTCAGCTCATAGAGTGATCACTTCATCACGTCACCGATCCGAGAAGGCTTCATGTCTCACATCACCACACTCTCCACCGTCGCCAAGCGCGCCCGTCTTGGCCGCCGCACCGCCGCCGCCCTGCTCGGTGCCGCCGCCCTGACCGGGCTGACCACGGTCACTGCGCCGTCCGCCGGCGCCGTCGAAGCGCCCAGCAGCGGCTGGGACCACACGTACTCCGGCAGGGGTGTCAGGGTCTACGTGGAGGAACACGGGGACATCATCTCGGTGTGCGACACGTCCACGAACGGCCACTCGGCCTGGGTGACCGTCGACGACCTCACCCAAAACCGCTCGGGCTACAAGGTCACGGCCAGCGGCGGCAAGGGCAGCTGCGCCACCCGGCGGGCCAGTGACGGCAGCCAGTACAACCCGGACGAGGGAATGCGTATCGGCCTCACCTACGAGGGGGAGGGCGGTAACGGCTCGTACTCCGTCAGCTTCGTCAACGACCACTGACGGCCGCGGCAGGCCTGCGCGCCGCGCACGGGTCCGCCGGCAGGGGCCTGATCTCTCCTCTGGGCTGGCCCATGATCCGGCCCGGGGATCCCCGGGCCGTGCCAGAGTGAAGAACGCGCGTGCGCCCGCCCCCATATCGTGGGGGCGGGCGCACGCGCTTTGAAGCGGGAGTACGGCCTTGGGTTGAGTAGGTCGAGTGGGTTTCACTGCGATGCCTGCTCCGCCTCGCGCAGTCGCGTACGACTGCCAGCGCCAACCCGAACCTCCTCACCTTCAGTCCGACCGCTGATCGGTCGGACGGAGTGAGAACGCTTCGAGAATTCCGAAGTTACGTCACAGAGCTGCAGAACACCCGAGTGAGCTTGTTCCGCTTTGACGGACACCATTGGTGTGGTGGTCAGGCTGCGAGTGCGGTCTCGTACTCGGCGGGGCTGAGGTAGCCGAGGCTGCT
>NZ_JBITCU010000060.1:0-19161 GCF_044453545.1 Streptomyces sp. NPDC051664 | reverse complement strand
GAGCTGCAGATACTCCTCGCCCTCTGGACCGGCGCCTGCCCCACCTGCCACCGCGACATACCCACACCGATACGAACCTGACCAAGCCCTACTAGTGTGATGCGCCGGAAATCACGGGCCGATGGGTCGGAGTTGATCGGTGGGTTCTCCACCGGATTCCGGGCGCACGCGTCTGATCCGCCATTGAACGTGTTCAGTAATGGGCCTAGGGTGGCGGCGAGATGCCCGCGGATGCTTGTAGCGCGACTTGCGTGGGCAGGGCCGGGTCGGGGGTCGAGATGGCGCAACTGTTGGGCAGACGTGAAGCCAACCGGGTGGGGTCAGCGCCGTCGTCGGTATCGATGGCTGTGCTGTGTGTGGTCATTACCGCGTTGGCGCTGGCGTGGACCGGACGGCTCGCCAGTCTCCCGACGGGAGGCGCGCTGCTCCCCCTCACCCTAGTGGTCGGGCTGCCAGTGCTGTTGGGTGCGAGCGCGCTGCTGACCGCCGCATACATCCTGCCGACTGTGGCCCTGGGGCATTGGTTCGGGCGCCTCGCAGGGCACGGGAGAAGGTGGTGGTGGGTGGCGGCCAGCACAGCACTGGGACTTCTGCCCGCAGTCGGCCTGCCCACGATGGCCCGAATGTCGCAGAGCGGGATCCATGAGTGGCGACAACTCGCCATGGACGGGTTGCTGTTTGCGGGTGTGCTTTGGGCCGTTACGGCGCCGGCCTCCTTTGCCGTCCACATGACCGTGCTGCGTGAAGACGCAGGACGTCCGGTTCGGCCAGTTGGTGACATCCTCCTCTGGGGGACCCTCGGGTTGTCCATCGAACTCACCGCGTTGTTGGCACACCTCTGAGCCGTCGCCGAAGGCCCAGGAGTCCTAGCTCAGACACCCCCGCTCACGTCCTCGCGGCCGTGGCGGCCTGCTCGTCGTGTTCGCGGAGCATCCGCATGACGGTGGCGGGTGAGGGATGAAGTGCAGCCATTCCGAGCGATTCGGCGTGCATGTTTCTAACGAAGTCTGGCCGGGCTCCCCGGTCACCGGGTCCAGCACGGGCTGGCCGGCGGTGCGGGAGATCCGCACCGTATCGGTCAGCTGCGCCTCCAGGTCGGCCCTGGCCTGCGAAAGATCCAGCGGCACCGGTTCACGCCCCGGTGGTCTGGGTGACCTCGTCCAGCCACGTCGTGCGGACGACGGCGAGCGAGTTGGCGTCGGAGATGTCCATGACCCGCCACACCCTGTTGATCAGGCACGGGTCCTGCGTGGCCACGGTGACGCGCACACGGTCCTCACGCGACGCGAGCGGGACGTCCAGGGGAGTCAGGAGCCGGTAGGGGTTACGGGTGTCGTCGGCGTACGCCTGTCCCTCCAGAGACAGGACCGGGCCGGGACCTCCGGCGGAGAAGATCGCACCCGCACCCGTGTAGAGGATCTGATCCGGGCCGGGGTGGTACTCGCCGGAGTCCGGGTCAAGAACCGGCTCCCCGGCGCGGAAGATCTCGACAGTGTCCACGAGGATGCGCGTCTCGACGATGGGGGCGATGGCGGCAAGCGACAGCCCCTCAGAGGGCGGAGGAGTGCTCATACGTTCGAGCGTAGGGCGGTGCACGGACGACTCCCGGCCCCAGGCGGCTGTCGCGTGCCAGCGGCCCCTGACCGATTGGCATCGAAGGTTGACCACCACGGATCGAGATCGTGAGAACGGCCAGGGACCGGCGGTCAGCCGAGCCAGAAACGCCAGCGGGCGTGAGGCGGTGCGCAGTCGCCGGAGGCGACGGCTGTCCAGTAACCGCGCTCTATAGCTTCCCGCTGCTCCGTCCCAGTCCCCGACGAGAGCACCACGTAGTTGCAGTTTGGACGGACGGCTTGGGCGGCGAACCAGCCGAGAGCCCCAGCAGCCAGGGCCGTGACAGTGCAGGCGATGAGGAGAAGCCGACGGGTGCCCGCGGGTATGGGAGAGATCACGGGCGCATCGTACAGAGCTATCCGAGCACCCCAAGCTCAGTGTCTGGTCGGCAATGGATGTAGGCCCGCATCCCGTCGGCGAGGGCGGCGAGTGCCTGCTCCCGGGTGATGACTCGCTGGCGCTTCCCCGCCGCGTAGCACCCGCCGACATGGACTTCGATGGGTCGGGCGCCGACGCCGATGCCGAGCTCGACGATCCAGTCCGGGGTCGGCGGCCGTCGCTCCTCGCCTTGCTGCCGTTCCCTCTCTCGCTGCTCGGCCGCCACGATCGCCTCGTCGATGCGGTCCACCCACATCGCGTACCAGGTCCGCAGGGTGCGGAGACTTGGCAGGTCGGGGGGAAGATCGAACCTACGTTCGAGTCTACGCCGGGCGCTTGAGCGCCATAAAGGGGCGTATCGTTCGGAAGCCGACGAGAGGAGCCGCACAGATGATCGACGCTGACCTGCTGCGATCCCTCGGAGTCGACCCGTCGCAGCTGGACCCCGCCCCACCATGGCCGCCGCTGGCTGGACCGGTGCATGCCCTGCCTCATCGCCACCACCCCACGCGGCGGCCCCCGCGCGCCGCTCGCGGTTTTGCGGGAGGCAGCCGATGAAGCGGGCGTCGACCTGACCGTTGTGGCCGACGAGTCGTAGCGGTCCTGATCCAGCTGCGGCGAAATACGAGCAGCCGCCGCCGCACCTTCGTTCGGTGCAACGGCGGCCGCGTCGGCAGGGGCGTTACTACAGCTGCCGCTCGATCTTGGATTCCGGGACCAGCTCTTCTTGCTTGTTCTTCTCGTTCTTGACGGTGTACTTAGCCTGTGAGCCCTGGCCCTCGGCGCGCTCGATAAGACCCTGCGCCTGCTGGCCTTGCTGGTTCCGGTACTCCACGCGCTGTCCCTTGGTGTACGGCATGAACTCTCCAAGTCTCGTCGGTGGGAGGCTGGCCCGCTGATTCGGCGGGGGACGCCCCTCCTTGCGCCCGTGACCATCGCTGGGCGCAGTGACAGCTGACCCCCACTTCCACACCACAGCAACCACTGTGGGCCGAATGGAGGACGTCGTAGTCTGCCGCTGTGGACCGCTATCGCGTGACCCTGACGATCGGAGCCCGCACCATCATGCGCGGCTGGTGGTCCGACGAGGCGACGGCCGGGCGGAAGTACACGCGGTGGCTAGGCGAGCGCGGCGGCAGGGAAGGCGCCCGCATCACGCTCACCGACGAGGCGGACGGCGGGCGGGTACTGAAAGCCTGGCCGGGCGAGGACCGCTGACCCACAGCACCACGCCCCTTGCTCCGGCTACGGCCGGGGAAGGAGCACTTTTATACGTCCGTATGGCCTACACGGGGATTTGGGAAAGATCCCGTGACTTGGTTGGGTTGCGTCGTCGCCCGGTCCGCAAGTCCATACGCCAGCTGCCCGGCCGGGCGGCAATCCGCCTCCTACTCGGGGAGGGGGCGGATTAGTACGTTCCGGGGTAGGTGCGCTGGGGTGCAGTTCGACTACCGTTCGGGCATGAACGAGCGCATGCCGGAGTCGGACGAGCGGCTGACATCCGAGGTCAGCGTGGGTACGTCCAGCTTCTGGGCGGGCATCGAGAAGTTCCGCACCGCAGTGATGCTCGCCATGCATCCGGACATCGAAGTCCTGGACGACCGGCTGAACCGGCTATATCGGGGACAGTCGTAACCTGTCGCTCGTATCCGAACGCCGCCTGAACCCGGACGGGTTGTCATACCGGCCTCGTAAGCTCGATACATCAACCCCCGGGCTTGCGGCCCACGACAAGGGGATTGCTTCCCGCCTCGCCCCGAGGACAGCGCCAAGGGGCGAGGCGGAGCTGCGTCAGCCGTCCTCCAACTCCGGGTACTGGACCGCCTGCTTCACGGCCATCTCCAGCTCGTATCTCGACACCCCGGCCGCCTCGGCATGCGCGGTCACCGCAGCCTGGAACGCTGCAGCAGCCTCCCGCCAGGGCACCCACGCCTCATCCGTGTACGGCTCGGCGAGGGCCTTGCGCTGCTCCTCGATGGCGGAACGTTCCAGCTCGATCAGGTCTTCGGGGATGTCGATTGCCACGGCCGGATCGTAAACGGGGCCACTGACAACCGGCCGGAGCCGCGCAGCTCACGGCCCAACCGCTTAATCAGGGTCTCCACGTGGACACCCACGCATATGGGTGCGCTCCACTAGACCACTCGCTTGATCGTTCGGCGCGTCTGCCGCCAGGGCCGCCTAGCGCGGTGGAAATCTGCCGGAGGGTGCCCGAGAGCGGGGCTTCCCCGTCCATTCGCTCGCTTCTCTGAGGAGTAATTGAGCATGAGTACTGAGAACCGCACCCGGTCCGGCATCGGGCCGCTGCTCAGGCAGGGCAGGTGGTGCGTCGGCGGTGCTGCGGCGTCGCTGCCCCTCGTGGTGCTTGGTTTCGCCGAGCCTGCGATTGCGGCCCCGTTGAGCTCGCTGTCGGCGCCCACGACCTCGGTACGTGCCGCCGGCGGCGATGAGTGCCGGGACGGCAGGGGCGATCACGGCGGCGTACCCGGCCCCTTGGGCTACGGCCACGACAAGTGCAAGGTCGGCCCCACCGGCCCGCCGGGCGCCACCGGCCCGCAGGGTCCGCAGGGCGACCCCGGACAGACGGGCGGCACCGGACCGCAAGGCGACCCCGGACAGACCGGCGGCACCGGACCGCAAGGCGACCCCGGACAGACCGGCGGCACCGGACCGCAAGGCGACATCGGACCGCAGGGACCGGCAGCGCCCCAACTGGTCCTCGGTCAGTTCCTCTCGACCCAGATCGTGCACGGCGCGACGCTTACTTGTGCGAGCACCAGCACGGCCGCGTCCAATACAACGTGTACAGGGCTACAGGTCAACGGTCTCGACGTCCGGCTCGACATTAACGAGGCGAACGCCGTCTGCAATGCCATCACCGGTCATGGCTTCAGCTCCGCGATGGGGCTTAACTCCGCCGCGGATCCCCACTTCATCTGGAACGGCACGACATGGGAGCTCAGCTCGATCAACGCCTCGCCGATGGACAACCTCGTCTGCAATCGTTGAGCTGCGAGGTCAACTGGGGACCATCCGCATGCCATCGCGGCTGTTGAGCGGCTACTGAAGGCGGCTGGTGGGTTTCACCGGCTCGGGGCGACGCGGCTGTCGACGCTCCTCTGACGCAGAGCGTTGTCCATCCGAGGCTGAGCAGGCTGCGCTACAGGGCTCGCTGCTCGTGAAATGACCTGACCCTTCCGACCGTGGGCACCCCTAGACGGACGACGGGGCAACGCCCAACCGCTGCGCAAAGCGGTGTTCCCGTCATCCCCCGGACGTAAGTGAGACGGAAGACCGCGAAAGGGCGGCCCCATTGGGACCGCCCTTTCGTCTACCAGCGGTAGCGGAGGGATTTGCACCCTCGGCGAGTCTCCCCGCACTCGCTTTCGAGGTCTGTTCGTGCTGGTCAGCGGCCTGTTCAGGGTCGTTCATTGCCGTTCACGGCCGGGACTGAACGTCGATCCGCAGGATGTGAAGTCCGGCTATGAACATCGCCGAACGGTCATGAACGAGACGGAAACTGAGACGGGATCCACGCTGACCTCCCCTCGGGAGGGCGACCCACGGTCAGTGGGAAGTCGGGAAGACTCAAAGAGCCCCGCCTCCCGGACGGGGGAACCGGGAGGCGGGGCGGCGCAGGGGCTGGTCAGACTTCGAAATAGGCGACGATGACGATCGCTCCGAGGACCGTGACGTGGTAGATCACGCGGGTGGTGCCTTCGGTGTACTCCCGCAGCGGCACGTGGCCCTCGCGGGTGGGGCGTTCGGGCCCGATCTTCGGGTCCATGGATATGGTGACGATCGCCCGGTCCAGGCGAACTAGGTCCGACACCGACAGCTTCGCCAGGCCTGGTTCGCACTCCGGCGTGAACGCGACCTGCGCGCGTCGGCCGGGGGTGTGTTTAGGCGACACGGGCATCGCCGCCGGTCCCGGTCACGTCGATGCCGTGAGCGGCGAACAGCTCGATGCGCTTGGTCTCCCAGTCGCTGGACAGGTCGATGCCGTTCTCGGCGATACCGCGCAGCGACGCCGCCAGCAGCGTCTTGCCCGCCTCGTCGGCCTCTGCGGCCTGCTCCAGGATGGGCGACTTCTCGTCGTTGTCGAACACCAGCCGCATGCCTATCCCCTTCACTGCCTCTTCCCCTCCGTAAGGTACGCCCGCATCGGTGCGGGCGTCTGTGGTTCAGCCCAGTCCCGACCAGTAGCTGCACCACTGCTCCGCCTTGCGGGCCATGTGCTGCTTCCACGGTTCGGGGTCGTGCTCGGTGATGCTCTTCCACAGCCGCGCGTTCGCGGCCGAGAACGACGCCACGTCGTCACGGTCGGCGCCCTGCCAGGCCGGCAGGGCGCTGCACACCTCGTCGGCCTGCGCCGCGGTGTGCCCGGCCTCCATCAGCCGAAGGATCAGGACGACCGGGTCGACCCACGCCGGGCCGACCGTGGGCCACGCCCAGTCGATCAGCCAGTCCCGCGTGTCGCCGAGCAGGACGTTGTGCGACGCGAAGTCCGTGTGCAGCAACGTCCGTCCGCCTCCCCAGCGTTCGGCCGCGCCGGGGTCGGCGTGCGCCGCCCAGCGTTGCTCGACGGTCCGCACCACGTGCGCCGGCGGGGTGTCGACCTGCGCCAGCTCGCCCGCCAGCCGCAGGACGCGCGGCAGGTCGGGCGAGCCGGGGCCGTAGTCGGCGTGACGACCGCTGGCGTACTCGAACCCGAGGAGGTCCCACCCCCCGTCCTGGACGCGCCACAGGATCGTGGGCGCCAGGCGGGGGGCCACGTACGGGTTGATCGCGGCCTCGCGCTGCTGCGAGGGGTGCTGCGGGTGATCGGACGGCATGCCCTTGACGAACAGGCGCTGCTCGGCCGTGAACACGCACGCGGCGATCTGGGAGTTCTTGCCGCCCGAGACGGTCTCGACCTTTATGACCGGCCCGGTGTGGGCTTCCACAGCGTGGTGGACCTGCTCGGGAAGGTGCTCCCAGTCGATGCGCGACATGGACATGTGTGGCGCCGTTCCTATCGGACGAATCGGGCGGGGCCGCCCCGGCGGGAAACTACCACCGGGGCGTCCCGCAGACTCCTAGTACGGGTTGTCGTCGCTCGCGCTGCAGTTGCACATCGTGGTCTCCAGGAACCCGTCCAGGTCGCCCACGATGATCACCTCGTCGTCACCGACGGTGCCGGGAAGCTCGGCCCCCAGCGGCGGCAGGCTCTCCGCGTCCGCGTCGGCCGTCACCTCGGGCGGCCGCTTGCCGATCTCAACCATCGTGATGGTCATGTGTTGTCCCTCTCTGTGTGCTGGCAGTAGCTGACGAGTGGCGCCTTGGCCTCCTGGTAGAGCTTGGCCAAGGGCCTGCAGGTCCGGCAGGTGCCGGACAGGGCGCAGCCGGAGCAGCCTCCGGTGCGCTGCATCAGGGAGTCCGCGATGCCGCCAAGGCGTCGCAGACCCTCCACGCCTTCGGTCATGAGGTCGATCTGCGGATCACGGCCGATCTTGCAGATCGACGCCTGCCCGAATGGGTCGGCGTGGAAGAAGGTGTGGCCGGCGTTGCAGCCCTTGAAGACGCGGCGGGCCTTCTCGTACCGGATGGACTGGGTGGCCAGTACCGACCCGTCGCCGCCGATGGTCGGCGACATGTTGCCGTAGACGTTGTGCGGCCCGTACTTCTCGGCCAGCGCCTCCATCTCGGCGACCTCGTGCTGGTTCTCCTTGGCCACCACCACGTTCATCCGCATCGGCAGCCCGGCCTCGCGTGCGGTGTCCAGGCCGCGTATGAACCGCTTGAAGCTGCCGCGGCGTTTGGTGATGGCGTCGTAGGTCGCCTCGGTGGCCCCGTACACGCTGATCGTGAGCCGATACGGGGGACGCCCCCGGAACAGGTCCTGGATCAACTCGGCGCTCAGGCGGGACCCGTTGGTGGAGACCTACATCATCATGCCGAGGTCGTAGGCGTAGGCGTACACCTGCGGGAACCACCGGTCGATCAGCGCCTCTCCGCCGGTGATCTGCAGATACACCACGCCGGCGTCGGCCATGATGCCGAGGAGCTGCTTCTGCTGCTCCCAGCTCATGCCCTCGAACCGCTTCTCGCCGAGGTAGCAGAACTCGCAGTCGTAGTTGCAGCCGAGGTTGATCTCGTAGGACGCGCGGACGTACCCGTACGGCGACGCCTTGCGGACCAGGATCGACTGGCCGATTCTGCAGTCTGCCAGGTCCGGGCCCCACGCCTGGCGGACAGCGTCGGCGGCCCGCTGCGGGACCGGGGTGTTCGGGTGTGCGTCGGCCAGCTCCTTGAAGCGGGCGGCGCCCAGGCGCAGCCCGTTGTGCTGGCCGGGGCGCAGTAACAGGTGCCCGTCCATGAACGGGCTGGCGATCAGAGCGTGCTGCATATCCCCTCCTTTGCCGGTGAACCCGTCCGACCGCGTCGGGGAGGCGACGCAGCCGGGCGGGTGCTGGAAGGAAGAAGGGCGGTTCCCCTCTTCCTCAAGCCTTGTTTGAGCTGCATTCAGAGTTGGGCGCAAGACTTTTTTCGGACAACACTGCAGGTCAGAGCCTTGCAGGCCCCACTTGGCGCGGGTCCGCTGGCGCCCCGTCCGCCCGGAGGATCGAACCGATCGGCACCGCCGACGTCGGGTCCGACAGCGCAACCACCGCAGCCTCCAGCCGCTGGGGGTCCGCCCCCAGGAACCGCGTGGTCGCCTCCGCGATCGCGTCCGCCAGGTGCGCCCGCATCCGCGCCTCGTGCCGGTTCAGGGCGATCTGGACCGCCGCCGCCTCCGCACTGGGGATCAGGTCGCTGGTGACCCGCTGCCTCGGCTGCACACCGAACGTCATCATCAGCACGAGCTGCCCGCGCTCCTGATCGAAGGTCACACGGAACGGCATCTCAGCTGCGGGATTCACGGCAGGGCTCACATTCGACGTCGACGGGTACAGGCCGGAACCGGCCCGGCGGCGCGACGGGGGGCGCACCACCGGACCGGCGCTCATGGGGTGGGCGTCCGGGAGACGGTCGCCCACACGGTCTTGCCGACCGGGTCACGGTGCCGGGCCCCGAAGCCAGAGGCGGCCGCGCGGACCAGGAACAGCCCCCGGCCGCTCTCCGCGTGGGCCAGCGGAACCACCGGCCGCGGCGGGTTGCGGCTCGGGTCGGACACCTCCAGCAATAGCTCCGCACCGTCGTCAGTGACCTGCCGGTGCACCAGGTGGCGGTTGTCGCAGTGCCGGATGGCGTTGGTGACCAGCTCGCTGGTGATCAGGACGGCCGTGTCCACCGCCTCCTCGGGCACCTGCCAGCCGGTCAGGGTCGAGGTAACCTGCCGGCGGGCCTCACCCACCGCCTTCGGGCACGGCGTCAGCCACAGATCCCAGGTCAGCGCGGTCAACCCGTCGTGCGTGGATTCGTCATGCGTAGTAATTGCGGGCACAGTGCTCCCCCTACGTGGGGGCGTCGCCCCCGTCGAGGTATCCAAGAGGTCACACCGCCGAAGCGGTGCGTGCCGAGAGCGTCCCGCCGCAGGTGAATCCGTATGAAGGCCCACGTGGTTACCCAACGTGGGTAACATTGCGAGGCGTCAGATCTCCCTCACTGTGTGCGACTCGGGCGAGGCGGTGCCGATGCCAGCGGCTGAAGGGCCACGAGAGCTGCCACCCGCGCTCCTCGCCGACCCAGAGATGATCCGGGCCTGCAGGACACGGGACTTCGTCACGATCTTCACCCTCGTCCGGCGTCGCGCCGGGATCTACCCCTCGCGTATCGCCGCGTTATGCGGCATGACCCCGAGCCGTGTCGGAGAGATCGCGGCCGGGCGACGCAAACTCGCACACATCGACGTCATCGAGCGCGTGGCAGACGGGCTGCGCATCCCCGGCGCCATGCTCGGCCTCGCGCACCGCCCCTGGGAGATCCCGGCCCAAGCCACCGTCACCGAACCCGAGCCCCAACCGGCGCCCCCGCCACCGGCCACCCCTGTCGCCGATCTGGACAGCATCCTGAACCTGGTCGACGCCGCTCAAGTCACCCGCTCCACTCTCGCCGCCATCCAGTCATCGATCCAGGACTACTGGCGCCGCGACGACCAGCACGGTCCCGCCGCTCTGCGCCCCGCAGTCGTCGGCCAGCTGCGCCACACCCAACAGCTGATCGACAACGCCCGTGAAAGCCCACTACGGCACGGCCTGCTCACGCTTGCCGCCGAGCTTGCCCGGCTCGCCGGATGGGCGTACTTCGACGCACGCCAGTTCAGCACCGCTCGCACCTACTTCACCCAGGCGCTGACGATGGCCCAAAGCGTCGGCGACCGGCAGTTCATCGCCAACGTCCTTTCCTCCATGAGCCTGCAGGCCACCTACGAGGGCGATGCCACTGACGCCGCCGCGCTGGCGTGCGCGGCGCAGGACACCGCCCGCGGCACCGACAGCCCGGACCTGGTGATGGCCATGCTGCACATGCGGGAGGCGTTCGCCCACGCCACGCTGCACGCTGGCAACGACTGCCACCGATCCATCGCCAAAGCACGCGCGCACTTCGAACGGGCCGACCACGCCAGCGCCCCACAGTGGGTGCGGTACTTCGACGAGACCAAGCTGATCGTGGACACCGGCATCGCTCTCGCGCAGCTCGGCGAGCACCGGCAGGCCGAGCCGTTGATCGCCGAGGGCCTGCGCCGCGAACACCGCGACCAGCAGCGCGGCCGCGCCTTTCACGCCTTCTGGCTGGCCTCCACACAGCTGCGCAACGGCGCCTTGGACCAGGCGTGTTCCACTGCGTCGCTGGCCCTGGACCTGGCGACAAACGTGGACTCCCCGCGCATCGTCGGTCACGTGCGGGAGTTCCACACCCACCTGGCCGCGCACGCTCAGGAAGCCCCGGTGATCGCCTTCGAGGCGAAGATGCGTGAGGCGTTCTCCTAGGCCCTGGTCGCCTCGTCCAGCAGGAAGTACAACAGGCCGATCAGGGAGCCGCTGGACACGATCTCACGCCGGTCGATCATGCCCCGGATCTCCGTCATCGGGATCCACTCGATCCGGTCGGTCTCATTGACCTCCGTCGGCGGGCCCCCATAAATGCCTGCCTCGGCGCGGAACACGTAGTGCTCGGAGTCGGTGATGCCGTTCGCCGGCTGCCCGTAGATCAGTGGCTCCACGGCCTTGACCTGCCAGCCGGTCTCCTCTTCCACCTCGCGGATCGCGGCCTGCTCCGGCGTTTCCCCGGCCCCGTCCTCGATCAGGCCCATGGGCAGTTCCCATGCCCACGTATCGGTAATGAACCGGTGCCGCCACATCATCAGCACCCGCTTTTGGTCATCAACCACGACGGCGACGGCCAGGTGCCGAAGCTTGACCACATGGTGCTCCCAGCGGCGGCCATCCGGCTGCTGCACATCCGTCAGCCAGAGGCTGACCCACGAGTTCTCGTAGATAGGCCGTTCACCGTGGATCTGCCACTGCATGCTGCTGCCCCTCTCGCGCCCTTTGATCGACCCCCAGCATGTCAGCCGAGCTTGGCCGCTGCCTCAACTCCAGGATGCAGGAGCCGGATCAGGCCCGTGTCGCCTCGGGCGCATCTGGGCGGGGCCCGAACGCCCG
Organism: Streptomyces sp. NPDC051664; assembly: GCF_044453545.1. Lineage (NCBI taxonomy): Bacteria > Bacillati > Actinomycetota > Actinomycetes > Kitasatosporales > Streptomycetaceae > Streptomyces > Streptomyces sp. NPDC051664. Next base: position 7,582 of record NZ_JBITCU010000060.1, on the reverse strand, counting down.
CCCGTACCGCGGGCGGGCGATCGGCTGGGCCGGAGCCTTAGCGTTCGCGGGCTGCGCGCATGCTGGCTTCCAGCGCGGCCATCAGGTCCATGACGGGCACCGGCTCCTTCAGCTCCGTCGGCTCGCCGCCCTACTGCTTCGCATCGACCAGCTGCTCCAGCGCGGCCGCGTACTCGTCGTGAAGGTCCGCGATGTCTACGCCGACAAGCTGGTCCATCAGCAGCTCGGCGAGCTCCAGCTCCCGGTCCGTCACGGGTGAGGCCGACGACAGATCGCCCGGCTCGCGGATCTCCTCCGGCCACAGCTTCTCTAGCCTTCCTTGAACTGTCGGTTCCGGGGCGGAGAGAGCACTGCATTGGACAACAAACCATGTTCCTGGACGGTCGACTTCTATGACTTGCGGAGGGAGCTGACTTGTCCGGCCACGGACGAGTGCCTCCGCGTGCACGGGGACGTACACACTTGGGCGAGGAGGAACGGGGCCCGCCAGGGCACGCCGATTCTGGTGGCGCCAGACGGTACGGCGGACGCACGGATCAACCTGTTCTTCCGGATCGGCCCGGTCGCCTCGCGGCGGCGCGTACGTGGCGGCGGTACGCCTTTTCTCTGGCGGTGTGGCTGGACTTCCTCGAAGCCTACGGACCTCGTTGGGACGAGGCAGCTCCGGAAGACTTCGATGCCTTCAAGCACTGGCGGATCACGGACGACCGCAACATGGGCCGAGTGCGGCCGACGTCATTCGACACCGATCGCGCGGGGCTGAACACCTTCTACACCTGGGCCTCGCAGCGGTACGGGGTGGCGAACCCGGTGCCGACACGGTCTGTCGAACCGGCCCCGCAGGAATGGAGTGGGCCGGGCCCGCCACGGGATCCCGCCCGCCCGGCGGGCTCACCGCGCCGACAGGTGAAGTGGCTGCTGCGGACGGCTTTTGAGCAGTGGCGGGATGTCGGATTGCGGGGGTACGACTTCGACGGCCACCGCCTGGAGGGGTGGCGCGGATTCAACGAGGACCGCGATGCGGCGTTCGTGGACGGTCTATACGGCACCGGGCTCCGGCTGGCCGAGTGGGCGAGCGTCCTGGACGTCGAGCTGCCCACGGGGGATGCGGCAGGCCGGTTTCCGAAGGCATGGCTGGCCGCAGCCTGCATCAAGGGTGGCAGGGCAGGACGGAACTACCGGATCCCCCGCAGCGTGCTCAAGGGCATCGCCGCCTACATGGACCCGCTGGAGGGATCGCGCGCCCAGGCGATCGAGCGGGCCCGCCGCCGCGGACGCTACGACCGGCTGCGAGGGTTGACCCTGGTCACCGGCCACAGCCGGCAGGGCCGGAGTCTGTATCTGCTGACGGAGACGGGTCGCACGCCGGTGCCGCTGGATGTGCTCGATCCGGACGAAAGGAGATGGTTGTTCCGTCGCACCGAGGACGGACTGGAGCCGCTGGCGCTCTGGCTCGGCAACGACGGGCTGCCCAAGCAGGCCCATGGCTGGGAGAAGACCTTCCAGCGGGCCAACGAGCGCATCCGCCAGCAGTGGGCCGCCGCGCACGGCACCGACGGACAGGACTGTCCGTTGTGGGCTCGCCCCCATATGGCCAGGCATTCCTTCGCCTTGAAGTGGTTCACGATCTTGTCGGCCGTCTGGAACCAGCAGGTGGAGGGCTTCACCGATAGCGAGCGACGCGACCTGCGCGAGCAGTTGGGAGATGTGTGGTTCCAGCTGGCCACGCTGCTGGGGCACAGCAGCCCCGAGGTCACGAAGGACTGGTATCTGGAGCCGTTCACCGGGCTGCAGTTGGACTACATCCTGTCCCTGCTGGACGGGGAAGAGCAGGCGGCCGTCGATGCGCTGCTGCACAAGGCAGCCGCCGACAGCGGCCGGGTCTTGCAGGCCGCGTCCGTCTCGGCCTTCGCTGTCGGCGGGGGTGCTGAGCGGTGAGAGAGCGAGGCCGCAGGGCGGTCCTGCCAGGAAGAGACTGGGAGCCTCCCGACCGGCTGGTGATCACGCCGAAGGCGTGCACGGTGCTCTTCACCGAGGAGAACGGTCGGCGCTCGAAGACCTTCGACTTCACCACCCTGCCGCTCAACTTTGAACTTCAGGTGTGGCTGGCCACGGCCTTCGCCCGTGCCACCGGCCCACGGGGCGGCGCCAAGAAGGTCAGCACGGCCAACGGCTACTTCGATGTCGTCAGGGCGTTTGCTTCCGTCCTGGCTACGGCACAGCCTCCGCCGGCCCGGCCACAGGAGATCACCATCGCGCACATCGCTGCCTTCCGACTGGCGCTGACCCCAGCCACGTTCCATCACCGGATCCACAAGTTGCGGAGGCTGATGCGGCAGGATGACGCGTTGCGGCCGGAAGTCCGGCGGGCCGTCTGCGAAGGCCGACTGCACCGTCGACCGCTGCCGAAGATGCTCGCCTACACCGACGCCGAGCGGCAGCAGATCCTCACTGCAGCCCGTGGTGACGTCCGCCGGGCGCGAGACCGGATCCGCGCAGGCCGCGACCTGCTGGCCCGGTATCGCCGCGGCGAGCTGCCACCGGGCAGTGCCGAGAGGGGGGGTGGGCGAAGCGCTCGATGTTCTCGATCGCACCGGAGCCCTGCCCCGCCTTGCCTGTGGTCAGCTGCCGGATCGACTTTGCGCACTCGGCGGGGTGAAGCAGTTGATGCCGATGCTCTGCCTGAGCCGGTTGGAGGCAGCCGCATTCTCCGTGCTGCTGGTGGATCTCACCGGGGAAAACCTGGGCACCGTCATCGACTGGCCGGCAGTCCACTTCCGCCCCGACGGTGTACAGGGCAGTACGCAGGTGGCGCTGGTTGAGGAGACCAAACCTCGCCGCGGACCGTCCCGGGAGCACATGGTGATCGCGATCGAGGACCTCCCGGCCAGCCTGGCTGGTGTCGTTGAAGGGAACGGCGAACATCGCCTGTTCCGCTCCCCGCTCCGGGTCTATCAGTTGTTGCTGGACCTCAGCGCGCTTGCCCGCAAACACGGCGGGCTGTCCATGGCCTTCTCGTATGTGACGGTCAAGGGCGAAGCAGAGAAGTGGCAGGCCAACATGAGCTCCGGGTACGTCGGCGAGTGGGCCGTCAGGCATGGCTTCTCCCGAGCGTCACGCGGTGGCTCTCCTGCTGAGGAGATGGTGGCTCCGGTGGCGGACCAGGGGCTGGTGTCCGGGGGCAGCAAGCCGTGCGTCAATGTCCAACGCCTCCGGCAGACCGCGCTGGAGCGGCGTCGACGCCCGATTGCTCACTCGTCCAGCACCTTGAATGACTACTACCTACGGCGCAGTCCGCAGGTGTTGGACGAGAGCCGCAACATCGTGCGTGAGGCTCTCGATGGCGAAGTCGCCAAGGCCCGGCGCGTGCTGGAGATTCCGGTATTCACTCGCGGCTTCCTCGATCGGGCCAAAACAGATCTGGCCGGGGCCGCCGCGGAGATGAGAGTGGACACTGAGACGTTCCAGCGCATCCTCGCCGGCGATCAGGACACCGTCCTGGCTTCGTGCACCGACCACCGCAACGGCCCGCGCACGTCGCCGGGAACCGTCTGCGACGAGTCGTTCCTGCACTGCTTGAGCTGTCCGAACGCCCGTGCCCTGGCTCATCATCTGCCCGTCCAGGTCACAGCCTACGATCGGCTCGCCACGCTGCGGGCGGACCTCGAACCGCACGAGTGGGACTCTCGCTACGGCGAACCCTTTGCCCGCCTCACCGACCTGTCGCGCCACTACAGCCCTCAGGACCGTGACGACGCCCGCAGCCGCGTGCCATCGGAAGATCGTAACCGTGTCGCGGCCCTGCTCGACGGGAGACTTGATCTGCGATGACGACGAGCACCGCCGCTTCTTTGAACCAGGTGCCGTGGCCACACCCCGACACCGTGGTGCTGCGCGGACGGCCCCTGCACCCGGCGGCCGATACAGGGTCGCTGTCCCGGTTCCGCGACGAGGTGTGGTTCACCCGTTCCGCTGATGTCGACAACTACCGGCACGCACCGAGCCTGCACTTCAGGCACTATCCGGCATCGCTGCGAGCATCCTTCAAAGCCTTCGCGCTGGCCGTCTTGGACCACGAGTGGCCCGCGGCCTTGTCTTCCGGCTCCCCGGGCGCACAGGCGAGCTTGTCCTCGCTCTACATGTGGGTCACCAGGCTGCAGTTGCTTGCCGCGTGGATGGACGAACGCCGCATCCCCCGGATCTGCGACCTCACTGCGAAGGACATGGATCTCTACCGGGCGCACGTTATCGCGGTGGCACCCACTGGCGATCGCCGCGCCGATCTCCTGCACGCCGTCCGGGCTCTCGGGGCTTACCGCGACCGCTTGCCCGGACCATGCCGGCTGCTACCGGAGCGGCCGTGGGGAGATGCCACCGCCCGCCAACTGGCGGGCCAGACTGGGGTCGACCGCTATAACAAGACGCCGCGCGTTGCGGGACCGCGCCCGAGCACAGGCCGAACGGCTAAACGCACTGATCATCCGCCACGAGAACACGCGTCCGGCCAGCCATGACACCGAGAAAGTGAGCACGCGACGATGAACCGTACGCCACGCGACCGTGCTGCTGAACGCTCTGCCATCCAAGCTGCTGCAGACCGACTGCTTGCCGGCACTCCACTGCACTCGGCTTCTGGCAAGCTCACCGCGACCGAGCTGATCAACGAGTCCGGGCTGCGGCGTGATGTCGTCTACGAACACCGTGATCTCGTCGACGACTTCAAAGCCCAGGTCAAGGCCCGGCACAGCGTTCCCGAAGTGGCTCAGAAAATGGCCGATCACGCTGCCTCCCTCAAGGCTGAGCTGAAGGACGTCAAAGCGGACCTCCAACGTGAACGCGACACCAACGCCTACCTGAGGCGTGTCATCACGGAGCTGTCCATAGAGCTGGAGCAGTCCCGCCAACAGGGCACCATCGGCCTCGGTGTTACTCCACTTGTTCGACATCCCGTGAGTTCTCGGGAGCCCCACTGAGTCCTGGTGCGCGTGGCGATCTCCGTGCGCGAAGGAGCGATCTCCTAGGCGACGCTGCTCGAGCCCCTGCGCTCAGGCTCGCACAAGAAAGCCACCTGCACCGCTTTCCGCGAGGTCGGCCGCGTGATCCGCACCCTGCAGCTGCTGCGCCGGCTGACTACGACCGCGAAGGTCCGCGATCAGCCATGGGTATCCAGACCGTTGCGATCGAGTGCTGCGCGGATCTAGCTGAGCCACTCTGTGCCCAGCTGGCGCCCGTTCGGGAGTTGGTCGCCTCGATCCCAGCGCCACGTTGTGATCACCGCCAGCACGAGGATTCGGCACTCACGCAGCAAGTCTCGATTGACACCCGGATAGTGCTCGCTGACTTCTTCGGGCGCATGGGCGAGGTCGAATTCGACGGGCCCACGGCAACACGTCTCAAGGTCTATGAACAGCAGCCCGTTCTTCGTGTTGAGCACGTTGCCCGGGTGCGGCTCGCCGTGCAGCAGTTGCTCGGCGCCGCCGCGCCCGCCGATCACTCGTCTCAGGCTTCGTAACGTGTTGCCGAGCAGCTCCCGGTCCGTGTCGGCGAGCGCCGGAGTGTGGTCGCGGTTCGCCACGAGTTGTTGAGCCTGCTCGACTCGATCCGTGAAGTGCGGCGTCGGGACATCGAGCTTGCGCATGCCGGCATGCAGTCGCTCCAGCGCATTGGCGTAGTCGGCTACTGAGACCTCTCGAGGTGTCACGGGTTCGTAGTAGGTCCATAGCGTGACCGTGAAGCCATCACGTTCATAGACGCGTGGCTCCACTCGAGGCTCGAGAGCAGCCACAGGGCAACCGGATTCGGCGAGCCGCTGAGCAAGCTCGACTTCGAACTGTGCGACCTGATGCGCTACAGGCGCCACCCGGGCCAGAACATCACAAGGCAGCAGACGCAGAGTGAGCTTGTTCGAGTCATGAAGAACGATCACCTCGTTGACTGTCAGGCCAAGTGATGAGGCGGTCGACATTGCCGCGGCCACCGCACGTGGGACCTCTGACGCCTGCATCGTCGCCTGGCCCCTCTCCCTTGAGCGCTGCCCTGACTTTCCGAGCGGTGCAACCTGCGCACCGTACCAAGTTGTCGATACAGAGCCCCAGGGCCCGCCTCACTGATAGCCGCTGTAGGGACGTTGCCTCAGGCGGATTTCCGCACGACCAAACGTGTCGGGGTGACCACAGAGGACAGCGGAGGACTGCCGTCTCGCGACGCGGGCTCGTTCGATGTCCGCTTGAACAGCAGCCGGGCCATCAGGCGCCCCATGTCCTCGATGTCTTGGTGCACGGTGGTCAGCGGTGGCTCCGTCGCCTCGGCGATGGTCGCGAGGTCGTCGAAGCCGACGACCGCCACGTCCTCCGGTACGCGGCGCCCGCGTTCGCGCAGCACGTGCAGGGCACCGGATGCCATGAGGTCCGATGCGGCGAAGACCCCGTCCAGGTCGGGGCACCGGTCGAGGAGCACGGTCATGGCGTCGGCGCCGCCCTGCAGCGTGAAGTCACCCTCGGCGATGAGCTGAGGTGGGGTGTCGAGGAGTACGTCCCGGTAGCCATCGAGGCGGTCGATCGCGGAGGCTTGGTTGAGTGGGCCAGTGATGGTCCCTATACGTCGGCGTCCCAGCGATACGAGATGCCGCACGGCATCCCGGGCGCCGCCGCGGTTGTCGGCGTCGACGTACGTGTAGCTGTGACTGCGGTGGCCGGAGCCGACGGCCGGACGACCGCCGAAGATGGCGGGCAGGCCCATGTGCTCGACCATCGCGGGCAACGGGTCGTCGGTGCGCAGCGAGAACAGCAGGGCGCCATCGACGTGGCCGCCGCCCAGGAAGTTTCCGACGCGCGGATAGTCGTCCGGCTCCTCGATGAACAACAGCACCGGCTGCGCTCCTTGTTGGACGAGTTCTTGCCGGATGCCTCGCAGGTGGCAGTCGAAATACGGGTCCACGAAAAGCCGGTTCTGCGGTTCGGTGACGACGACGGCGACAGCGTTGTTGCGGCGAGTGACTAGGCTTCGCGCGGCTTGGTTGGGTACGAAGCCGAGTTCGTCAACAGCCTGCCGGATGCGTTCGGCGACCGTGGCCCGCACTCTGGGCTCGCCGTTGATCACACGGGACACCGTGGACTTGGACACCCCTGCCCGACGCGCCACGTCCTCGAGTGTGGGGCGATGTCCGTTCGACCGTTCCGTCAACACCATCTCCGATTCGCGCAGTTCCTCGAACGCTGGACACGTTAGCCGTCGACCACCGGCATCAGCAGTTGAATTCCGCCCGGTGCCAGCCCTGTTCGGCCAAGCCAGCCCGGGTGCTCTGATGTAAAGGATCGTGCCGTTCTCAGCGTCGGCCTCATGCACCGACCGGTGCACGCTCATCGAGGCGTCCTGACTCGCGCAGGTCGGCCCAGAGCTGCTCGGGCTCCACTTACACCCCGACAACCTCGTTTCCGACACACGACTTGACTAGGGGCTGTTTCTCGGATCTCCGGACGTGAGTGGGATGTTGGGGCCAGGCTGGCTGTATGGGCCGTGGGGATCTGACGAATGCGGAGTGGGATCGGCTGGAGTCGTTCTTACCTCGTGGTGGTGCGCGTGG
>NZ_JBITCU010000059.1:2048-19768 GCF_044453545.1 Streptomyces sp. NPDC051664 | reverse complement strand
GTTGGCGGACACCAGCCGAGGTCTTCGAGGAGCAACTACGCTCACTACAACAGCCCGGTGTTGCAACGACCGGTTGAACTCGCCCAATATGTGTCTCGGGAACTTCGTTCCAAGCTCAGTTCGTTGGGTCTGCGAGCGTCGGTCGGCCGCACCGGTGTCTGCTGGGACAATGCGATGGCTGAATCATTTTTCGGCGCCCTCAAAAACGAACTCGTGCACCGAACTACGTTCCCAACACGCGCACACGCCCACCGGGCTATCGTCCGCTACATCGAGATGTTCTACAATCGAAAGCGCCTCCACTCCGGACTTGGCTACAAGACTCCCGCAGAAGTCCACGCCGAGTACGAAGAGTTGCAGGCAGCGGCATAGGCAGAACCTCAACACCGCTGTCCGAGAAGCGCAGGGCCCCTCAGAAGTCATGCCGGACCCGAAGGCCGGAGGCCCCATTGCGGAGCCACAAAAACGGTAACTGTGATAGTCGACCTGCGGCCCGGGTTGGGTTGCTGCCAGGCTGGCGTTGGCGTTCCGGCATGACCCGAAACGGTAACTGGCGGCTCGTCAGAGCTTGCCGTGCCCCCGAGATGTCTGCCGGACGTCGGCGTCGGCCTGGCCCACCCCGTTGGCTTGATCAGCAGCTTGTCCGCCATCTCGACGTGACTCATCACAGTTCTGCCACGCGGTGACTCCACCCAGGCCGACGCCGACCACGGTCGTCCAGCCCTTGAAGGAGAACAACCGCGTGACCATGCTCGCAGAACAGGTCGACGGCGTCATCGGCGTCGACACGCACCGGGACACCCTTGCCGCAGCGACCGTCAGCCCCATCGGCGCCGTCCTCGCCAGCACCGATTCGCCTGCAAACGCCCGGGGTTACCAGCAGCTGCTGGACTTCGCCCGCCAGCACATTCCGGGCCGGCGCTGCTGGGCGCTGGAGGGGACCGGCTCCTATGGCGCCGGGCTTGCCGCCTTCCTGGACGCGGCTGGTGATAGCGTCGTCGAGGTGTGCCGGCCCAAGCGTCCCGCGGTCCGAGGCGGGCGCAAGACCGACATGCTTGATGCTGTCCGCGCAGCCAGGGAGGCCCTGGCGACCGAACACCTCATTCACCCACGACGCCGCGGTGAACGCGAAGCACTTCGGGTCCTACTTGCCACCCGCCAGAGCGCCGTCCTGGCCTGCACGGCTGCGATCAACCTGCTCAAGGCCCTGATCATCTCGGCACCCGACGAGCTCCGCGTCGAACTCCGAGGCATGAAGAGCAAGGACCAGATTGCTCAATGCGCGAAGCTGCGGGACCGGCCGACCCAGGACATCGAGCACCGCATGACCGTTCGCGCCCTGCGAAGCGCCGCGCAGCGCATCGAAGCCCTGCGCTCTGAGGCGAAGGAGCTCGAAGCGGAGCTATTCGCGCTCGTTCGTACGGTCGCCCCCGAACTGCTGGCGCTGCAAGGCGTCGGGCCGATCAGTGCTGCCCAGATCCTGATCAGCTGGTCGCACACCGGCCGCTTCCGGTCCGAGGCAGCGTTTGCGGCGTTCGCGGGCGTAGCCCCAATCCCTGCCTCGTCAGGGTTGACCAACCGGCACAGGATCAACCGCAGCGGAGACCGACAGCTCAACCGGGCACTCCACACCATCACCCTGATCCGCATCCGCCTCGACCCGACAACCCGCGCCTACGTCGCCCGTCGAATCAGCGAGGGAAAGACCGCAAGAGACGCACAACGCTGCCTCAAGCGTGCAATCTGCCGGCAGCTCTTCAAACTCCTCGAACGAGGAGATCAGCCCGCACAGCAGATCACCGCAGAAGATCTCCCTCAAGCAGCTTGACTTGATATAGCAGCCTCGGGGGGGCAGAGGAAGCGGCGGCCGAGGTCGGGGTGTCGTGCGCGGTCGGGACACGGTGGTTTCGCCACGCTGGGGGCGTGAGAGCGAACCTTTCGCCGACGGTGTCGGGACACTACCTGTCGTATTCCGAGCGCGAGGACATCGCCGTGGGGTGTGCTCAGGATGTTGGGGTCCGTGAGATCGCGAGTTGGCTTTGCCGTTCGCCTTCGAGGATCTCGCGGGAGCGTCGCCGCATAAACCCCTTGCCACCAGCACGAATCCGTTAACTACCCGGCCTTGGATCAAGTCCATATGAGCCCACAGTGCCGAAGCCGCTGACAGTGGTGATGGCGACCGGCAATCGGCACGACGACGATGAGTTTGTCGTGCTACCGCTCCCCCGACACATCGCCACGAAGGAGTGACCTTGCACCGTATATGCCCCCCTCAACCTTCACAGACCGTGAGGTCGGTTGAGGGGTGGCTTCCCTGGTAGTTCCGACTCACGAGTTGACGTGGCGCACAGCTATTCCGAGTTCGTCAGAGAGCCGTGCAGCTATGTCGAGCGCATGGCCGACGGCATCTGCTTGCAGCACCGCTAGTACTCTGGCAGCTTCTCCCTCCCCGTCCGTGACGACCCACTCGTCAGCGGAAGTGCGGTGCAGTCTTCCGGACACCCTTGGCACAGCGGGGTTCGCTCCGGGCGGCGCGGAGAAGCGGACTGCGAGACCACTAGTGCCCAGACTCTGCAATTCCATGGCCAGGTCCGCGATTGTGAGACCGGGGTGGTGCGGCGCTATGGCCCCGTGGAGTTCTCTAAGGTCTTGGTCACCAAATATGACGGAACCCTCGCTGTGCAGCAGCAGATCTCCGTGGTCGGTGATCGTGACATCCCAGGATGTGTTCTCACCGGCTGTCACCAGGCGTCTCTTTACCCCGTTGATGCCGTCAAGGGGAGTGCCAGGCGTGGGCGCCTGCGCCGCGGCGCCCGGTGGCGGGAAGTGGTGAGCAAGGGCTCGTACGAGGGCCAGGGATTTGGGCCGGCCCAGCGAGCTGTGGCTGGCCTGGTGCCTGGGGACTGGGACGGAGTCGCCCGGTAGCTCGGGCGCGACCGCGATGTGCGTGGCGGCAGCAGACGCCGGACCGGGATCAAGGGAATCCAGAACGTGGGCAAACATTTCTGGATACGTCGTGAGAAGCTCGCCCTGCAGCGCCAGGCTGTCGGGAGTGAGAGCGGCCATGGCGTAGTAGCCGTCTCTGGCCATCACCGTGAATTGGTGTCCGGGAATGTGTTCAAAGGTGGCGACGATTTTCGCGTCGAAGACCATGTGAACGTGCGCCTGAGTGCCCTCCTTGTTGCGCTCCACGGTCTGGGCCAGCGTGGCCTTGTGCTTTGAGCCGCTCTCGCTGCCGAACTCGAACGGCGCGCGGCCTAGCATCGCGTCAGCACCGACACTGCCGCCCGCTTCCGGGCCGAACCCCGTGAACCGTTCGCTGGCGCCGTGGGAGGTACTTCCCTTCTCGCTGTCGACCTGGCTGTAGCGGCGGGATTTGTAGTCTCCCCTGCCTGCCTTTTCAGACATGACTCTAGCATTGGACAAATCTAGGCCGATTCTCGCGATGCGGCCATTGACGGCAAGTTCGTAAGTGTGGGCGAGCAGCTGCTCGAGGTTGGGGCGGAGCATGGCCTGGCTGGTCATGAGCTGGTATCCGCGGCCAGCTGAGGTGGTGAGGTCCACGCGTTGGGTCAGCGCGTGGCTGCCGTCGTGGAAAGTACTCAGGTCGCTCTTGGTGCTGTCGGCGGCGCGCTTGATCCAGTCCCGAAGGACTTGCCAGGCGGGGATGTCACCGCTGTGCAGATGGCTGGCGAGGTGTCGGGCGGTCCGGCCCAGTGGTGGGGGGATGTGCGGGCGCCAGGTCGGCTGCATGCCGGTGAGGCGGGTCAGGGCGGGGGCGGTAGGGCTCCGCCGCTCGTCTCCCTGGCGCTGCCTGTCAAGGGCTTCGGTCATGTGGGCGGGTACCAGCAGGCGCATGTGGGCCGTTACGGGTTCTTCATGGCCGTGGTCGTGCATGAGGCCGAGACGGTGCTGATGGGCCCATTCTGCGACAAGTTCCTTGCTGGCCGGGCGATATGGCCTGGCGACTCCGCCGACGACGCCGATACCGCTGTCGATGAGCGCGCTAACTGGCTCGACCAAGGCAGGCCATCCCCGGGTCACCGCCATTTCGAGGCGCAGAGAACCTGTGGTCTCGAATTCGTGCGATCCTTTCCGGGGGTTCGCCCGGAGTATGGACGTTGCTTTACGGGCCTTCTCCTCACCGCGGCTGCGGCTGTTGACGTACCCGGTGAGGAGCTCAGCCCCACCGTGCCTGTGCCCGTGACTCTGGGATGTTTCCGTGCCACCGCGGCCAGTGAGGAAGCCGCCGATACTCGTGTGAGGTGTCTGCTTCTCCTCTGATTTGCTTTCGACGACAGACTCACCGCGCAGGGTGAGCTTAACTTCGGGCCGAGGGCGCTCGGCATGGGGAGCATCGATGGACTCGCCGATAAGGTTGACGGATACGACTCGGGCGGAGCCGAAGAGGCCGGGGATGGGAAAGACCGCTCGCAGGCCGCCTCCGTAGATCACCTGGAAGTTGAGCTCCAAGGCGTGGCGCCCGTAGACGGCTTCGATGGCACGCTGCCAATGGTCGTAAGGGATCACTTCCTGATTCCGTGCGTTGAGTCGAGTGCGGATGATACCCAGCTCACGGAGTCGGTTCATGATTCTAGGAATGACGTCGTCCGCCGTGAACAATTCGGCATGAGCCGAGGTCAGCTGCACACGACCGCCGATGAACTGGCGTTGCACCTGTTGGGCCGTAAGGGGGAGCGCCGGTGTATCGGATGCCCTGCCGGGCGCCTGCGTCGTGGAGTCGATGTTCTGACCTCGCGCGGTGCGCTCGGCCGCTTCGGCAGCCGGAGGCAGAATGTCTTCGACGCGCCGCGGGGGCACCATCAACTCCACTGCTTCCCTCGCTCGGACGTAACGGGTTCGCGAAAAGGCGTGGTCGCCCTTGCGGCCGGTGATGGTGATCTTGAAGACGGGGTCGGCCCGGAAGATGGCCGGTCGGCCGCTGTAGGTCGCCCGCGTGATGTCGATGGCCCCTGTAATGGTCGTCTCGGCCTCTATCCAGGTCTTCCCGCTGCTCAGATGGATCAGTCCGCCTACTCGGCCACCTGCGTCGGGACCGTGGTGTGATTCTGGCTCGTCGGACTGATTCGGATCGATGATCGCGCCGTCGTCGCCGGCATCGATACCGAACTTGTGGACAGCGGCGATCGAGGCCTCCGCATCGACTCCGCGGACCTTCTCCTTTGTTTTCGCGTGCCGTCTGCTGGACTGGGAATACTGCTCGATCTCGGTATCGCCTTCGGTAGCGAAAATACGATGTGGTGCGTGCAGGGCGAGTTGGAGGTTGAGAGAGTAATAAATCCCTTCGTGCGTAGGCAGATCGACCGAGAGGCCACCGCTGGTGAGCCGGGCGAGATTGGCGGACAGTCCACTGGGGTGAACGACGTCGAGGATCGCCTTGGGCTGTTGGTGGAACAGCCCGGCCCCGTTGTCACCGGTCCTGCCGGTGGTGGTGAAGTACAGGTCGGTGGCGACCTCCGCGACTTTGGGAATCACGTGGAAAGTAGGCAGAACGCCACCCGTGCCGCGAGAGAAGTCGATGTGGGTGTCGGTTGGCCGGGACCGGAGCACACTGGTAGTGCCAATGCTGGCCAACTGATCTTGTGTAGCGGGCTTTACGGGCTGCTGCTCCTTGGGAACGACGACTTGAGCTGTCAGCCGACCTGGCCCACTAAGCCAGTAGGTGTCCGTTTTACCTTTACTTCCGCGGTGCAATGGGCGAATGTGCACTTCGTAGATTACGTCGTACTCGTGCACTACCGAGTTCGGAGCAGTGTTCTCCATGCGCCGGTACGATTTGGATTCGGTGGTCTCGCCTATGGCCCTGCTCCAGCCGAATCTGGCCTGGAATCGCAGAACCAGCATCTGCAGCCGGGTGTGTGAGGGCAAGTCGATCCGTGGTCCACCGCCGAGGCCGATGCCCAGGGCGAGCTCTCGGTGGCTGCGACCGTCGACGGTCTCGCCCGACAACGCACGAGTGTTGAAGATCATGCTGCTGTACTGCTCGCTGCCAATGTGCTTGCGCAGGTGAGCGCGCAGACCCACTTCGGCTGGGCTGTTTCCAGTAGTGATCATGAACTTTTTCCCCGCCAAAAGGGCATCGAGGTCAGCCTCCAGGGCAGCGGGACTGACCTTTGCCGCGATCTCGCTGTCGGTCGCAGAGATGCCCTTGAAGGGGCTGCGCCAGCCGAACAGATGGTCAAATTTACCGATGAGGCCCCCACGATAATTGGAGACCTCTTCCAGGCGCTTACGTACGAGATCCTCGACAATCTCGGCGCCGGGCAGTGCCAGGACGACACTTGTCCCCAGGCCCTGGCGGGCGCGAAGCGCCATGGGCACCGGCTCAGTACCTGTATCGCCGAGCGGTTCGCGCAGTTCATCCGGCTCCCTCTGGTGCAGATGAGGCCTGACGATCCCGCTCCTTTCCGGCAGGGCTCGAAAGTGGGGCTGAGGACTCACCGGCCGCAGAAGTACGCCCGTACTTGTGCCAGTGGGAGCCGTACGTACGTAAGGTGTGCGCACGTCACCCAGTACGCGCCTTTCGAAATCGGCGGCACCCGCGGCGTTGCGCCAGGGAATCCCTAGTTCCGCGTCGACTGTGACGGTCATGGGGTCACGGTCGAGCTTTCTGTGCGTACGGGAGAACCACGACATCTGCATGTTGAGCGTGACCCGGTATCGGGCCAAATCGAGATCTGTCTCCTTGAGCACGTGGTGCCTGGAAGTCTGCTGGGAGTGCACAGCATCAGCGCCAACGGAATACCGGACTGTGCCCCCGGCTGCAGGCGCCACGCCCTTGATGTCTTGGTGGGGAAAGCTAGGGTCGATTAGGCCAATCATATTGCCTCCGACGAACACGCCGACCTTACTATCGTTTCCCTTGCCATGGATGATAGAAGTTCCGCCGCCCTTATCTTCGCGGACCGAGACGCCTGGAGCAACGTCGAGCAGCTGCACGCTGTTGAGACCCCACTTAAGCCGGACGTGCCCCCGGAACTTCACACGAGCCAGCGGGCCGGTTCCGACCCTGATTTTTCCCGTGGGGTCACCGCCTCCGAGATCGGTGGCCACGTGCTGCCTACGATTGATTTGGGTCAACTCATTAAAGGTTCGCTGCAGCTCTCCGATGATCTTCCCAACCGTACGCGAGTCGATTTCGTATTTCTTGATGAGGTCGCGCATAACTTTCAGCAGCACAGGCGCCATATCGACGGCGTTAAGGATTTCACCGCTACGCCGGAATTCCTGCTCCCGCTGGCGTATATTTCCCTGGGGCCGCTGTGTGATATCTGCTTGCGATACGCCCGGACGGGTGTACTCGCGAGGGATTTCGAGGCTAAGGTTTCGAGCCACGACAACGGGGGTCTTGCCGTCCTGGAGCGGCAGCGGCTCACCGTCGATAAATACGTCGAAGCGCAACCCGCCAGTGAACGCGTTGACGCCGGAGACGAACAGTTTGCGGCCCGTGATTACATTGCTGCGTATTCCACTTGTCTCCTTGGTGGCAGTGTCGACAAGGACCACCGGAGCCTGAGTGAGGATGGAGCTCGCGATAGCTCCGGCATTGAAAGCGGTGCCGACAAGTAGCTCACCGGTTCGGCGCTTGGCTTGTTCGCGTACATCCTCTGAAGCAGTGGAAGCGAAGCTAACGTCGTATTTCCGCCATGGGCCGTCGGTAGGTCCCGCTGGCTGCGCCACGATGTTGTCCAGGACCGGCCGGACCCACACGAGTTTCCCGTCGATACTGAGCAGCTTTCCCTTGAGAAGCAACTCTGTTGCTGGCGCCCCCCCGCTCTCGACGTCACCGCGAGAGCCTGGTTCTATGCCGATCTCCATAAGACTCTGCTGGATTGCCGACCGGACCGCTTGGTGGACATGTGAGGGTATTCCGGAGACGGCGAATGTCGTCATGACTTTGAGTGTCTCGGCCTTGGCCCGTGCAGCGTCCCATGGAGGGGCCCCGGTGACAGTGCTCTGGCCGATCATTCCGTGTTTGACGAACCAGGGTACTTCGCCAACTGCGGGGGCTGCCGGGCTGTTTGGGCCCCGCTCTGCCGGATGGGGCACGGGGGCCTCTGCCTCGGTGCCCGTCTGGGGCGTCCGGGGAACGCTGGCATCCGAGTGGGATTCATCGCCGCGTACGCGCGTTGGTGCAGGGACTTGATCGGCCTGTGTGTCACCCATCAGAGTGCGCTCGATTACGTCGGCCGTCGTCGATGGACGGAACTCGCTGAGCGTGGACTCCTCATTCGGGGAACCGTTCGGCGTCGGGAAGCTCGAGGTGTGCGATTCGGGAGCGGCGCTAACCAGGGCGACCATCGGTCCCTGCGCGCGGGAGATGTCCGCTGGCTCGTCGACTTCTGGGATTCTGGTGAGGCGCGCTTGCGATGCCGCGGCGCGAGCGGCCGATCTCATGCGCCGTGCCCTTCTAAGAGCAGTCAGTCGCACCAGTCGGGCGGCACGATCGGCCGGTCTGTAATACCCCGAATTCGCATGTGTAGTGACCTTGGTGTGCAAGGACGGGGCGCCGAGGTGGTTCTGGTCGGCAGGAGCGTGCGCCTTATCGTGGCCGGAACGGGGTGTGCCGTCGACGGGCCCGGGACTGTCATGATCGCCAGCGACAACCGTATGGTCTGCCGGAGTGGGAGGGTTCTGGCCGGTTGCCGGTTCCTTTTCCGCAAGCGCTGAACTACGGGGAGCGGCTTCATCAACGACATCGATGTCGACTATCGCGGTCAGCTGGTGCCGGCGCTGTTCCCTTCTACTAATCGGCACGGAGCCGCCCGGACTCGGACGCTCATTGAGGTTTCGCACCTGAATGCCCACAGTCGGCTTCGGGGCCAGCGGGAGCGCGCTCGCCAGCGCCTCTTTGATGCACCGGCCACGCGCCGTCCGAGATGCGTCTGCCTTGGCAGAGTTGTTGTTGTTGCTGCCCACCCAGACTGTCAGTCGGACGGGCGGCAGCGCATGTTCTTCCCGGCGCTTATGCTGTTCTGCCATGTACCCACCCAGTTGGCGCAGGCGCTCCATGTGATATGCCCCGAGCTTCTTCGCACCCGATTCGAAGGTGTACGTCGCAAGGTGGTCCGGCAGGGTGGGCATGGTGCTGACCAGTGCGGCGGGGGTCGCAGCGCCCGGGTCCGTCAACAGGTGCGGGGCTCGCTCCCCCGCGAGCGTGACTGGCACCTTGTCGTTGGATGGGGTGAGAAGGTTCCCGACGCCTTCATCGCTTCGGGAGTACAGGCGGGCGCGGACATCTGAGGAGGAAGGGAAGGGCGCCGTGTGAATGGTGCGCGCCGCAATGGCGCGCAGGTACGTTACGCGCTCGGACCAGAGCCCCAGAAGGTCTTCGGCGGCTCGCAGCCTCCCACGCGCGTCAGACAGGGACTGCACGTGCTGGCCTGCTTCTTCACTGCGAGCTGGCGACTTCTCCTTCCAAGAAGCCACCTCGTTGCCGGCTTCGTTGACCGCGTCGGAGGCGTGCTGCTGAGCATGAACGGCCTGCCTGAGAAAGTCGGGCAATTTCGGGTCGATGGAGGCCAGCCGCTGGTGGTGGAGTGCCATTTCGTCTCGGACAGCCTGGTCCAAAGTTCTGCCAGTGTCCCAGGATGTTCGGTACAGCGATCCAAGGGTCTTGTCGTCCGCGCCCCACAGACTCAGGTCGTCGGCCGAACGTTGGGTTACAAGGCCGGCAGCGAGCGCACTGGGCACTGTAAGGTCTTCGCGTTCCATGCCGTTCCCGTCGAGCCTGGTACGGGGATCGAAGGCGTGGACTCGGCCAGCAGGGCTGATCCACCACTGTCGGAGGGGACGGCTTGTACCGTCAGTGATACGCAAGTGCACATAGGACTCCAAGATGAGCGCGATGTCACGCACCAGGTGCACGGGGTGCACGCTCAAGGGCGACATAGCAGGGTGCGCGGCCGCCTCCCTTGCCGTCGGGAGATGCTCGCGGGCGATAGGCGCTCCTGCTTGCCGCGCGGCTGTCCGCAACTGATCCATACGCAGGTCGAATGTCAATGCACGGGTGTGGGTGGCCAACCGCGACAAGGAGGGGTCCTGGACGTTCGCGGAGATGCCCAGATCCACTGTGGACTGTTCCCGGGCAAGTTTGTTGATCATCTCGGACAATGCCATGGCAGCGCGGTCCTTCTGAGCCCCGGGCTGTTTGGCGTAGCCGGTCAGCAGGGTTTGGAGGTTGTAGGTGACGCTGTTCGCAGGCGGGTTCCACTCGTGTGACGAGGGCGGACTATTTTGGGCGTTTTCGGCCTGGACAGCCAGAATTCTGTCGAGCTGTGCCTGGGGCAGGTAACCCTCTATCTCGCCGAAGAAATTCCGGCTTCGGAACTTACCTTCGGCTGTGGTCTCGTGAAGCGGCAGGGAATGCTCCCGAGCGACCGCGGCTGTGATGTGGGCCCGCAGTCGCAAGCGGACCAGCAGCAGGTCTTGCTGTTCCTTGATGTGCCCCTCGCCACGGGGGGAGTGGCTGTCCTCCCAGCCCTCGCTCTGTGCGGTGGCGCGGGTTCCTGCGACGTTGCCCAGATCGACGCTGTCCTGCCCGGTACGGACGGGCACGTCGAAGCCTGCGTGCAACGCGGGGCGCAGGTGCGTGTCGGAGTATCCGCTGGCGGTACCTTCCAGCCGTTTGTCGTAGCGGCCGGTGCCGCTGCCGCGGATCTCGCCGAGTATCTCCAAGTCATAAGCGTCGGCGTGAAGCGTGAGCTCGGCATGCTGCATGCGATGGGCAGGACTGAGTAGGAACTTGGCGAGCGTCACGGGTCTCTCGATCGCCTGGGGCAGGACAGCTTCCAGCACGGGCCTGGCCAGGAGCTCCTCTGCGACGGGATGCGTCTGGGTCTTTTCATCCAGGGCTTGACTGTTGCGGAACATGTCGTTGAGCAACTTGTCGAGCGCCGGGGCGGCGTCGTTCATCCGAACCCCTGCGATCATGGTGTTGATAGGCAGCTCAGGGACGGGTTCGGCTTGCCGGACCAGCGGTTCTTGATTCCTCGTGAAATGGAGGATACTGCGCGGCACTTCCAAAATTACGCTGCCGGTGATGGTCTCCGCTTGTTCGGGCGTGCCGCTGGAAATCGGCTCGGCGATTTCGTTCGCCATTCGGTTGGCTGATTCGCCCTCAGGGTGCAACCGCCTTGTGCGGACGGTGATCTCCAATTTCTGAGAAAATACGGCAAGGCCCCCCCAGTCATAGATCGTGCGTTCCTGGATGACTGTGTGATTTTGACTGGTGCCGAACCCGTTGCCGCGGCTCAGCGCCATGGATTCGTTCGCGGACCAATGGCTGTCGCTATTGGAGGAGCTCTGCTTGGGCAGGGTGATGGATTGTGAGGTGGATTCGAAAGAAGAGGATCCGGACGTGTCCTGACTGTGTCCGTACACCTCCAACCCGTACCCCGGCTTGTACCCCTTGCCGACAGGAGGGCCGATGAACCGGGCGAATGCGTCAACACGGATCACGTCCCGGGCCACCCAGCTGGTAGGCCGGATCAAGTCGAACGAGAAGCCGTGTCTGTCGAGCATCTGGTCCAGGAAAACCTCAGGGTGTGCAAGAAGCGCCTGTACCTTGGACGTCGCTTCCTGAACTGTTCCCAGTGGACGTCTACTGTCTCCTTCGGACCAGGACCCACGCGTCAGCAGGTCTGGGGCGGCATTCTGGACGTGCCTGAGCACTACCCGCAGCAGATCCTCGCCGGCTGCCCGTCCGTCAGGCGTGGTGAAGTCGATGTTCCTAGGGTGGACGTGGCCCAGAAAACGACCGCCGTGGTCATCCCGGGTCAAGTGGTCGGGGAGTTCTAGCTGCACCGCGTTGACCCGTGCGCCAGGAAACGCGAGGTTGAAGGACCTCAATACATCGTTGTCGAGGATGGGGGCGGTCTCTTCGTTGTGGTGCCGACGGACCATGCCTGCCAGGCTGGTGAGTGTGAGCTGCGATGCAGCATCAGGATTCTCATCACTCCCAGCGCCCGGCGTGCTGTCTGCAGCGACCCCTGCCCGCTTTGCCTCCTCTGGATGCTGCTTCCACCGCATGAGTAGTTGTGCGATCACGGCGCTGTCCAGCCCGGTCTCCTCCGAATGCCACCGCCGTATGAGGTCGGTGAGGTGGGAGTCGGTGAGAGGCAAGGTGCCCGACAGGTAGTACTTCAATGCGTCGGGTTCGGCCATCAGGTAGAGAAGTTCCTTGTTCTCCACCTTCTGATCCGGGACCCGTAGGTCGCCCGTGCTGAATAGTTTGGCAACCTCGGCTTGGGCACCGTTGACAGTAAAGGTCACCGTGGTGCGATACAGGACTGCACGGCCATTGGCGAGGGGGATGTATTCCTTGCCGCCCGTGATGGTGCGGTTCTGCGAGCTGCCCCAGCCCCACGTCATGCTGGCGTCCAATCCTCCGGTTTCCATGACGTGGGGAGGGATGTGCTGTCCCACGGTCAGGTCGAGCAGGCCGCCACTTACGGCGACGCCCGTGGATGTGGACGATCTGGTCTGGTGCAGAGCGAGTGAGATTTTCGACAAGGTGACCGGGTCGGTGACGTCCACCGCCTCGGACTTGCCCAGCCTGGCCGACAATCCCATCATGGCCAGTGAGTTCCGGAACAAGCCTGGCTCGCCGCCTTCTAGGGTGAAGGCGTCTTTCAAGAGGTACGAGAAATGTGCTGCTAGATTGGCGTGAGTGGTGGCTTCAATGAGCGTTTGCCGGGCACTAGACGAGGGCATTTGCAAGCCGCGACGCAGCACTGCGAGAGCCTTCTCCGTAACGCCAGTAGTGTCGATGTGATGAATCACGGCGTGGTTGAAGACCTCGGGCGGCGTGTCCTCCGCAGATACGAACTTGCCGTCTCCCCGAGTTCTCCACGGCGGAAGCCGGAACAAGGCTTGGACATCGTCCACTGTGCTGTCTTGCGGGTTGCGGGCCCAGGGGCGCACCCTGCCTGCGAGGCCAGAATGGCTGACCTTATAGGAAATGTCGAACGCCAAGTGTGCCTGGTATTCATTGAGTTTTCCCGCGAATTCGGCAAGTCGCGGCAGATTCGTCAACCGTGTCTTGCTGCTGCTCACCCCCGCGGTGCGCTTCACATCCAGACCTAGAGCCAGACCTCTCAGGCGCTTGTACACGCCCCCCAATCGCACCCCACCTCCGAATGTCCGGCTGCCGCTCTGCTCATACGTTGCGATCCCCATGGCCATCTGAAGACGTACGAGGCTCCTGACATCGCTAGTGCCCTGGAAAGTTAGGGGAGCATCTGGCTTCATGCGTGCCTTTATATTGACTTCGACGTGGTCGACGTCATAGGCAACTCCCGCAAACCCCTTGCTCAGTTTGAAATGCAGGGGAAGACCATCAGTGAACAGGCAGTCCATCCGCGAAGCGAAGGCCTGCGTTGAAATGAGTCGTTCAAGCAGCGCGTTGTTCTGCTCCTGGCTTCGTAGGCGCGGCATGTACCGCTGCAACGGGGGGGAGTACAACTCCGGACCTGGGGGCAGGAATCCCAGGGAATTCAAGCTGGATTCAATCTCCGTGCGCAACCTCCTGACCTGGTTCTCGTCGATCACCACCTGTGCCATCCCGAGTCCGTGAAGGTTTTCCGCTATGTGTTCCGGAACAGGAGGACCGTTTGTCTTTGCAGGCGCCGTGGAGATCATCGATGGGAGCGCCGCGGCAGGGGCTCCCTGCGCGTGGCTGGCATTCGTGTTTTTGTGGTGCGCAGGAATGTCGGTGTCGGTGTTTCCGTTGGAACCGACAGCGGTCGGCAGTCGGGTATTTAGCGGCGGCTCAGACAGTCCCTCTTCCTTGGGTACTCGTGGCATCCTGGCGCCGGTATCATCCTCCGCATCAACAGGAAAACCGCGCTCCCGCGCTTCGAACTCCGGAAGGTGAAGCAAGGCCTGACTGGTGATGTCGGTGCCGCTGGAGTCCGTCTCCAGCCGCGTAGTATGAGATTTGGTCGTGCTCCCCACCGAGATCCTGTGCCGAAGAGTGACGCGGTAGGCATTCGTCGGTCCCCTCCAACGCTGGACTGATACGTCCAAGCCCGTGCGATTGGCACTGATAGCGTCCCGGCGGGTAAAAGCCTCGCTGACATGAGCATTGACCCCTATGCCAGTACCCTCGCCGGAGGCCGTGGTCGGCACGGCGTTCATTGCGCCAAATCCGGAGATGAGGTTGGTGTTCGCCAGTGCGTGAGATCCTCCAGTTCCACTGATAGTTGTACCAACGTCCTCAAGGTTGGTATTTATTGTTGGACCGATACGTGCAGGGATATGCTCCTTGTCCCTCACTATCTGAGAATGGATGACAATTCGGACCATCCGTCCGCCCGCATCGAGGAGAATTTTGTGGCCATCATCACCAGTTGCCTGAAACAATTTGGAGTGTAGGTTCCAAATCTGCTGGCGGACCTTTTCCCACTCCCTGCTGTTGACGGCCACGAAAGGAGCGGCGTCTTCGCCCAGATGTTCCCGAAGTGCTCTTACGACCTGGTCTTCAAGGTTTGGCAGGTGAGTGATGCCATGCACAGTATGGTTCCGCGGTACCTTCTCGTCAGCAGCGTGAACAACGGCGACGGGTGTGCTACTCCTGGACGGATTGCCGAGGTAGTTCTGCGGTATCCATAGCAGTATCCTGTCCGCGCCCTGCGTCTCCAGCATAACCGGCTTGATGCTTTGCCACGGGCGCGATGTGTCGGTGCGGACCGCGAATTGGTAGACGGGTGCCTTGTCAAAGGTGATCAGGTCGGAGGCGTGCCGGGGGTCCGTGACTTGACCGTGTTCCGCATCCCTGATTTGCATCTTGGACCACGTGGTTGTGTTACGTGTAGCGGAGACCGTCACGCCGGCCGCGAGGCTGTTCACCGGGGTGCCATGGAGGGGGAATCCCCAGGAAGCAGAGCCTGTCAGACTCACGCCTCCGCTCATGGTGCTACTGGTCGATTGCACCTGGGCACCGGTGTCGAACGTTGACTGGATGTTTCCTGCCGTTTCATGGCTTTCGCTACCAGGTGTCGGCTCGTCGACGGGGAAGTGCACAGAAGCGCCAGGATTGAGTACACGCCGTGGGGAGCCCTTTGGCTGCAGGGCGATCCGGACCTCGATCGAGGAATTGAGGCGGAAGACCCGACCAGCGGTATTGGAGGCGTCAGTGTCGAGAAAATGAGTGGCGTTCGCCAGCAGGCGCTGTGGCAAGTTATTCCATACATCCTCAGGCACGTCATGGATCCTGTATCCAGTGAACAGTCGACCGATGCGTCTCCATGGTTTACGCCGCAGTTCCTCCGCGTGATTCTTGCGCGCCTGAAGGGTGCTCTCCTCAGCTTGTAGGCGAATGGCGGCCACAAGTTCCTGAATGTTAGGAAGTGATGTGCGGAATGTTCCGATAGAGAGCGCTATCGGATCCACAGTGACATCCGAGACGTAACTGCTCCGATGGTCATCGGCTAGGGAAAAAGCGTCTGCCAGTCCCCATGAACGTGCTTGCGCTGCGGCCTGTTGCCACTGCGCGCGGGCGAACTCCAATTCCTGGTGGGATGCCTTGCTCTCCGTAGCAGCCTTCGAGACCCTCTGGTAATGACGGTGAGTACTCAGATAGCGGTTCCATGCCTCGGCACGTGAACGCGGTGTGCCTGCAGGAAGATTGTTGGAATCGCGGGGAGCGATGTCCCTGCCGATTCGGTCCAGATGCTCCCTCCAGTCCTCGCGCTCGGGCTTACTGCTGTTACCGGAGGGCTTCTGCCGGGTGGATTCGCGCCCGTCGGTCGGGGAATGGATGGCACCCGACGAGAGGTCGTGGCCCGCGGACTGAGCCATGGTTCCAGGTGTAGGTGAGGCGGGTGGCTCGGACGCAAGGGCGCCATCGGAGGGCTTACCTTTCGCGAATACCAGAAGCTCCTCCGCGGGATGAACCGTCGAGGGCACCAGGGTCCGCACCACAAGGCCGGCCTTTGAAGGGAGTCCTTCGCTAAAGTCCAAGTGCGTGGCCGGTGCCGGACGCGCGACC
This sequence comes from Streptomyces sp. NPDC051664, assembly GCF_044453545.1. Lineage (NCBI taxonomy): Bacteria > Bacillati > Actinomycetota > Actinomycetes > Kitasatosporales > Streptomycetaceae > Streptomyces > Streptomyces sp. NPDC051664. The sequence continues at coordinate 3,756 of NZ_JBITCU010000059.1, read as the reverse complement.
GGCTGCAGAGCAGAATAGTGGTTTTGACCGTTGTAGTGGATGTGGAGCGTGCGGGATGATTCTTGGCCAAGGAAGAGGGAGCGATCCTTACTCCCGTGGATGGCGATGTTGACGTCCAATGCGCGGACCAGAGCTGCGGGGACGTGGTCACCGAATGGGGTGTTCCAGAGATTCCGTTCGCGTATTGTGCGTTCTACCAGACTTCCTTCTGTACTGCTGATGAGTTCCCGACGCTCTATGTGCATCAGGGCCCCGCGGCCGTGCAGTTGAGTAAGCCTGTTCCACAGATGGTCGGCCCACTCGCCACCGTCGGCTCCATCCAGGGCCTTCCGCACATGGTTGCGCAAATGCTCTGCGGTGATTGGCCTGTGCTGCGATGGCGTGCGGTGGCGAGACCGCGGGTCGAACTGCCTTGCCATATCTGCGTCGTATAGGCTGTTTAGCTCTGCAGAGTTCAGGTCAATCAGAACTGTGTCCAAGGCCCGGCTTTCGCGCAGCTGAACAGGCATTTCGGCGGAAAAGTTCTCGGCCGCGCGGATGCGTAGTTCGCTGATCGACTGCGGAATGTCGTTTTGGCCGGGAAATTGGTGAGGCCAACTGGCCAGGACTGCTTCGAAGAGACAGTCGCCGCTAGGACTGGTTTCAATGATCTGGAAATCTGCCGACCTGGCGGGCCGTCCGGGCTGCGCGGTTTGCGACGCATGTCCAGCGGAACTCGTTGGCGTCGGTGAGGGGGCCATGGCGAGTGTTTGGGTGGGGAGCTGTGAGGCCAACGGCTGCCCGGGGACAACCCGTGCGTCGCTGGCTCGGCGTTCTTCCCTGCTCGCAGTCCTGTTCGTTGCTGTCGGTTGACGTCGTTCCGGGGCGTGCGAGTTGCGACCAGGGAGTGCGGACCCGTCGGAGGCCGAAGGCGCAGTGCCGACGTCACCGCCTGCGGTGCGCTCGCGCGCGGACACCTCGCGCGAGCCCCAGGTTCCGCTGCTCTCGCTACCCGCCGAGCCTTCAGGGAACTGACTGCCGCCACGCCGAGCCAGGGGGGCGCCGTACGCCATCATCTCGGCGATGACTCGGGCTTGCACGGGCAGCGGACTGCGGTAGTGGATCTTGGGCAGTCGAGCGTAATGGTGCTCGATATCGGAGTACTCAACATCTACGCCACTTTCCCTGATCGGGAGTGCCGTCCTGACCCAGCGGAAGAGATCCTCCCTGCGTCGCTGATCAAGTGGCAAAGGTGTGCGATGAGTGACAGCCGCTTGCTGTGGGTCGTGGAGTGCGTCGTTGTCGATGGTGGGTGATTTGAGATCGAAGGCGGACTTGGCCGGAGCGGGCGTTGGCGCGCCCGTCTTGAATTTGGTGTCCGCCTCAGGACCGGGCTGGAAGCCCTCTGCGGTGGTTGCCGGGTGCTCGTTGTACGGCGGCAGAGTCTCGTCGTCGAACGGGGTGACCGGATTCATACGCGTGTCGGTGGTGGTGTGGGGTGTGGGCTCTGTGGTGGCTGGTGCGTTGCTGGGGGTGGTCGGTGTGGTGGTCGGTGTGGTGGCCGGGGTGTTGGTCTTGATGGCTCCGATGGCGGGGGAGTGTTCGGCGTAGGCAGGGGGTGTGGTGGTGATTTCGGTGGTGGTGTGGGGTGTGGGCTCTGTGGTGGCTGGTGCGTTGCTGGGGGTGGTCGGTGTGGTGGTCGGTGTGGTGGCCGGGGTGTTGGTCTTGA
>NZ_JBITCU010000059.1:0-1951 GCF_044453545.1 Streptomyces sp. NPDC051664 | reverse complement strand
TGATGGCTCCGATGGCGGGGGAGTGTTCGGCGTAGGCAGGGGGTGTGGTGGTGATTTCGGTGGTGGTGTGGGGTGTGGGCTCTGTGGTGGCTGGTGGCTGCGTGCTCGGATCGGTGGGCTGGTTCGTAGGTGTGGTGCCCACAGCACTGCGTGTGCTGCTCGTGCTGGTGGTCGGGGGTAGCGGGTTGAGCTGGGCGGGGGTGAGGCTGAGGTTCCGGAGCTTGGCAGAGAGGTTCTGGGCGTTGTCGTGCAGCGCCATGCTGAGGTGTGTACCGACGAAGCCGGCCAGGCCGGTACCGATGGAGGTACTGAAGGTGCCCACAGTGACCAGGCTGTAAGCGCCTTCGCCGACTACTTCGGTGACCGATTCACCCGCACTTTCCTCCATCCGTTCCCGTACGACGTGGCCTAGGCTGCGTCCCTGCTGCGCGTGGGTGGCCGGGATCGTGTGTTCGTCTGTCCGCGGTGCTCCGGCGCTGCGTGGGACGCGTGTGCCTGGCGCGAGGGGTAGACGGGATGTATTCGCGGTGGTGGGAAGCGGCACAAGTGCGTCGTTGGTGTGCCGTCCGGGGCTAAGAGAGTTCGGTTCGCGGATCTGTAGCGTCATCTTGTTCAACATGCGGGGATCAAGCTGGATCTTGCCCAGGCCTTTGCCGAGGAGGTTACCAACCCCGGGTGCCAGGGGGGAGAACAAGCCGGTCATCGCGCCTGAGCCGACGGCTTCCTTGAAGAAAGCTCCACCGTTCTCGGTTGTCTTTCCTTCCCTAGCCAGTGACCAGCGTGTCAACAGGTCCATCGCCCCGCTCAGTCCGGCGTTGGTGATTTCGTGCAGTGCAAGTATCGCCGCCACCCGCCCGAGCAGGTAGCGGAAAATCAATGCGAAGACCCGCCGCAGGATCGCCTGCTCGATTGGCGCCAACAGCGGGCCGAGTGTGAACGTCCAGGCCCACTCAACCAGGAACTCTGCCGCCATCAAGACGATTGCCCGGTTGGTGTAGTCAAGTTGGTAAGCGGCTGTCCGCGCGAACTCCCCCAGTCTTGCAGAAGTCTTCTTCAAATCCTCCAGTGCCGTTTTCCCGCCCTGGCTGCTGAAGGTGACCATTGCACCGGCGTAGGCGTCGCTCCACACCCCGTCGGCTGATCTGCGCACTCTGGCCTCGGCATGGGCGATCTCTCGTTGCAGCCGGTCAAGAAGCACCATCAGATCGTCGTGCGGATCCATAACTTCCCGGCGGATCCGTCCGGCATCGGCGTCGGAGACACGCTGACCCGTCACTGACCAGACGATGGCATTGACGAAAGAATTCACCACCTGAACTACACCCGCCCACCAGTACTAGAACCAAGATGCTTGGCAGACGACCGGCTCGCTGAGGCGAGTCGTCATCATCAAGGTCGTGATCAGCTCAACGTCATCTCCCGCTGCTCACATCACCTGTGTTGGGCTGTCGGACCAATCTCTTCGGGTTCCAAGGCGTGGCGAGCGGCACCGCGGCCTGTCTTGGCAGGGCTGGCAACAGGTCGGGAAGTGTGGCGCGGCCTCGAGCTTTCGGGCAGCTTTGTACGTCCGTCGCAAGGGCAGGCTACTGCAGCTGTCAGCTGCGGATGCGGGGCGCGAACTGGTCATATGTTCCTTCCGCTGCGCGGCCGGCGCCGATTCCAGGCAAACTCGTGGACGACAAGCCGAGTGGCACTCAAGTCAGGGCACAACAACACATTTAGTACATCTGAAACATGGCCGAGAGTCAGCGTAAGTCGCCTGCAATGTTTCTGCAATGAAGGCGACGCATGAGACACCTAAGTCCGTGTCCTACACGGTGAGGTTGAGGAGTCGTTTGTAGCAGCAGAGGGCGGATTGGGCTTGATCCGCTTTGACGGACATTCGAGATCAGGGGCTCAGCCCCGGGAGGATGTCCATCATGGAGAGCATGGGGAAGAAGAAACCTCGCCG
>NZ_JBITCU010000058.1:0-21282 GCF_044453545.1 Streptomyces sp. NPDC051664 | reverse complement strand
CCCAGTATTTCGCGAAGGAGATGAGGGCATGACCCTCCGCTGGGGCTTCATCTCCGACAACCGGGCCGACTTCGGCGTGCAGCGGATATGCCGGGAAGGGAACGTACGGAGTGCGGCGTGTCCATGCTGAGCTGCGGGGCTTCGGACACACGGTGAACCGCAAGCGCGTCGAGCGGCTCATGCGCAAGCACGGCCTGGAGGGCCTCCATCTGCGGCGCCGTAAACGCACCACGGTCCCGGACCGCCTCGCACCGCCTGCCCTGGACCTCGTCCAACGTGACTTCTCCGCCAGGCAGCTGGACGAGAAGTGGTGCGGTGACATCACGTATGTGCAGGTCGGCGGGGCGTGGCTGTATCTCGCCTGCGTCCTGGACATCTGCTCACGCCGGGTGCTCGGCTACTCGATGGCCACCCATATGCGGGCCGAGCTGGTCATCGACGCCCTCAAGATGGCGGTGGCGGCCCGCGGCGGCCACGTGAGCGAGCCGAATCAGCTGTGCGGGCGCCAGTAACAGCGTGTCCACCACTCAGAGGGGGCCCCAAGAGAGAGTCAGCCAAGGTGACGCTCTATCTGACCACCCCTCGTCGCCAATGGTCAAATTGCCTGTGCCCCTCGGATGGCAGCGGAGCCGAATGCGTGAACCGTCTCCTCATCACGCATCCAGTCCCGGTGGGAATGGAGCAAATCACGGCGAATCCGCACCTCGATCGCGTCCCCCGACACCCGGTCCTCGTCCGGTGCGATCTCCATTAGAAGGACTACCGGACGGGCCGCCTGGATGACGTCCAGAACCTTGAACCGGGTTTCAGGAAGGAAGAATACCTGCTGGGGAACAGTCGGTTGCAAAAATGCCGTCCGCCTCGCTGTACGCGACCAGATAACAACATCCGTGTCGCCTTCGTGCCCGGAGCAACCAGTTATGGATGCACAGAAAGGCATCGGTTCCGCGAATACCTCGTTCCTCACGTAGCTATGCATCCCCGCGACACCGAGCTGCACCCGCGCCGCTACGGCCCCGGTATGTGAAGGAAGCCGCGACAGCGCTTGGGTTAGAGGAAAAGAGAGAGCAGGCCAACTTCCTGTGGCATTTTTCGGTCCCCCGTGCTGAACGCCAAGATATGTGGCCAGACTAACCAAATCAGCCACATCGTCATCACCAAATGCGAGACGACGGATTTCGGGCCTCTGCGCGAATACGTCTTGCACCATGGAAACTGCTCGCTCGTACAGGTGCTCCCATGCCTCGGGCAACCCCGCCCTCGCCAGGGCCTGGCGCGCGGCAGTGTCGACCGAAACGGACTCCGGAGGATGCGGCGCACGTCTGCCCACCGGCTGGTCTAGCTTCACCAGCGGGAGCTGCGTGGTGTCGTCCTCCTCTTCCGCTGGCAAAGGCACGACCAGCATACGAACGCTGGGCCGTAGAGTCCTGACCAGCCGACGTGCGATGGTATTGGCAGCATCGGTCAGAATCTGTTCGGCAGCGGGTTCACCGGTCACTACCATGAAGTCATGGGCCTGCCCGCTGCGCATGGCGTGAAGGGACGCGGGTGGTACAGGTCGTGACGGCGGGCGGACCCAGAGACCCCCAGGAACGACCTCCATGACGACATCCTCGGAATATCGGAACGTGCCCGGCTGGACCTCGATTACATCCCCCAATGGCCATTGGTGGGAGACGACTGTATGGTGCGGGGCTCGCTCCTCCGACGTCGGGTAGTACACGGACTCTCTACTGATGCGCGGATGCCCGAAGGAACCATCAGGCAGGACCGCGTACACCCCCTCGGGCATCTGCGCATGACGGCCGGCACCCCCTGCTGGTATCCCGTTGTACAGCCGGACCGGTACACCGATGGTATTGGCCAGTGCCTCGCCAAGGTCCTGATCTGCCGGTCCTGGCGGCGAGTACTGGATGAACCGGACGGCAGAGCGGACGCGTTGCGGAATTGACTCCCAGAAGGCGGCGATCTCTGTTCGGCTGATGAGTGGGACTCCGGGCACACCGACGACCACTGTGAGCACGTCATCGGCAACAGTCAGATTCGACAAGAGTCGGTCCCGATGTATTGCCAGCTGCTGCGGCGACATCCAGGCGGCGTGAAGCCACATGCCTGTAGGTATGGGCTCCGCGATGGTGGCACCGCTCAACGGTTGCGGCTCATCAGGCATGGTGGCATCCCACGACGGCCTTGGAAAGCGGCGCGAGACGGGAATTTCTCCCGTCTGCGTGTCGTAGCGTACCCAGCCTCTTCCTCGCTCAGCTGGGATGAACAGCCTACCGCCTGCCGCCGACCGAGGATGGCCTTCCGCGACCACGACCGTCCGGTTCAGAGCCTCGGCCAACCACCAGCCCGCAGTGGAGACGCCATAGCTGGGCTGGCGACCGAATACAATGCGGAGCGCACCCGCCCCCGGCGGGAGCGCGTCAGCAAGCATTTCCAGCCCGTCAATACCAACGTCCGTAGGAAGATCTGCGACGACCACATCGTTCCCCGGGTCTTCGGCCAGACCCGCCGCGAAGAGGCGAGAGCGCTCATTGAGATGCCCTTTAGAGTGCACCAACCAGCTAGTACCGGCCCGAAGACGGGTCAGCCGTGCATCTTGGGTCGTTTGATCGTTATGCACGCCGTAGCCCTGCGAGGCTAGACGGCCGTGAGGTTGAAAAGTCACTACAGGCTGCCCGTCTGCCAAAGAGGGGTGCTTCGCGTCTTGATGACGACTTTCCCATCGGCTTGCAGAGTAAGGGCGCCGCTGCCGTGACCCTCCGTGTGTGTTGCCCATATAGCGGTTGAATTATCGTCGTAAACAGTCAGGTTGCCAGCGCTCTGGAAAACTGGCTGGCGCCCCTCACTTCCGGTACCGGCGGACCAGACCACGACACCCTCAGCGTCGCTTTCCACTAGATCGCCATCCGAAGGCAGCATCAAACTGACGCGTCCGTTGGTCACTGAGTCGCCACGGTGTAGGAGGTACGTGGTGTGCACGGTTGTTGGGACTACGGTTACCGCACGAGGGGGCGCGCTCGTGGAACCGGTGGGCATGGTGGCCGGGCCGGAGGTCGCCACACGTGGTCCCCACAGCAGCGTGAATCGCTGTATGGGAAGGGGATTGCCCATAGCAGTTGAGGCGTGGCTGGGAGGCAAGTGCGGCGACTTCAGCGAAGACTTCGACGAGTTCGGCGAGACAGATTTGGCGGGACCATCCGAGTTGCGTGAGGTGAGTGTGGTTGATGAATCCCCCGATCCGGGTACAGCATGGGCTGTCTGTCCGATCAAGGACGACGAACCTGAGTCCGATGAAATACGGCTCTCCGCCATGACAAGGGAGCCAGCAACTCCAAGGACGAAGATCTCAGTTCCTTGCAGAAGGGTCCTGATTCGCTTGTCTGCGAGCCGTCCACCCGTCTCGGCAGACAGGTCACGCATCATCGCGGCCGGACTCGGTTCCTCAGGCACGTCGACCCCAGACCGCCGCCACGGTACGACGTCATCCCAGATTGCACCGCCTCGCCCCATCGTTGAGCGCGCAGCTCCGTGATGGTCCGTCTCTGCCAGTGCATCGTCATAGCGGCCGACCCGACCGTCTATCATGTGCTGCCTTCCCTTGCACCGCGAGCTCAATACACCTATTTTCCAGGCGCGACGATTGTCGTGTGCCCACTCCTCGCGTGGATCTGCACACGCTTCGAGAATGATCTCGTAGTTGGGCGAATCCGGTCACAAATTGCCTCAAGGCGCCATCTTTTCTTCTCCTTTTGACAGCTTCTGACTGGCTGCGGGCGATGTATCGGCCAGAAATCAACCTGCCACTTCACCTTCCATTGAGACGGTGTCCTATATGCTCGTTGGTCGCTGGGCTGTGGGAGATCGTGAAGTCCTTGTTGCCACCGGCCCGCGTGAGGCCGCAGGGTGGCAGAGACGTGAACATCGACGACGAGGTGGTATTTGCCGCGATCGTCTACGTGCTGGTGAGCGGGTGTGCCTGGTGGGCCTTGCCTTCGTGCTTCGGGGCGTGGAAGCCGACCGTGCACCGTCGGTTTAGGGCTACCGCAAACTCAACCACCGATACGAGCGACCTCCAGGCAACCACCTCGGCCTCACAGCCGACCACTGTTACGACAACGCTTCGGGACCACGGCCCCTTCGACGGACCACGCCGTAGTGGACGTGCAAGGTGTCAAAGGTTCCGGACGGTGCGTGCGAACGCTTCGATCTCGCGTCGCAGCTCTGGCGAGGGGCCCGCCGCCGTCTGGTGACCGAAGAGACCGCTACCCGGCCGGGCGCAGTCAGCGGGCCGAGCCTGAAGGTGAGTTCTTAGAGCTCGTAACAGGATCTTGCTGAAGTGGCCTGGTCGGCCGTGACCGGTGTGACGATTCGACCGTTCGGGAGTGTGTGAGTACTCGCCGGTGGATCGTGGACGACGACTTGTGGTTGCTGATCGAGCCGTTGCTGCCGCCTTGGCCGGAGCGGTCACCGGGGCCGGTGCCGGACTGGCTGTGCCTGCAGGGGATCCTGTACGTGCTCTGCAACGACCTCGCCTGGCAACTGCTCCCGCTGGAGCTGGGGTTCGGCTCCGGACAGACGTGCTGGAGGCGACTGGAGCGGTGGCAGAAGGCCGGCGTCTTCGACCAGCTCCACCGCATCCTGCTCGCCGAGCTCAATGCAGCCGGCCAGCTCGACTGGTCCCGGGCATGCATGGATGGCTCCCACATCCGCGCGAAAAAGGGGGCGCCGACACCGGTCCGTCGCCGGTCGACCGGCGGAAGACGGGCAGCAAACACCACCTGATCTGCGACGGACGCGGCACCCCACTCAAGGTCATCACCACTGCAGCGAACGTCAACGACGTCACCCAGACCCTCGCCCTGGTCGACGGCATCCCGCCCGTCGCGGGCAGGCCCGGCCGGCCCCGCCGACGCCCAGAAGCCCTGCTCAGCGACAAGGGCTACGACTCGAACCCGAACCGCGATGAGCTGCGCAAACGCCGGATCCTGCCCGTCATCTCCCGCAAGGGCTGCCCGAACATCAAAGACATGGGCAAGCTCCGCTACGTCGTCGAGCAGACCTTCGCCCTGCTCCACCAGTTCAAACGACTCGCCGTCCGCTGGGAACGCCGCACCGAACTCCACGACGCCTTCGTCTCCCTCGCCTGCAGCCTCATCTGCTGGCGCCGGCTCAAGAAGGCCCACTCATGATCCTGTTACGAGCTCTAAGGGTGGAGGCGCCCCGGTCAGGCAACCCACACTTACCCAAAACTTGCCAGCGAGCGATACTTTCGCTCTATCATTTGAGCCATGACACGGAGAGTAGTAACTACGTACACTGACGATCTAACGGGTGAAGAGTCTTCCGAGATCAACACCTACACCATTCTTGTCAATGGGGCGGGCGTCGAAATCGACCTCACTCCAGAGAGCCACGACACACTCATGGAAGCCCTTCACCCCTTCCTGCACGCCAATGGAGCGCGACGTGTCCGCAGCCCGCAACTAGGACGGACGGCGACGCCCTCTGCCTCGCGTACCGATGCGCCGGCCGTGCGAGCCTGGGCGAGACGCAACGAATATGGGGTAAGCGCCCGTGGGCGCATCCCGCGTAACGTGCACGATGCTTATGAAAAGGCGACCGAGTCCGAAAAGTGATTGAGACAAGACTTTCCGTATAGCCCCAGATGCACGTGTAGTAGTCACAGTCTGCATTTATCGGCCGAGAGCTCGCCGTATCGGGGCCATGATCGCCCAAAACTACTAAAATGCTGTTGCGAACAGGCCTACGACCTGCCGGGGCGTCGTACCACTCGGCAGGTTCAGCCCACGGCATCTTTGACCGTAGCCAGAACCAGCCATGAATCACTACTGCCGTGCTTCGCGAAAAAGAACCGTCTCGGAATTCACAACAAGCCTGCACGAATGACATAGGCAACAGCGTGCGTACGATTGCTGACGCCAAGGTTATTGATGATGCCGTGGATTATGCTCTTGATCGTGCGTTCAGAGTAGTTGAGTTGCCGCGCGATTTGAGTTGTGTCGAGGCCGTCGGCCAGCAGCCCGAGAACCGTAGTCTCCCGGGCATTGAGTCCTAGACGCCCGCCGGGGCCGACACGTTCAAGTCGCCGCACATACCTTATGAGGGGACCCAGCAAGGCGGGAGGGACAGCCGCATGCCCTGAACTGACCGAGACCACGGCCTGCACGATGTCCTTGTAGGTGGCCTTTTCACGTTGCAGGATTCCCACAACGCCTAGGCCCACTGCCCTGACCAAACGAGGTTCGGACATATCGGTCGCAACTAGAACAACGTGCAGGTCGGATAGCCCATCGATAGCGCGTTCGATCTCCGCCAGCGTCTGATCGACTACCTCGCCAGCGAGCACCAATAGGACGTCGACAGCTCCGCCGCTCCCCGAGGGGAGGATGCTGACCTCAGGATAATCGCGGAGGGCTGACACCGTCCCTTCGTAGGTAAGCGGATCATCGGTCAGCACCGAAAGGGTGATCGCCTTGCTGGGGCAGTCATCGCTCTTGCTATCGGCGCGCGGGGCAGGTACACCAGTTTTGCTCATTTCCGCCACAGGCGGGAAATCCAATCTGACTCGCGAGTTGACTGCCGTCCTGCGTTCGAATGTGAGTTCCATTCATCCTCTTCATGGCTTGGCAGGGCGCCGCCGATGCTTGGGCGGTGTAAAATTTCCCGCTGCACCACGTAGTTGCTGCCGCCAAAAAATTTCATCCACCAGCTACGGGCGTAACAATTCATTTACAATGCGTTCGCTAGGGGCTCCGCGCACGCCAGTACCACGAAACACGGAATCCTTCGGCTGAGCATCTAGCAGTTCTGTCACATCAGGAAGGGATCCGTATCGCTCTTTTCATAATGCGAGTCTGCGCCGAACAGAGATGACTCATCGACGTGCCGCTAACACGTTCTGACTACCTCGGAAATTCCCGCTTTCCGTGACAAAGTGTGCAAGTTGCATTTCTGTCTAAGCTTCGCGAGCCCAGCAGCAATAACGCGAACACGCATCTTTGTTCCGATACGCGTTACCTAGGCTCGGCACGCAGACAGATCTGTCCGTTGCACAAATATCAACAGACCCGTCAGGCGATGTCAAGGCGTGCCGAGACTGGGCGATGACCTGCCCCTGACACACCATCCAGAAGCCTCAACCTTCGGGCCGGGAATACCCCTGTGAGCCGACCGCCAGAGTTTGAACTCAGCATGTGCCGGGTTGTCCCGCCCTCCGCTTCGACCCTGGCGAGGCGCCCCACTCAAGGGGGCGTGAAGCGGCTCTGCAGCATCCTCGGTGTCGCCCGCTCGAGCTTCTACTACTGGCGGCGGACTGCCGCGGACCGGGCTGCCCGGCAGGCGGCCGACGCGAAGTTGGCCGCCCGGATACGGGCGGTGCACCTCGAATCGGACGGCGCTTACGGAGCCCCAAGGATCACCGCCGAGCTCCGCGAGACGAGCGGTGATGTGGTCAACCACAAGCGGGTCGCCAGGATCATGCGGGTGTCCGGGATCGAAGGGGTCCGGTTGCGCCGCCGGCACCGCACCACCGTCCCCGACCCCGCCGCCGCGAAGGTCCCGGACCTGATCGGCCGCGACTTCACCGCCACCGAGATCAACACCAAGTACGTCGGCGACATCACGTATCTGCCGCTGAGCGGCGGGACGTTCCGCTACCTGACGACCGTGGTCGACCTCGCCTCGCGGCGCCTGGCGGGATGGGCGATCGCCGACCGCATGCGGGCCGACCTCGTCATCGACGCTCTGCATGCGGCCGAACGGACCCGGGGCAGTCTCGGGGGCGCCGTGTTCCACAGCGATCACGGAGCGCAGCTTGGATTCAATTGGTCGTCGCAACGCCAGTTTCCTGGAGAGATAGTAGGTGCTCGTTGAGGGCTTCGGCGGGTGTCTTCCATCCGAGGGTCTTGCGGGGTCTGTTGTTGAGTGCCTGTTTCTGAACCCCGCAGCAGCAGGTCAGAGGCTACGAGTCCGGAATGGGAGCTTTCCGCAAGCGTTCGGGGAGCGGTCACTGTGACCGCTCCCCGAACGGAAGCTCTGAGACTGATGTGACGGAAGAGCGAGGGGCAACGACGCTGACCACCAACGCCACCGGGAGCCCGCCGAGGATCGTCAGAACCTTGATCATCCTCAAGACCTCCATGGAGGTCTTGGCCCAGGGCCCTACCTGATTTCAGGGTACCGAGCGCTCGCGTCCGAGGGTTCAGAAACAGGCACTGAGGGTGGCGGCGACGGCTTGGAGTTCGTCGGTGCCCCAACGCGACAGGTCCGTGCCTTTGGGAAAGTACTGACGCAGCAGACCGTTCGTGTTCTCGTTGGTGCCTCGCTGCCAGGGGCTGTGGGGATCGGCGAAGTAGACCTGGAGACCGGCGTCGATGCGGAGTTGGGCGTGTTGGGCCAGTTCCGTGCCGCGGTCCCAGGTCAGTGACCTGCGTAGTTGCTCGGGCAGCGTGGTGATGGTGGCGGTGATCGCGTCCTTGACGGCCTCGGCGCCGCGGCCGGCCAGCGCGGGCCCGTTCTTGGTGCGCGGTTCGGTGCCGAAGCCCTCCGTCCGGGGCAGGTGCAGGAGCATCGTGAACCGCGTGCTGCGCTCAACCAGCGTGCCGATCGCGGACCGGCCGGTCCCGATGATGAGGTCACCTTCCCAGTGCCCCGGGACAGCGCGGTCTTCGGCCTCGGCGGGCCGCTCACTGATCAGCACGTCGGCAGTGACGTGGCCACGGACGCTCTGCCTGGTGCGCTCTCGCGGGACGCGCAGTGACCGCCCGGTGCGCAGGCAGGCGACCAGCTCGCGCTTGAGTGCCCCGCGTCCTTGCACGTAGAGGGCCTGGTAGATCGCTTCCGGGGAGATGCGCGCATGGACTCATCTTCGGGGAAGTCCACCTTGAGCCGCTGCGATATCTGCTCCGGGCTCCACGCGGTCGCCCAGCGCCGGTCCTGCCGACGGGGCTTGTCCCTGCCCTGCCACGGCCGCACCTGCGGCCCCTCGACGACCTGGCCGCGCGCGGCATGGACGACAGTCCCGGCCAGCCGGTCCTGAACGTAGTCGTGGAGGCGTTGGTTGATCACCAGCTTCGCCGTCTTCGGCCTCTGTGCGCGCCGCTCGGCGTGCCACTGCGCCAGCGAGGCCCGGTACTCCAGGCGATAGGTCCGGGTGGACGCGTTGCGCCGCAGCTCCCGCGAGACCGTCGAGGGCGAACGGCCCAGATGCCTCGCGATCGCACGCACGCCGAAGTCCTGGGCACGCAGCAGGGCGATCTCCTCCCGCTCGGAAAAGGACAGGTAGCGGCCCGACGCAGTCGGGGCAAGGCACGGATTCACGCCGCCAGCATGCCGAAACCACCGCGTGCCCACGGCCGGGGAAACCCCGATCACCACCGCGGCGTCCACCGAGCTCAGCCCCCGCGCGATGGCCTGCCAGAACCGGACGCGATCCTCACGCCACGCGACACTCGGCCGACCCGGCGAGGGCATCTGCCCGCGGTACTGCCTGACTGCCCGCTGCCGATCCAGCACACCCACCCGCAAACCTCCAGCTCAAGAGGTGTTGCGACGACCAATTGAATACGCCCTGGGACCCGGCGTCGGAGTGGAACACGGATCCCGGGTCTTCGCCGGCCTCTGCGACCAACACGGGGTCACACGGTCGATGGGCGCGGTCGGCACCAGCGCCGACAACGCAGCCTGCGAAAGCTTCCACGCCTCCCTGAAACGCGAGACCCTCCAGAGCGCCCACGACTACGGCGACACCGACACCTGCCGCCGGACCGCCTTCGCCTGACCCGCTACAACACCCGCCGCCGGCACTCCGCCAACGGCCACCTCAGCCCCAACGAATACGAACACCGACACCACACCGCTAAACTCACGCTCGCCGCGTGATCAATAACCGCGTGCCCACCTTCACGAGGTAAGGCCCCTGTCCCGTATCAGTGAGAGGCTGGAGGCATTACTCCGGTGGCAGGGCGGGGTCTGATGCGACCTTGCATGGCCTTCTGGAGGTTGGAATGTCGCCCGGCATCGGAAGCCAGGGGGCGAAATCATCGACCCCGAGCACCTTGGGAACTTCCCAGTAGCCCGACACTGGTCACCACAGCCTCAGGCCGTAACACTGCATAGTGCGGTGCGGTCCGTTGGCTCTCCCAGGGGCCACGCGAGCCTGAATTTTGAAAGTGGAGCGGTAGCGGACGTTGCTTTTTCTCGGCCACGTAGGAGTCTCAACCTGACCGCGCAATCACATTGACAGTTGCGGGCGGTGGGAAATCCTAGCGCCCCGACCTTTCAGAGAGTTACTTCCGCCAGACGCTTCCACTGAGTGAGGGGCACTGTTTCGTGCCCGGACGTCAGCACCTGCACAGCAACGTGGTCTGCGCCCGCGGCATGGAAATCGTGAATCCGGCGCCGGATTTCCTCGTCATTGCCCCAGATAACCAGAGAGTCAACGAGCTGGTCGCTGCCCGCGTCCTGGAAGTCCTCGTCGTCGAAGCCGAGCCGCTTGAGATTAACGATGTAGTTCGGGAGCTGCAGGTAGTAGCGCAGGAACTCCCTGGCGATTGGACGGGCGCGTTCGGCTCGGTGCTCCAGCACTACACCGACTTCGGGCGCCAGCAAGGGCTCGGCGCCAAGGATCTCGCGAGCGGCGGCCGTGAACTCCGGGGTGACGAGGTAGGGGATCGCGCCAGCCGCCCGGTCACGGGATAGCTCGAGCATCTTCGGGCCGAGGGCGGCCAGTACCCGCGCACGAGGGGTGACCGGGTGGTCGGCGGAGTCGAGGCCGTCGAGGTATTGCTGCATGGCGGAGTAGGGGCGGCGGTAGGCGGGGGTCAGCTCAGCGTGACTTGCGCCGAGTCCCAGAAGGAAGCGTCCAGGATGTGTGGAGTTGAGTCTCGCGCGGTCCTCGGCGACAACGCTGGCCGGGCGGTGCCAGATGTTCGTGATGCCGGTCGCTACCACGATGCGTGATGTCGCCGTCACGAGCCGTTCGGCGTGTCTGACATCGCTGTTGCCGCCCAGCCAGATGGCACCGAAGCCAAGGTGCTCGAGCATTCCAGCAGCCTCCAGCAGCGTCGGCGTCAGGGCAGGGTCCTCTGCCCGGAGTTCGTGGGTGAAGATGCCGACGTGGCCAATAGCGTTCTTGAAAGTCATGGCAATCTCTCTGCTTTGGTCGAGGCGGCGAAGACCTCCTCCTACACCCGATTGCGGGGCGATAGAGGAGGTCTCCTTCGCGGGCGGTGGCTATCGAACCGGCTACTCGGTTGCGGCCGCGTAGATCAAGTCTTTAACAGGCTCGAGGACGAACACCGGTATCTCACGACCGGCGGTCTTCCGGTACTCGGGGAAGTCCGGGTAGGCGGCGTCCGCGCGCTTCCACCACTCCTCCTTTTCGTCTCCCGAAAGCTCGCGGGCGAGCATGTCCTGCTTGACTGCGCCGTCCTGGAGCTCTACCAGCGGGTGGCCAGCAACGTTTCGGTACCAGGCCGGCTCTGGACCGCCGCCGTTCGAAGCAACGACCGCATAGGTACCGTTTTGCTCGACGCGCATCAAGGGCATCTTGCGGAGCTTCCCGGACTTGGCGCCCTTGGTGGTGAGAATGATGACTGGGAGGTCAAGAAAGGTGCCCCCCTCGACACCGTTGGTGGCTTCGTAGGCTGCGACCTGGTCGCGGACCCATTCCACTGAGCTCGGCTCGTACTCGCCGTGCAGAGGCATGTGCTGTCTCCTGAGGTAGGTGTGTCCGGTGAACCGCGGCGATTAACCGGCGTCTGGTTCTTCTGCGAAGATGATCGACGGGTGCGGGAAAGGGATTGCCATGCATGTCCGCTACTGATGACCTTGTCAGGCGGTACGCGTCCCATAAGGAGGACAAGTGGCCAGTCCGCCTCACGATAGTTGCACACGCGCCAATCATGCAAGCGCACATTTCCTCCGTGTGCGCGTAGGATGTGTCATGCATCTGTCGCTCGGAAACAGAAGGAGACGTTTCATGACAGTCGCCGATCCCCAGCTCGCAGGTTTGACCCATGGTTGGTTCGCATTGTCGGTCCTCCATGACCGTATCGAGGCGCATGTCGAACGTGTCCTGCAAGTGTCCTTCGAGCTGAGCGTTCGCGAGTACGCCCTTCTGGAAGTCCTGAGTCGGCAGGACAGCAGCGAGGGGGGGCACCTGCGGATGGCGCAAGTGGCTGAGGCCGTCGGGTTGAGTCAAAGTGCAACAACGCGTCTAGTTACCCGGATGGAAAGCCGTGGCTTCCTGTCGCGCTACCTGTGTCCTACCGATAGGCGCGGAATCTACACAGACGTAAGCGAAGCAGGGCTCTTGCTGGTCGCTCAAGCTCGGCCGATCAACGAGGGGGCCCTGAGAGAGGCATTGGGCATAGCGGCCGAGGATCCTCAACTTGCTCGGTTGGTTCATGCGGTGATCTCGGTTATCTCACCCGACAGCGCTCTCGGCACCGAGAGGCTCGCCTGACTCTTACATGGACGGCCGACCGTGGCTCGCGAGCGAGTAAAAGGCAGATGACATTCCGCCAGTGCCCAGTGAAGTGAGAGCCGCGTCATCGACCTCATGTCGAACGGGGAAGGCAATAGCGCAGAGTCAGCGGACGATCAAAAAGTCATCTTCCCGCCGTGCTGGCCGTGGGCTCGGTGGCGAGGCGGGATACCCAACAGCGACAGCCCCCATAGGGTCCCAATCGGCGGGGAGCCCGAGCACCTCACGCACCTTGTCCCGGCAGAACATCGTGGAGGACACCCACGCTGAGCCGAGGCCTTCGCCAGCCAGCGTGACGAGGAGGTTCTGTACCCCCGCGCCCATAGCTACGACGAACATCTCACGTTCGGCATTGTTGCGCCGCTCGTCGGGATAGGTATGCGCTCCTTCTGCCACGAGACAAGGGACAACCAAATAGGGGGCCTTCCGTAGTACGTCGCCACGTTGAATCCGCTTTGCGATTGATGCTAGAGGCTTGCCGTCCATCCGCAGGTCCTGCTCCCATGTGTCTCGCATGGCGTCGAGCAGTCGACCCCGGATATCAGCGGATTCCAGCAGCACAAACCTCCAGGGCGTCGTGTGGTGCGGTGCGGGCGCCGTGATAGCCGCGGCCACTGCACGCCGTACCGCGGCGCCGTTGACTGGTGCGTCAGTGAACTCGCGCACGGTCCTGCGCTGGGTGACGGCTTCACGCAGAGCTTCGGAGGTGCCCAGGCGAAACATGTCGTCCGTTGCCGGACGGACCAGGGCTCGAGCTCCAAGGCTTGAGGGGTCGACGGTATGAGGCAAGCCTCTCACCACTGCGACGGGCAGGCCTGCTGCCTTTCCTTTTACCAGGTCGGCGGCGCCTGCCAGTTCGTCGGCGGTGGCAACGATCGTTGCCGAGAGCATGTTGCCATGGGCGTCATGGCCGCCCCGGAGGTCGTCGAGTACGCGCAAGCTGGCGGCGCCGATAGCGATGTCGACCAGCCCGTTGCGCCAGGGGCGCCCTGATGTATCGGTGATTACCACCGCGACGTCGACCCCCAGTTCCGTCTTCAGCCCGTCGCGAAGTGCGCGCGCCGAGGCATCGGGGTCTTCCGGGAGCAGCAGGGCCGTTCCCAAGGGGGTGTTGGACGCGTCGACTCCGGCAGCGGCCATCACGAGGCCGAGATGATTCTCTACGATGCGCAGTCCGCCCCGGCGGGCAACCACCCGTACGGTCTCAGCATCGATGGAGGCCTCGCGATCGCCTGCGGCGACCACACGGCCCTCGGCCTTGCTGACGATCTTCGACGTCACCATGAGGACGTCGCCGTCTGCCAAACCCGGCAGTCCCTTGGCGGTGGCCGCACATGAGATCAGCTTCACCAGGTCGTCACCTTCGTTGATCTCCGGGACAGCCGGGACGGCCCAGACCTGGAATGCGGGCAGTGTAACGTTTTCGACAGTCATGCTCGGATCTCCTCGGCTAGGGACAGCGCTTGGCGGGCCATCTCGACGGTGGCTTCTTGATCGCTCATCATTAGAGGGACGGCGTGGCATCGGATGCCCGGATGCCTGCGGACTCCACACGGCTCACCTCCCCGACATCCATGGGGTCGACCAGCCTCCCGTCGAGGATCCCGCTGCCGTAGTAGTGCGCCACGGCGGCGGAAGATGTCTCCACACCGATCGCGCTAAGCACATTGTCGGCAAATCCGCGAACGGGCGAGCCCTCGACGATCGGCGACAAGCCCACCACCGGCACTTGGGCATCTGTGAGCGCCTTGCGGATGCCGGGGACGGAGAGGATGGTGCCAATACGCACTTCTGGGTTGGAGGGGGGAACAGCACGACATCTGCTGAGGCAATTGACTCCAGCACTCCTGGCGCCGGCTTTGCCCGCTCGGCTCCGACGGGAATCACAGCTTCGGCTGGCACGGATGTGTGCAGGCGCACCCAGTATTCCTGGAAATGCATGAGCTTGCAGGCCGGCGTGCCTGTATTGGATTGCGGGACTGACACGGCCACACGTGTCTCGACCCGGTCATCCGTCATCGGGAGCAAACGGACTCCTGGCTTCCAACGTGCGCACAGAATGTCGGTTACCTCGCTCAGCGGGGAGCCGACCGCGAGCATCTGTGTACGGGCGATGTGGGTGGCGAACTCCTGGTCGCCCAGAGTAAACCAATCCGGGCTTGCCCCGTAGGCAGCCAGCTCGTCCTTGACTCGGAATGTGTCATCGCCCCGGCCCCAGCCCTGGGTCTCGTTGATGCCGCCGCCGAGGGTGTACATCACGGTGTCCAGGTCGGGACACACCCTGAGCCCGAACAGGTCGACGTCTTCCCCGGTGTTGACGATCACCGTGATGGCCGTTCTCGGGTCGCGAGCTGCCGCCCCCTGGAGGCCCGGAGGAAACGAGCCCCTCCGACGCCACCGGCGAGTACCACCATGTGCATATTTCCCAGTCTTCCTGTGCTGCGCACCGAGACCCCCGCACCATGGCGACAGGGGTGTTAGCGGGTGCCCGTTCGGGCGAGTTGGTGCCAGGAGTGCGGTGAATCACTGCGTCTACGGAACCATTTTACATGCATGTGCAATTATTGTAGGAGAGCATAGAGCGCGCTAGCGTGATGATGGCAGGCTGGCAAGCGTCAGGCTCTGTCTTCTCGGAAGAGCTGCTGCCTAGCGATCCAGCACCCTGGCACAGCCACACCTGTCGCCTGATCATGCAGAACACGTGCGCGTCCGACGGGCCTCCGACCCTCGGCTGCCAGCACACGAAAGGTGTCAAGCAGAAAGTGAAACCAGCTGTGGCTCACACAACAATCGATAGGGCGGAATCTTCCGGCCATGCCCCCGGCCGACAGACGAATCCGGCGTCACCGCTGCGTTCCTGGCTGGCGGTGCTGGCGGTCGCCGCGGGCAGCTTCAATCTGGTCACAAACGAGTTCTTGCCCGTCGGACTGCTCAGCGACATCCACCGCGAGCTGAACGTTACCGAAGGAACCGCCGGCGCCATGGTCACCGCGCCGGGCATCATCGCCGCGATCTCGGCCCCCCTGCTGCCGGTCGCGCTCCGCCGACTTGACCGCCGATACGCGCTCCTTGGCCTCAGTCTGGTCTTCGTCCTGGCGGATGCGCTCGCTGCCATAGCCCCCAACTTTCCCACCATGATTCTCGCCAGGGCCATCCTAGGCGTCGGTATCGGTGGGTTCTGGTCCGTGGCCATGGGACTGGGCGCTCGCTTGGTGTCCGAGCGTGGTGCTCAGAGGGCAACCGCCATCATTTTCGGCGGCATATCCATCGGCACAGTGGTGGGTGTCCCTGCTGGTCCCCTGCTCGGCCACCTCTTCGGGTGGCGAACAGCCTTCCTGGTAGTCGCCGCCCTCGGTCTAGTGCCGCTCGTTCTCCAATTCATCCTGCTGCCGCGTCTGCCCATTGAAAAGGCCCCACAGGTCCGCTCCCTCGGCCGTCTAGTGAAGAGCAGGCCGGCACGTTTGGCATTGCTGGCCACGTTGCTGATCGTTACCGCGCAGTTCTCCGCCTACACCTTCGTCGCCCCGTTCCTGCAGCGTTACGCCGGAGCTAGTTCGGGGAGGGTTAGCACCCTACTCCTAACGTTTGCTATCGCGGGAATCGTCGGCAACTTCGTCGCTGGATTCGCTCTCGGCAAGAGGCTGATGGGTACGGTCTACCTGATCATGTTCATGCTTGGACTGTCCGCTCTGGCCATGCCGTTGCTCGGCCAGTGGTCGCTCGGTGCGTTCGTCGTGCAAGCCGTCTGGGGGATTTCGTACGGAGCTGTTCCTGTAGCGATGCAGACCTGGCTCTTTACAGCAGATGAATCCGCGTCCAGCGAGAGCGGGTCGGGTATGTTCGTTGCCGCCTATCAATTCTCCATCGCCTTCGGCTCCTTCATGGGAGGCCGCGTGGTCGACATCTCCGGCGTCCGGAACGTGATGTATTTCGGCGGTGGTGTCGCGGTCGCAGCTGTGATTACCATCCCGTTGCTGTTGCATCGCGTGCGCAAGGCAACCTGAAAAGGAAGCCCGCTGACAGGCGGGATTTCCAGCCCGCGGAATCGCGTCACCCGCCTTCTAAGGCCTAGACCAGGCATGCCCTCCGCTCCTGGGCCTGTACTGCCAACGGCAACCGAAAACCACCAAAACGAACGAGTGTGCGAGGCCCGCATTCTCGCCACCCGGCAAAGCCGCGGAATTCACAGACCTCAATCTTTGCCACTCACCTCTATGGTTGAAATCATGACAGAAACGACATCGCCGACAGCTAACGCCATGCGACGCGCACTGCATCGCGCGGAGCGAGGCGTCACCCTCGACGCCAATGAGACCGCGGTGCTCCTGCAGGCCCGCGGTCATGATCTGACGAGACTCGCGGCGGCTGCCGCTCGGGTGCGGGATGCGGGGCTGGGTGCGGCGGGGCGCCCCGGGGTCATCACATACTCCCGTAAAGTCTTCATCCCCTTGACGCGCCTGTGCCGGGACAAGTGCCACTACTGCACCTTTGTCACGGTCCCCGGCAAGCTGCGCCGCGAGGGGCACGGGATGTTCATGTCGCCTGACGAAGTGCTGGAGATCGCCCGTCGCGGCGCCGAACTGGGTTGCAAGGAAGCGCTGTTCACCCTCGGAGACAAGCCCGAGGACCGCTGGCCCGAGGCACGCGAGTGGCTTGACGCCCACGGCTACGACGACACCATCGCGTACGTACGGGCCATGGCGATCCGCGTGCTGGAGGAGACCGGGCTGCTCCCACACCTCAACCTCGGGGTCATGAGCTGGAAGGACATCGCGCGGCTCAAGCCGGTCGCCCCCTCGATGGGCATGATGCTGGAGACGACGGCAACTCGGCTATGGAGCGATCCCGGTGGGCCGCACTACGGCTCGCCGGACAAGGACCCGGCCGTGCGGCTACGCGTGCTGGAGGACGCCGGGCGCTCCAATGTCCCCTTCACCAGTGGGCTCTTGATCGGAATCGGCGAGACGTATGACGAGCGGGCGGAGTCGCTGTTCGCGCTGCGCCGTGTTGCCCGTGCATATCACGGCATCCAGGAAGTAATCATTCAGAACTTCCGCGCCAAGCCCAACACTGTGATGCGCGGCATGCCGGATGCCGAACTCGACGAGCTCGCCGCCGCCATCGCCGCAGCCCGGCTCGTGCTCGGCCCCACTGCCCGCATCCAGGCACCGCCGAACCTGGTCGACGAGGAGTACGCCAAGCTCATCGCCGCCGGCATTGACGACTGGGGCGGCGTCTCTCCGTTGACTCCGGACCACGTCAACCCTGAGCGCCCCTGGCCGCAGATCGAGGAGCTGGCCGAGCGCTCAGCTGCTGCCGGCTTCGTGCTCCAGGAACGTCTCACTATCTACCCAGAGTTCATTACCCGCGGCGAACCCTGGTTGGACCCACGACTGCTACCACATGTGCAGGCGCTGGCTGATCCGAAGACTGGCCTGGCACGCAAGGACGCCGAGATGGTGGGTCGGCCGTGGCAAGAGCCGGAGGAGGCGTTCGTCTCGGCGGGCCGCACGGACCTGCACCGCACGATCGACACCGACGGCCGGACTGGGAATCGCAGGGACGACTTCGACGACGTTTACGGGGACTGGGGGGCTCTCCGCGAGCAGGCCGCGCCGGGTCTGGTACCGGACCGGATTGAGGCCGACGTCCGCACTGCGCTGGCCGTGGCTGCAGACGACCCGACGAAGTTGACCGACGCCGAGGCACTCGCGCTGCTACATGCCGACGGACCAGCGCTGGACGCGCTGTGCCGGATCGCAGACGATGTGCGACGCGACATGGTCGGCGACGAGGTGACCTATGTCGTCACGCGGAACATCAACTTCACCAACGTTTGCTACACCGGCTGCCGATTCTGCGCCTTCGCACAGCGCCGCACGGACGCCGACGCCTACACGCTGTCGCTCTCACAGGTTGCCGACCGAGCCGAGCAGGCATGGAAGGTCGGCGCGACCGAGGTGTGTATGCAAGGCGGCATCCACCCAGACCTGCCGGGCACCGCCTACTTCGACATCGCTCGCGCCGTCAAGGAACGCGTGCCCGGCATGCACGTGCACGCCTTTTCGCCGATGGAGGTTGTCAACGGCGTCACCCGCACCGGGATGCCCATCAGGGACTGGCTGCAGCAGGCCAAGGAGGCTGGCTTGGACTCCATTCCGGGCACCGCGGCGGAGATCTTGGACGACGAGGTCCGCTGGATCCTGACCAAGGGCAAGCTGCCTACCGCCACGTGGGTCGAGGTCGTCACCACCGCCCACCAACTGGGCATCCGCTCCTCCTCCACGATGATGTACGGCCATGTGGATCAGCCCCACCACTGGCTGGGCCACCTGCGTCTGCTCGCACAGATTCAGCAAGAGACCGGCGGTTTCACCGAGTTCGTGACGCTGCCCTTCATCCACACCAACGCGCCCGTCTACCTAGCTGGCATCGCTCGCCCCGGTCCCACTCAACGCGACAACCGTGCCGTGACCGCGATGGCCCGGCTACTGCTGCACCCGTACATCCCTAACATCCAGACCAGCTGGGTCAAGCTCGGAGCCGGCGGCGCCGCAGAGATGCTGCGCTCCGGTGCGAATGACCTAGGCGGCACGTTGATGGAGGAGACCATTTCCCGGATGGCGGGGTCGAGTTACGGCTCATACCGCTCCATCCGCGACCTGGTGGCCATCGCCGACGCGGCCGGCCGCCCAGCTCGGCAGCGTACGACTATGTACGGGCAGGTGTCCGCCGAGCGTGTCGAGGCTGGGCTCGCCTCGGACGGGCACCTCCCGAAGCTGCTGCCGGTGCTAGGACGTGTTTGAGATGTGGTCACAGCGCCTGCCGTATGAGGGTGAGTTGGACGGTCGACTCGTAGCGGACGGCGAGCTTGTCGTACCTGGTCGCAACGCCTCTTGCCTGCTTCAGAAGGCCGATCCGGCACTCGACTTTGTGCCTGCGCTTGTACATTTCGCGGTCGAAGCCGGGTGGACGGCCTCCGGCGGAACCGCGGCGGAGTCGGTGTCCGGCCTGGTCTCGCTTCTCCGGGATGGTGTGCGCGATCCCGCGTTTGCGCAGGTAGGAGCGAATCTGACGGGAGGAGTACGCCCGGTCGGCAAGCACATGTCCGGGCCGGGTGCGGGGGCGTCCACCGCTGATCCGGGGGACACGAATTCGGTCCATCACCTCCTCGAAGGCGGGCGCGTCGCCTCGTTGGCCGGCGGTGATGACGGCAGCGAGGACGTGGAAGGAGGCGTCGACGGCAAGGTGAATCTTGGTGGTCTTGTGTCCTGAACATGAAAGAGAGTTGGTAGTTGGGCAGCTTCTGGAAATGGTGCTGTGCGAGAGATGGAGGTTTGGCCCTTCGGAGTCGCCCTGTGGGGGGAGGCTCTAAGTGCCTGTTTCTGAACCCCGCAGCAGCAGGTCAGAGGCTACGAGTCCGGAATGGGAGCTTTCCGCAAGCGTTCGGGGAGCGGTCACTGTGACCGCTCCCCGAACGGAAGCTCTGAGACTGATGTGACGGAAGAGCGAGGGGCAACGACGCTGACCACCAACGCCACCGGGAGCCCGCCGAGGATCGTCAGAACCTTGATCATCCTCAAGACCTCCATGGAGGTCTTGGCCCAGGGCCCTACCTGATTTCAGGGTACCGAGCGCTCGCGTCCGAGGGTTCAGAAACAGGCACTAAACCGCCTCATGCTGCGTTGGCTGATTGTGTCCTGAACGTGAAAGGGAGCTGGTTGTAGGACGGTTTCCGGGATCGAGGGCCTTACCTCGTGAAGGTGGGCACGCGGTTATTGATCACGCGGCGAGCGTGAGTTTAGCGGTGTGGTGTCGGTGTTCGTATTCGTTGGGGCTGAGGTGGCCGTTGGCGGAGTGCCGGCGGCGGGTGTTGTAGCGGGTCAGGCGAAGGCGGTCCGGCGGCAGGTGTCGGTGTCGCCGTAGTCGTGGGCGCTCTGGAGGGTCTCGCGTTTCAGGGAGGCGTGGAAGCTTTCGCAGGCTGCGTTGTCGGCGCTGGTGCCGACCGCGCCCATCGACCGTGTGACCCCGTGTTGGTCGCAGAGGCCGGCGAAGACCCGGGATCCGTATTGCGCTCCGTGGTCGGAGTGGAACACGGCGCCGTCCAGACGTCCGCGGGTCGCGGCTGCCATTTGCAGTGCGTCGGCGACCAGGCTGGTGCGCATGTGGTTGGCGATGGACCAGCCGACGACCTTGCGGCTGAAGCAGTCCAGCACGGTCGCGAGATAGAGGAACTCCCCGCCTGCGAGCGGGAGATACGTGATGTCGCCCATGTATTTGCGCCCGGACTCGGTGGCGGTGAAGTCCCGCTGGAACAGGTCAGGGACGGGTGAGGCTGCCGGGTCCGGGACGGTGGTGCGCACGCGTCTGCGCAGGCGGATGCCGGTGATGGAGAACGTCCGCATGATCCGGGCGACCCGCTTCTCGTTGACCCGCCGCCCTTTCTCGCGGAGCTCGGCCGTTATTCGCGGGGAGCCGTAGGCACCACCGGACTCGCCGTGGACCTCGCGGATCTCCTCGGCCAGGATCCGGTCCTCCCGCTGCCGGGTGGCCCGGGCCTCGGCGCCGGCGAGCCACTTGTAGTAGCTGGACCGATTCACGTCCAGGACCTGGCAGAGCCGCTTCACCTCGTAGGTGGTCCGATGGTCGTCAACGAACTGGAAGCGGCCCCTCAGGAGCCGTAATTTATCTACTGCCGGATTCGAGGCAACGTCGCTGTTTCATGTGGTAGTTGGGTTGTTGTGACGATTCCGGGTGAAGTCCTGGCG
>NZ_JBITCU010000057.1:0-22601 GCF_044453545.1 Streptomyces sp. NPDC051664 | reverse complement strand
AGCACCATGGTCCAGCGCGGTCTCCGCATGATGTCCCGATCGCTCTCACCGAGCCGGAACACGCGGCCGTTGCGGTCCGTCACCTCCCTGAACGGGACGGATGTGGAGATGTCTGTCGTCGTCATGATCGATCGAACCCCTTGCGTGGAAGAAGTCTGGCCGGCGCCCCCTGTCCGTTCCCACTTCGCGTCGCCCGGGGTCTGTGGCCGAGCGGTTCGCCGCAGACCCCGTGGTTCGAGCTCTCGCCGTCAGTTCATCGATCACCGTCCAGCAGCCCGGCCGCACGGGCCCATCGGTACTTGGCGCCCAGAGCGGCCACCGGCTTCTCCGTCGTGTACGGGTACGCGACGACGCCGTGCTCGAAGAGGTACTGGCACGCCTCCTCCACCTCGGTGTCGCCGGCCAGCGACGCCACCACGGGCTTCTCGGTCCCGCGCTCGCGGAATTCCGCGACCACCCGTGCGGTCAGCTCGGCGAAGACCATCGGGGGAGTGACGATCGTGTGCCAGTAGCCGAGGACCAGCGCATGGATGCGGGGGTCCTCCATGCCGAGGCGGATCGTCGCCTCGTACGTGGACGGCGGCTCGCCGCCCGTGATGTCGATCGGGTTGCCGGCCGCACCGAACGGCGGAATGAACGCCTTGAACGCCGCGTCCAGATCCGGCGGAATCTCCATGAGGGAGAGCCCGTTGTCGACGATCGCGTCCGACAGCAGCACGCCCGAGCCGCCCGCCCCCGTGATGATGACGACGTTGTCGCCCTTGGGCGTCGGCAGCACGGGCAGCGCCCGCGCGTACTCCAGCATGTCGTTCAGCCCCGGCGCCCTGATCACCCCCGCCTGGCGCAGGATGTCGTCGTACACGGCGTCGTCGCCCGCCAGCGCCCCGGTGTGCGAACCCGCTGCCTTCGCGCCGGCGCTGGTACGGCCGGCCTTCAGCACCACGATCGGCTTCTTCGGTACGGTCGCCCGCGCCGCCTCGACGAACGCGCGCCCGTCCTTGAGATCCTCCAGGTGCATCGCGATGCACGTGGTGTTCGGGTCCTCGCCGAACCAGGTCAGCAGGTCGTCCTCGTCGATGTCGGACTTGTTGCCGAGCCCGACGATCGCCGACACACCGGTCTTCGTCGAACGGGCGAAGCCGAGGACGGCCATGCCGATGCCACCGGACTGCGAGGTCAGAGCCACCCCACCCTTCACGTCGTACGGGGTGCAGAAGGTGGCGCAGAGGTCCTGCCACGTCGAGTAGTAGCCGTAGATGTTCGGCCCGAGCAGCCGTACGCCGTACCGCTCGCCGATCGCCACGATCTCGTCCTGCAGCGCCTGTTCACCGGTCTCGGCGAATCCGGAAGGGATGAGGACCGCATTGGGTATCCCCTTGCGCCCGACCTCTTCCAGCGCCGATGCCACGAACTTGGCGGGGATCGCGAAGACCGTCACATCCACCTCACCGGGAATGTCCGCGACACTCCTGTACGCCTTGCGGCCCAGAATGTCATCGGCCCGGGGGTTCACCGGATGGATCTCCCCGGAGAAGCCGCCGTCGATGAGGTTGCGCATCACCGAATTGCCGATCTTGCCCGGCTCGTTGGAGGCACCGATCACGGCGACCGAGCGGGGCTCCATCAGCCGGCGCATCGATGCGAGGATCTCCTCGCGCGGGTAGGTACGCCGTTGCTTGACCGTCTCCGTCGCCAGCAGGATCCGGATGTCCGCCGCGACCGCACCGTCCGGAGCGGCGATGACCGGATTGAGGTCGACGTCGGCGATCTCCGGGAAATCCGTGACCAGTCGGGAGACCCGCCGGATCTGCTCGGCCAGCGCCCCCCGGTCCACCGGCGGCGCACCCCGCACCCCGCGCAGGATCTCGGCCGCGCCGATCGAGTCGAGCATCGACAGCGCCTCGTCCGCAGTGACCGGGGCCAGGCGGAAGGTGATGTCCTTGAGCACCTCCACCAGCACGCCGCCCAGCCCGAAGGCCACGACCTTCCCGAACGTCGGGTCGGTGACCGCGCCGACGATGACCTCCTGGCCGGGCGGCACCAGCTGCTGCACCTGTACACCGTCGATCCGCGCGTCGGGCGCGTACGCCCGCACGTTCTCGATGATGCGATGGAACGCGGCACGCACCTGAGCGCTGCCTTCCACCCCGACGACGACACCGCCGGCATCCGTCTTGTGCAGCACATCGGGGGAGACGATCTTCAGCACGACCGGTCCGCCGAGCCGGTCCGCGAAGGCCACCGCCTCGTCGACGTCCTGTGCCAACTCCTCGCCCGGCACGGCGATCCCGTACGCATCGGCGACGATCTTGCCCTCGGGTGCGGTGAGGGCGCTGCGTCCGGCGGCCCGGACGGAGTCGAGCAACGTCCGTACGGTCTCGCGGTCCTGTGATTCGACCATGCTCAGATGACTCCGTTCGTCTTCAGAAGCCGTAGCTCCTCGTCGCCGAGGCCCAGCTCACCGACGTACACCTCTTCGTTGTGCTCGCCGAGCAATGGCGAAGCCACCACATCCACCGGGGAGTCGGAGAGCTTCAGCGGGGAGCCCACGGTGGTGAACGTGCCGCGCTCCGGGTGCTCCACCTGGACGACCATCTCGTTGGCGACCAGGGACTCGTCCTCGATGATCTCCTGGGTGGAGAGGATCGGGCCGCACGGGATGTTGTGCGCGTTCAGCCGCTCCAGCACCTCCCACTTGGGGAGCGTCGCGGACCACTCCTCGATGAGCTGGAACATCTTGTCGAGCTTGGGCAGGCGGGCCTCGGGCGTCGCCCACTCGGGGTCGTCCACCAGTTCCGGGCGCCCGATGAGCGAGGCGAGGGGCTGCCAGCCGACGGGCTGCACGATGACGTACACGTAGTCGTTGGGCCCGCCGGGAGCGCACCTCACCGCCCATCCGGGCTGCCCGCCGCCGCTCGCGTTGCCGCTGCGCGGCACCTCGTCGCCGAAGTCCTCGTTCGGATACTCCGCCAACGGCCCGTGTGCCAGCCTCTGTTGGTCGCGGAGCTTCACCCGGCACAGGTTGAGCACCGCATGCTGCATGGCGACGTTGACACGCTGGCCGCGTCCGGTGTTCTCGCGCTGGAACAGCGCGGCCAGAATGCCCGCGACCGCGTGGATGCCGGTTCCGGAGTCTCCGATCTGCGCGCCGGTCGCGAGCGGCGGACCGTCCTCGAAGCCGGTGGTGGACATCGAGCCGCCCATGGCCTGGGCGACGACCTCGTACGCCTTGAAGTTGGTGTACGGGCCCTCACCGAACCCCTTGATGGAGGCGTACACGATCCGTGGATTGATCTCCTGGATCCGCTCCCAGGTGAACCCCATCCGGTCGACGGCGCCGGGCCCGAAGTTCTCCACCATCACGTCCGAGCGGCGGATCAGCTCGGTGAGGATCTCCTTGCCGCGCTCGCTCTTCGTGTTGAGGGTGATGCTCCGCTTGTTGCAGTTGAGCATCGTGAAGTAGAGGGAGTCGACATCGGGCAGATCGCGCAGCTGTTTGCGGGTGATGTCGCCGCTCGGCGCCTCGAGCTTCAACACGTCGGCGCCGAGCCAGGCGAGCAGCTGGGTGGCGGAGGGGCCGGACTGTACGTGCGTCATGTCGAGGACGCGCACGCCCTCAAGAGCTTTGGTCATGCAAAGGGCTCCTCTGCTACTTGTACATGGTCTGGTTCATGGTTCCGGGGGCGTACGCGTCGGGGTCGACCCAGACGTTGATCAGCGACGGCAGTCCTGACTCCCGGGCCCGCTGAAGTGCCGGCGCGATGTCGGGGGGGTCGCGCACCTCCTCGCCGTAACCACCCAGCATCTGGGCGAACTTGTCGTAGTGCACGTCGCCCAGGGTGTTGCCGACCCGCTCGCGCGTGTCGCCGTACTTCGCCTTCTGGCCGTAACGGATCTGGTTCATCGAGGAGTTGTTGCCGACGATCCCGACGAACGGGAGGTTGTAGCGGACCAGCGTCTCGAAGTCCCATCCGGTCAGGGAGAACGCACCGTCGCCGAAGAGCGCCACGACCTCCTTGTCGGGCCGCGCCTGCTTCGCAGCGAGCACGGACGGGATCGCAGGAGCCATTGCCCGCGCTCCCGCTGTACATTGCATACAGTCGACGAATACTGTATGAAGCTTGTTATCCCGCATCCGGTGGGTGGTGTCCAGGGGGCGAGCGGCACTTTCACAATCGGCACGATCGGGAGTGGCTATGGATCTGTACGAGCACCAGGCACGGCAACTCTTCGCAGAACACGGCATAGCGGTACCGGAGGCCGAGGTCATCGACCGCGCGGCCGACGCAAAGGAAGCAGCGGGCCGGCTCGGTGGCCGGGTCGTCGTCAAGGCGCAGGTGAAGACGGGCGGCCGGGGCAAGGCGGGCGGAGTCAAAATCGCGGCCGACCCGGCGGCCGCCGAACTGACCACCCGCCAGATCCTCGGCATGGACATCAAGGGCCACACGGTGCGGTCGGTGATGCTCGCCCAACCCGTGGAGATCGAGGCGGAGTTCTACGTCAGTTACGTACTCGACCGAACCACCGGCACCTTCCTTGCCATCGCCTCCGCAGAGGGCGGCATGGAGGTCGAGGAGGTCGCCGCAACCCGGCCGGAGGCAGTGGCCCGCATTCCGATCGACCCCGTCCAAGGAGTGACGGAACGCAAGGCCGCACAGATCGCCGCAGCGGCGGCCCTGCCGCCCGAGGCCGCCCCCGTGCTCCAGCGCCTGTGGCAGGTGCTCACCAGGGAGGACGCCCTGCTGGTCGAGGTCAACCCCCTGGTCCGTACGGTGGACGGCCGGATCCTCGCGCTCGACGGCAAGGTGACCCTCGACGACAACGCCCTGTTCCGCCAGTCCCGTTGGGGAACGCGGACCGGTGATCCGCACAGAGACCCACTGGAGTCGGCGGCCGCGGCCAAGGGCCTCAACTACGTCAGACTCGACGGCGAGGTCGGCATCATCGGCAACGGCGCCGGACTGGTCATGTCCACCCTCGACGTCGTCGCCGGCTGCGGTGCCCGCCCGGCCAACTTCCTCGACATCGGCGGCGGCGCCTCGGCAGGCATCATGGCCGACGGCCTCTCCGTCATCCTCTCCGACCCGGCAGTGAAGTCGGTCTTCGTCAACGTCTTCGGAGGCATCACCTCCTGCGACGCGGTCGCCGACGGCATCGTCCAGGCACTGCGGTCCGTACGCCTGACCAAACCCCTCGTCGTCCGCCTGGACGGCAACAACGCCGCCCGTGGCCGCGCGATCCTCGACGCACACGCGCACCCCCTGGTCGAGCAGGCCACCACGATGGACGGCGCCGCGCGCCGAGCGGCCCAACTGGCCGACGCAGCCTAAGGAGACCGGACATGGCCATATTTCTCACCAAGGAGAGCAAGGTCCTCGTCCAGGGGATGACCGGCGCCGAGGGCATGAAGCACACCCGCAGGATGCTCGCGGCGGGCACCCGGATCGTAGGCGGTGTCAACCCGCGCAAGGCGGGCCGGAAGGTCGGCCTCGACGGCACCGAGGTCCCCGTCTTCGGCTCCGTACGCGAAGGAATGGACGCCACCGGAGCGGACGTCACGGTGGTCTTCGTCCCGCCGCCCTTCGCCAAGGCGGCCGTCATGGAAGCGGCCGACGCCGGCATAGGCCTGGCGGTGGTCATCACCGAAGGGATCCCGGTCCACGACGCGGTGGCCTTCCACGCCCACGCCCGTACCCGCGGCACCCGCATCATCGGCCCCAACTGCCCCGGCGTGATCACCCCCGGCCAGTCCAACGCGGGCATCATCCCGGCCGACATCGCGCCCGGGCCGGGGCGGATCGGCCTGGTCTCGAAGTCCGGCACGCTGACGTACCAACTGATGCACGAACTCCGCGACATCGGCTTCACGTCGGCGGTGGGCATCGGCGGCGACCCGGTCATCGGCACCACACACATCGACTGCCTGACGGCGTTCGAGAACGACCCCGACACGGAACTCATCGTCCTCATCGGCGAGATCGGCGGTGACGCGGAGGAACGAGCGGCGGCGTATGTCACTCAGCACATCACCAAGCCGGTGATCGGCTACATCGCGGGCTTCACGGCCCCCGAGGGCAAGACGATGGGCCACGCGGGTGCCATCGTCTCGGGCTCGTCGGGCACGGCGGAGGCCAAACAGAAGGCGCTGGAGGCGGCAGGGGTACGGGTCGGCGCCACACCGACGGAGACGGCCGGACTGGTACGGGAGAAGCTGGGGATTCCCGGCCCCTCGGACACGTCCGGCTCGTCGGGCACAGGCAGCTAGTCGGACAGTTTCAGCCCGTCCGGGCGACGATCCAGCCCGTCCCGGCGATTGAGGACCGGGGTGCGGGGCGGAGCCCCGGTTTCGGGAAGGGGCGGGTAGGGGAAGGCCCGCCGCAGGCGCCCACCCCCGCGACCACGGCACCCACCCCGCACCCCGGTCCCGACCCTCACCCCCGACCGCGTGACGTCCCTCACCACTGAGGCAACACCCCTGCCTTCCCCGCACCGGCTTCACTACCGTCCGGTAGGAGCAAGCCGTCCCACCTCCCGCCCCGACTGTGCACCGAGAGCGGAGACTTCCATGGCACCGACCCCACCCATCAGCGCCAACGCCCCCTCCCTCACCCTCAAACCAGGCACAGCCTGGTCGGACGCCTGGCAACGCTGCCTCACCACCGCCCCCGAGGCATTCCAGGCCGACCGTGTCCTCAACCTCTGGGCTGCGTCCTGGCAGCAGGACGGCCGCCCCCTCCCCGCCACCAGCCCCGTCGACGGCACTCCCATCGCCGGCCCGCCCCGCCTGGACGCCTCGACGGCCCAACAGGCGGTCCGGGCCTCCCTCGACCAGCACCGCGCCTGGCGTCACATCCCGCTCGCCGAGCGCAGCGCCCGTGTTTCCGCCACCCTCGACGCGCTCACCGAGCACCGGGAACTCCTCGCGCTCCTCCTCGTCTGGGAGATCGGCAAACCCTGGCGCCTCGCCCAGGCGGACGTGGACCGCGCGATCGACGGTGTCCGCTGGTACGTCGACAACATCGACCGCCTCCTCGCCGACCGCACCCCGCTCCCCGGCCCGGTCTCGAACATCGCCAGCTGGAACTACCCCATGTCCGTGCTGGTCCACGCGATGCTCGTACAGGCCCTGGCCGGCAACGCGGTCATCGCCAAGACCCCGACCGACGGCGGCGTCGCCTGTCTCACCCTGGCCTGCGCCCTCGCCGCACGCGAGGGCATCCCGCTCACCCTCCTCAGCGGCAGCGGAAGCGAACTCTCCGCACCCCTCGTCCGCTCGTCCGAGATCGGCTGCGTCTCCTTCGTCGGCGGCCGGGACACCGGGGCGCGTATCGCCACCGAAGTCGCCGACCTCGGCAAACGGCACATCCTCGAACAGGAGGGTCTCAACACCTGGGGCATCTGGAACTTCACGGACTGGCCGTCCCTGACCGCCGTCATCCCGAAGCTCTTCGACTACGGCAAGCAGCGCTGCACCGCGTACCCGCGTTTCGTCGTCCAGCGCAGCGCGTTCGACGAGTTCCTGTCGGCCTACCTCCCCGCCGTCCGCTCACTCCGCACCGGCCACCCCCTGGCGGTGGCGGACCCGACAGGCCCGCTCCCCACCCTGGACTTCGGCCCGCTGATCAACGCGGCGAAGGCCAAGGAACTGGCCGATCAGGTGGCGGAGGCCATCGACCGGGGCGCGATCCCTCTCCACCGAGGATCGACGGCCGACGCACACTTCCTCCCGGGACAGGACACCAGCGCGTACCTCCAACCGGTCACGCTCCTCAATCCGCCTCCGTCCTCCCCGCTCCACCACGCGGAACCGTTCGGCCCGGTCGACACGATCGTCCTCGTCGACACCGAGGCGGAACTCCTGGCCGCCATGAACGCCTCGAACGGCGCCCTGGTGGCCACGCTCTCGACCGACGACCCGGCAACGTACGAGCGCCTGGCGCCACAGATCCGCGCGTTCAAGACCGGCCACGGCACCCCCCGCTCCCGAGGCGACCGGGACGAACTCTTCGGCGGCTTCGGCGCGTCCTGGCGCGGCGCCTTCGTGGGGGGCGAACTGCTGGTCAGGGCGGTGACGGACGGCCCGGCAGGGGAGCGCCTCCCCGGCAACTTCCCGGACTACCACCTGATGCCGTGACACCCAGGAGGAGCACCCGCCTCACCTGATCCCCTGACGATCGGGAATGAGCGCGAACTCCCGCTCGGTGACGTCGGGCACCGTGCGCTCCACGGCCTTCACCAGGAGCTCACGGTGCCTGAGCAGCGCGCCCTTCCGGTCCTCCGGGGCCGGCACCACCACATCGTCGATCCCGGCCAGCATCCGCCGGGACACCTGCGGACTCCTCGTCGCGCACCATCGGATCTCCTCGAAGGCAAGATCCACCAGATCGGTCCACTCCGTTCCGTCCTGCACGAGCCGCACCGCACCCGCCCCGTCCCGGTGCTGCACCGCCCCGAGCGGCAGGTGCACCATGGCGGCCAGCAACTGCACGATGCGGTCCAGGCACTGCACGGCAGTGGTGGGATCGTTCACCGCCGGGGACAGCGCCCGCAACGCGATGTCCGAAAGCTGACGCAGCCCGAAAGCCGGATCCTGGTGCGGTGTGCGCTCGACTCCCACCGAGATCGTGCACCTCAGCATCCGCCCCGGCGGAGCGGCCCCACCATGAACGGCCAGTACCGGCGTGCCCGGCACCATGAAGTCCCCGATCCGCGGGATCAGCCGCAACACCACCCCCTGCCGCCGGGCAGCCCGCACCAGCCGTGCCACATTCACATCGCGCAGCACCCCCGCCCGCCCCGAGTACCCGATCCGACCGGTCTCCGCCCCGAGCGGCAGCGCTTCCCGCACCTCACCGGGCATCCGCGCGAGCTCCCGCAGCGACTCATGGGTGATGCGACCGACGACCGGTCCCACCTGCATGAGCCGCAGCGTCGAGCTCACGTATGCGATGAACAGCAACAGGCTGAGGCCCACCATGGCCAGCGTCAGCGTGCTCTGCAGAAGCGGCACGGACGTGACCCGCCGTGGGTCGCTCTCGCTCTCGTACGAGGTCAGAACCAGCAGCGAGAACGCGAACGTCGCCAGGAACACCGTCAGCGTCAGCTTGGTGATCCGGCTCCTGACGAAGATCCGCACCACCCGGGGCGTGAGCTGACCGCTCGCCATCTGCACGGCCACCAGCGAGATGCTGAACACGACACCGATGAAGGTCATCATCGCCGAGCTGACGGTGGTGACGATGGTCCTGGCATCGTCGGCGAACCTGATCAGATCGCCGACTTCCTCGTACGCCTGCTCGTCCTTCAGGTGCGTGACGATCTCCGCATCGAGCGCCGAGACGCCCCACCACAGCGCGAAGGAACACAGCAGACCCACCGTCGGAGCGAACCAGAACGTATCGCGCAGGTGCTCACGCAAGGGGGACAGCGTCCGGGGCCGCCGATAGCCGCGATCACTCATGTCCGCGAAGGTAGCCCGGCCACCCTCACCAGGCCCGCAAGCCGCCCGGCGAACCTCCGGAGCACTGTGCGTATATGAACGGCTCCGGACCGTACGCGATGCTCCCCGGGCCCCTCGTGCGCACCCACCACACCGCACTGACCACCGAATATGCAGATGAGAGGCACCCCAAACCCCTGGTATTGTTTCCTTTGTCGCCGCGGGAGACCGGGGCCGATCACCTAGTCCGGGTGGCGGAATGGCAGACGCGCTAGCTTGAGGTGCTAGTGCCCTTTATCGGGCGTGGGGGTTCAAGTCCCCCCTCGGACACCGAACGGCAATCTACGGGTTGTCGACATGTGCTGGTTGAGACTCGTCTCAACCAGCACTTTGTGTTTTCCGGGGTCGTAGACGAGGGCGAGCCCGAGATGGCGGTAGATCTCCGCCTTGTCCGCGGCTGCCGCTTGACGGACGGCGGCGGTCAGGCGCTGATGGAGCGTACGAGCCGGGTGATCTCGTCACGGGTCATTCAGCAGAGGCACTGGCATCGCCCACTCGTCGTCAGTCAACTCCCCCTGCCACACATGATCAGGACAACGAGGCACTGATCGGGGGAGACGTCGCCCGGTGCCTGGGCTGGTGCCTGGGTCGGCGCCGGACGGTGCTCCGGAGCGGGTCCGGGAGCCGTGCCGGCCGGCGCCGACCTGTGGGCGTGGGATCAGATGTGGCCGCCGGGCGTCACGGTGAAGGATGCCTGTCCGGCCGGCAGGTCCACCGTGTACTGGCGCAGGTAGGTGTCCAGGTACGGTGAGCGGTCTCCCTGGGTGGCTACGTCGTCGGATGGATCGTCCAGGGACAGCCTCAGTACGGCGCCCGAGACTTTGATGGTCTGACCCGATGGGGTGTCACGCCACGACCCGGTCTGGATCGAGCCGATCTCCACGGCCAGGACATGCCCGGCCGCCAGCGTCCAGTCGGTCGCCTTGAGGTCGATGCTCATCCGGCCCGCCTTCAGCAGGGAGACCTGCTCGTCGAACATCACGGCCTTGCCGTCCGGGCCGACGTCGTAGAGCTTGAGCATGACGTTGCCCTTGCCCTTCGCGGTCAGCGAGATGTTCGGTGTGGCGGTCACCCGTACGCCCTGGGTGAGTGGCTGCGACCAGACGAAGAAGCTGGAGCCGACCTCACCGGGCTGCTGCCTCTTAGCAATCCCCTTGGCCAGACCCTTGGGCGCCGGCTGCTCGGTCGCCGGCGCGTTCTCCATGTCCCAGTTGCCCGACGGCTGCACTGCCTTGGGCGCCGTTGTGCCGGCTGCGGCAAGGTTGGCGCGTGCGGAGGCATCGCCGTCGTCGAGGTATCTGCCCCTCCCCAGCGGGAGGGTGACTCCGCGCTCCACCACCGGCCAAGTCTCTTGAGCGCGCCAGTGACCGGTGGAGTCCTCGACGGAGTACGTCGGGTAGTCGACCGAGGGCCGAACTCCCTTGAGGTACTGGTCGTAGAAGGACAGCGTCTCGTCGTACCAGCCCTCGCGACCCATGGCCAGGCGACCGTCGCTCACCCGGTCGCCACCACGCACGTGGTCCCACTGGCCGACCCAACCGCGCTCCGGGCCGGTGTGGTTGGTGAGGTACTCCTGCATCTCCTCGGGCTTGGTGTTGTTCTCGATGAAGCCCTGGGTGACGAAGAGCGGCGTCTTGGTGCCCCGAGCCATCTTGGCCAGGTCACGGGAGGTCCAGAACGGGTCGTTCCGGTCGGATATCCGGTAACCGGCCGAGTTCTCCGTCAGGCACCCGGGGTGGTCGTCCTCGTACCGGGCGTTGGCCTGATAGCGCACGTCGTCGTCCGACAGCGGGGCCATCGTGGCAATGCCGTTGTAGGCATTCGCGGTTCCGGTCACATTCGGGCGGGGGACGCCGTTGGAGTAGATGTACTGGTACATGTCCCAGAGAGGTTCCCCGGCGACAACGGCCTTCAGCGCGGACTGCTTCAGGTCGTTGCCGATGAGCCCGGTGACGGCATCGTAGGACTTGCCGTACATGCCCACCGCGCCGGTCGACCACGGCTGGCTCGCGGCCCAGTTGATCGCGGCCTTCACGTCGGCCTGCTCACCGGGACCGCCCCAGTCGAGGCAGCCGGTCGAACCGCCGAAGCCGCGCAGGTCGACCATGAGGAACGCGTAGCCGTGGGCGAAGAGGTCGCTGCCCTCGATGAAGTCCTGGAAGCGATTCGAGGGACCGGTGTGGGTCCAGCCCTCGGGGTTCGTCTGGCCCATGTGGCCGAAGTACGGACCGATGGAGAGGATGACCGGCACCTTCTGCCCAGTGGGCACGCCTTCGGGCATCAGCAGGTCGCCGTGCAGTTCGGTGCCGGAGTCGTCCGAGGACGGGAAGTAGTGCTGGGTCCAGACCGAGCCCTTTGGGACACGGTCGTTCTGCTCGTGCGTGATGTCGTCGGTCGCGGTGGCGACCGCCGTGGTCGGGGTCCGAGCGGAAGCGGCGTCCGGTGACGCGACGGCGGGGCCGGCGAGTGCGCCGGTCAGCGCCAGAGTGGTGACGAGTGCCGAGGCGGCCCAGCCGGGCGCGCGACGTCTGTTCACATGTTCTCCCGAGTCGTCGGTACGGAGCGGAACGGCGTTTCCGGTCGAGCGGCAGCGCCCTGCCCGCCATCGCAGCGACGACGGACTGTCGTAGACATGTCAGGAACGGGATCACGTGTGTGAACCCTGGCCGGAACCTTTGGCGAGCGAGCCTAAGGTCAGCACTGAAACGCGTCAACGGTGCTGTGTTGCCGTCGTGTTACTGATGTGACGGGAACAAGTTCGCTTTTTGTAGGGGAGGTTGTGGGAGACGACGGTGGAAATGTCTGCTGCATCCCAGCGGATGGGGCTGGTTCGTCATGTCGGCCCGGTCTTCGTCGGCCCCCGCCACGACCCTGAAGGGGGCAGCCGGGAACCGCCCTGGCCGCCTGTCGGCCGGACCGCAGGATGCGCCGTGGAGGGAGGACGTGATGGACGACGCCGTGCATGACCTGTGGCCCCGGGGGTCTTGAACACCGCGCTGTTCGCGATCAGCTTCTTCCGTCGCAGTACCAGGCGGGACCGGCGGGCGATGGGCGCGCAGCACTGGTGTCGAACGGCCCCCGGTCCGCCGACATCGGTCGTCTGTTGGGCGACGTGACGCAACCGCCGTCCCGCACGCGGCGAGGGATGCTCGAGCGCCCTGACGCCGCAGGCGGCGGGCGACACGGTGTCGCCCGCCGCCTGGCGGAAGGGATTCAGGTTCAGATTCCTGAGGAGTGACGTGGCGTCAGCCGGTCGCGCTGCCCGCGACCCACTCGCTCCACGGCATGTTCCAGTCGCTGAGGCCGTTGTCGGGGGCCAGAATGGTCTTGTCTTCGGAGTTCTTGACGATCACGACGTCACCGATCATCGAGTTGTCGAAGAACCACGCGGCGGGCTGCTTGCCGTCGCCGCCGCCCTTGACGTCCTTCAGGCCCACGCAGCCGTGGCTGGTGTTGACCTTGCCGAAGAGCGCGTCGGCACCCCAGTAGTTGCCGTGGATGAAGGTGCCCGAGGCGGTCAGGCGCATGGCGTGCGGTACGGCCGCGATGTCGTAGGAGGGACTGCCGTCCTTCTTCGTGAGGCCGACGGTCGCACCGTTCATGTGGACCTGCCTGAACTTCTCGGAGATGACCATCTGACCGTTGTACGTCGGGTGCTCGGTGCTGCCGGACGAGATCGGGATGGTCCTGATCGTCTTGCCGTCCCGTACGACGGTCATCTGCTTCGTCTTGGCGTCGACCGTGCTGATCTGGCTCCGGCCGATCTTGAACGTGACCGTCTTCTGGGTGCCGTGGAGGTCGAGCGTGACGGTGACGGTGGAGCCGGGCTTCCAGTGGTTCTTGGGGCGGAAGTCCAGGCGGTCGTCCTTGAACCAGTGGCCGACGACCTGCTGACCGCTGCTGGAGCTGACCTGGATCGTCGACTCCACGCCGGCCTTGTCGCTGATCGCCTTGTCGAAGTCGACCGTCACCGGCATGCCCACGCCGACGGTCGAGCCGTCCTCGGGGGAGAGGTGCCCGATGAAGTTGTTGGCCGGGGAGAGCGTGGTGATCGTGGCGTTCCCGGTGACGGAGCGGCCCTTGGCGTCCTTGGCCTCTGCGGTGACCTGATACCTGGTGGCCCGCTCCAGCCGGCCGTTCGGTTTCCAGGACGTGCCGTCGGCGGACAGGGTGCCCGGAACCTCGGCACCGGTCGCGACGGCGGTCATGGTCACCTTGGTGAGCTTGCCGTCGCTGACGGTGACCTTGACGGAGTCGTTGATCCCGACGTCGTAGGAACCTTGCTTGGGCGTGATCTTTATTCGGGCGTCGGAAGCCTCCTGGGTGGCCGCCTGATCCGCCCGCGCCTGCGGTTTCGGGTGATTCCCGACATCGTTACCGCTGGCAGCAGCGTTGCTGGTACCGCCGAGGGCCGCGAGTGAGACCACACCGCCGAGTACACCGACTGCAACCATCAGCCGGGTGCGTGCTTTACGTGCCGTGATCAAACGCTTCTCCCGTGTCACTAATCGTTGAA
The DNA here is from genome assembly GCF_044453545.1 of Streptomyces sp. NPDC051664. Lineage (NCBI taxonomy): Bacteria > Bacillati > Actinomycetota > Actinomycetes > Kitasatosporales > Streptomycetaceae > Streptomyces > Streptomyces sp. NPDC051664. The sequence goes on along the minus strand of NZ_JBITCU010000057.1, from coordinate 8,586 downwards.
TCCCTGGAGCTGGATGCCGAGGGAGTGCAGCTAGCTATAAAGCCATTTATATGGGGTCATCTGTACTTAATGGGTAAATTGTGCTGAAGGCCACGCGCCGTCGAGCGCGTCACCGAGGCCCTGCTCGACTGACGGGTGGCACGGGAACGGCCCCCCGCGGAAGGAAGCCTTCCGCGAGGGCCGTCGCCGGTACCGAGGACCGTCAGGCGTCCTCGCGTTCCCGCGCCAGGTCGTTCACCCGTCGCCGGACGACGAACCAGCCGCCGACCAGCGCGGCCGCGATCAGCGGCAGGCACATCACGGTCGTACGGCCCACTCCGCCGCCCCACCACATCAGGAACACGACCGTGGCAAGGAATGCCAGCGTGACCATCTGCGTGTACGGGGCCCAGGGCAGCTGGTACGAAGGGCGGGTGACCCGGCCGTCGCGTGAGCGATGCCAGAACAGCAGCGAACAGAGCATGATCATGCCCCACGTGCCGAGGATGCCGATCGACGCGAAGTTGAGGACGATCTCGAACGCCTCGCCCGGCATGACGTAGTTGAGCCCGACACCGAGGACACCGAAGCCGGCGGTGAGCAGGATGCCGCCGTAGGGCACCTGCCCCTTGTTCATCCGCCCGGTGAACTTGGGAGCCGACCCCGAAAGCGCCATCGAGCGAAGGATGCGGCCGGTGGAGTACAGCCCGGAGTTCAGGCTGGAGAGCGCCGCGGTCAGCACGACAAGGTTCATCACACCGGCCGCGCCCGGGATGCCGAGCTTGTCCATGACGGTGACGAACGGACTCTCGTCCCCCGAGTACGAGGTGTACGGCAGCAGCAGGGCGAGCAGCACCACCGAGCCGACGTAGAAGAGACCGACACGCCACATGATCGAGTTGATCGCCTTGGGCATGATCTTCTCGGGGCTCTTCGTCTCACCGGCGGCCACGCCGCACAGCTCGACGGACGCGTACGCGAAGACGACACCCTGGATCACCAACAGCATCGGGAGCATGCCGACGGGGAAGATGCCACCACTGTCGGTGATCGTGGAGAAACCGGGCGTGTGACCGTCCACCGGGTGCTGGGTCACCACCAGGAAGATGCCGATCAGCATGAACGCGACGAGGGCGCCGACCTTGATGATCGCGAACCAGAACTCCATCTCGCCGAAGTACTTCACCGAGATGAGATTGGCCGTGAGGACGACGGCGAGGGCGATCAGCGCGAGGATCCACTGAGGGACGTCGCTGAACATGCCCCAGAAGTGGGCATAGGTGGCAGCCGCGGTGATATCCGCCACCGCCGTGGTAGCCCAGTTCAGGAAGTACAGCCAGCCGGCCGCGAAGGCGCCCTTCTCGCCCATGAACTCACGGGCGTACGAGACGAAGGCGCCGGAGGACGGCCGGTAGAGCACCAGCTCGCCCAGTGCGCGCACGACGAAGAACGCGAAGACGCCACAGACCGCATAGGCGATGGCCAGTGACGGACCCGCCCCGGCCAGCCGGCCGCCCGCGCCCAGGAAGAGCCCGGTGCCGATCGCTCCGCCGATGGCGATCATGTTGATGTGGCGGGACTTGAGGTCCTTGCTGTACCCGGCATCGCCGGCGTCCACGTGGGGGGAGCCCGCCGCCGGTGGGGCGGCAACGAGCGTTTCGGCCGCTGTGATGCGGTCACTCATGGAGAGGGTTCGCCTTTGTGAGGGGAAGGTGGGCGTTCCCGGCCGTGGCGGGCCAGGGAGTCGTCACCGTGACACGGTCCGACGCCACATCATCCGGGAATCCTGCGATTCTGGCAGTGCCCAACGTCACGCAGGAACAAATCTGAGGTAGATCAGAGGTTACGGAGCAGTAAGCAAGGGGGGTGTCCGGGTGTCGTGAGGCGGCGATGGCGCGGCCTCCCCGGGTGAGGCGCTCGCGGGCTTGGATCCGGCCGGACACTGCTCCTCCGAGGGCTGCAGGGGCGCGAAGGGTGGCGCAATCCCGAATCCCGGTGGCGCGAACGGCAGGCAGCGCTCGGCGAGAAGGCCACTTCATGTCTCCAGGGCCAGGTCGCCGCTATTCGCATGCGGAGGCGCCGGCCGCCGAGGGTGAGGCGGGCGACGACATGCCCCGGTTGGTAGCGGAGCTTCTTCGGTACAGCGGCCTCAAGCTCGCTGTTCAGAGGGAGAACGCGCGTGGACGTCTGAACCACGGGGGATCAGCACCATGCCGGACGAAGACCGGATCACCGTCGATTTCGCCACCCTGCAGCGACTTTCGGGGGATCTGGAGGCGATCCTCCGCGTCCTCAACGAGAAGCTGGACACGCTGTACGAGCGGGCCACTAAGGTCGTGCTGAGCTGGGACGGTGAGGCACGTGAGGCCTTCATCGACGAGTTGGACAAGTGGAGCCACTCCGCCGACGACCTCAAAGCCACCCAGGCCTGGCTCCACGAGGTAGTGGTGAAGGGGCACCTGAACTACGCCGCGGCCAACAGGTCCGTACTCGAAGGCTGGGGAGGCGGCGCCTGATGGCCGGCCCCTCCTCACCCACCCAGTCACCGGGTGGCAACGGCACCATCGACGTCAAGCCGAGCGATCTCTGGTCGGTGTCCGGCCGGGTCGCCGTGCAGCAGGAGTACCTGTTACGCGGTGCCAACAAGCTTCTGGGGGAGCTGGGCAAGTACCCCGACGCAGGGGGCGCCGGCACCGAGGCTCGGAAGTTTGCCCAGTCGTACATGAAGATCGGCAATCGCTGGCTGGAGGTCTGGGGCCGTTCCGTGCTCAGCGTCGGCGGTGTGGCGGTCGGGTTCACCGAGACAGCCAACGCCTACACCAGGGCTGACGCAGCGGCCCACCCCAAGCCGGGGAAGACGGCCGAGCAGCGCCCGCGGCCCGCGGTCATCGACAAGGCCCCGAACTTCTACTCGATACCCGACATCAAATGGGGTGACGACGACGGCGGCGACGACATCCTGCGCGGCCTGATGGAGGGCATCCCCGAGGTGGTCCGGGACGTCCTACAGCCGCTGTGCAAGAACGTGTTTCGGGTCGGAAGGGTGGCGGACGTCCACCCCTTCCCGCAGCAGCACTACCTCAACTCCCTGTGCCACAGCTGGATGAACGTCTCCGTCGACGCCTCGATGGGGGCGGACCAGCTCACCCAGGCCGTCGGTGCCATCACCAACCACCAGCAGTCGGACTGGGAGGCCGCGATGCGGACCTTCTGCAGCGCCCTGTGGGGAGGGACGGCGTGGGGGCAGCAGCGGCATGGCTATCAGTGGGGGCAGACCGCCAACTCCGGTCCGGGCACGCCCCGCGTCCCCACGGGCAGCGAGCCAGTCCTGGCCGTACTGAAGGACACGGCAGACAACATCGCCACCATCCTGCGCGAGTACGCCGAGGCCGCCGTCGATCTCAACCGCGACGTCGCGGACGAGCTCCACCGCGCCATGTGGAAGGCCGCCAAGGAGATCATCGAGGACCTCGCCAAGCCCAAGGACCCTAAGAGCATCCTCGGCACCGTCACCTCCGTGATCGGCAAGGGCGCGGGCCTGATCCTGTCGTTCGACGTCAAGACGGTACTGAACATCGACACGAGCAAGCTGAACGGGATCGTCGATAAATACACCGGCATCCTGGGAGGCCTGACCGCCCGCATGGAGGCGCTGAAAGATCCGCTGGACGAGGCATACCTGAGCGCCCCCAAGTTCGAGGCCGGCGTCGCCCGTGCGCACGGCTTCGGTACTCGGGCCCTGGAGGAGTTCAAGGACTCACAAGTCTGGTTGAAGATTGACTCGACCGGCAAATACGACCTGAACCTCGCCGCCAACGAGTACATGGGAGACGGCCATACCCTGGACAAGCACGTCGGCAAAACGGACGAGCAGCTGGCGCAACGCCTGCGTGACCAGCAGTCGAACGACCCGACCGCGGCCTGGCCGCACGGCAAGCCCGGGCTCAGCGGCTCCTCTGCCTTCCCGAACTATCAGCGTGCGGAGGAGCTGACCGAGCGCAATCTCAACAAGAACAAGGTCGCCATCGAGGCATGGATCAAGGGCCCCCCGCCGGCGTCCGACGGCGACGTCAAGTCGTTCTACGACACGGCGCCCAACGGTGAGACCAGCGGCCGCAGCGTGAGCAAGCAGCCGGTGGACCCCAGCGACCCCTTGTCCGGGTACAAGCAGGGCGGCCTGAACGCCAAGGCCTACGACGTACACGGCATCGACACGCGCATCCGGTACGACAGCAGCCGCACCCCGCCGTTCACCGTCATGACGTCGATGCCCTCCAAGCCTTAGCGACCCCGCCGAGAAAGGCCAGCACCACATGCCCGTCGACCAGAGGTCCTGGGAAGCCGCGGTACGCCACCTGTACGAGGACGCGTACCCGTACGACGCCACAGGCCCGCGTCGCCACAAGGACTGGGTCCTTGACGTCCTCGCGCTGATGGCGCGGATCCCGGACCCTCGGGGCTGGGCCGGTCTCGACGACGCGGCACAGGCCCCTGAGCGCGAGGCATCCCCCACCTACCCCTTCGCCGTCCACCCCCCGGAGTACGTCGCTGAGCGCCTCAGGGAGATCGACCGGGCCAGCGCCGAGAACCTGCTCCTGGCCCTCACGGACGACTGCTGCACCCTGTCCAACCTGGCCCGCTTCGCAGAAAGCCAGGAGGAGATGCGGGCGATGGCACGCACGATCCTCGCGCGTTACGGGGAGGGGGCCAGCTATCACACCAACGTCGACAGGCCCGGCTCCGTACGCGGCACACTCGACTTCACGACGCCGAACTGGGGGTACAGCCCGCTGAGCGTCTACACAGAGGACTGCGGCCTGATCGTCGTCTCGGACACCGAGGTGGGCATGTTCTGGAACTTCTCCGACTACTGATCCGCCTGCCTGCCCCCGTACGAGCGCAGCTCCTGAGCAGGTGATTTGAGAGGATGCCCCCGTGTTGACCCGTTCCGCTTCCTACCCCGACCGGGAGACCGCGCAATGGGCCACCCAGCAGGTGGTGACCGCCAACGAGCAGGCCATCCACCGCTGGCTCGCCCAGAACACTCGGGCCCGCCTCACCGTCGAGGCCGCCTGGCCCTCCCGCGAGGAGCCCGTGGGCCGGGTCCAGCTGGAAGCCGAGCTGCTGGCGGGCCGCGGACCCGTCGACGTCCGCGCGGCGCGCGTGGTGCTGCGCCGCGAGCCGTCGAGCCCGCACGGCTTCGTCGTCCACACGACCGTCCCGTTCTACCTGTAGGGGTCGCACGCACATGTCCATGAAGCCCCTCGAACACGACCGCCGGTACGGCGAGCTGGACCAGGTGATGCGCGCGTACCTGGGGCAGCCGGCCGACGACACCCCGGAGCGGCGCAGTCGTGCGCTGGACGCCTACCTCCGTCACACCTGGCACACCCGCCCCTCGGCTATCGCGGAGGCGGAGCGCCAACTGCGCGAGTACAGCCGCAACCCTCCGGGCCGCATCCGGCAGGACCTGGGCGAGTTCTACGCGATCCCGGACACCGGAAAGCCGCAGTCGGAGATCGGCGGCTGGCTGATGGTGCTGGCCGACCACCTGAAGAAGAGCATCGAGGAAGGTGACGTCCCGGAACCGTCGTCCCCGCAGACGCACTGGGAGTGGCACGCGCGCATCCCGGAGACCGCGCAACTGCTCGGCGGCTGGTTCTCGCAGGACATCGTCGACGAGTTCGCCGGCCACGACGCCGCCGTCGCCGACTACGCCGCCACCACTGACCCCCAACTGGTCGCGCGCCTCGTCGGCGAACTCCACGAGCTGCTCGCCCTCCCCCTGGACGAGGGGGACTACGCCTTGGCGGCCGCCGAACTCGGCATGGAGGTCGGCCCGCCCGAGCCGTTCTCCCACGGCGCCTGGTTCCAGTCACTGGCGACGATGCTGTCCAGCACCTGACCCGGCCTTGAGGCCGCCATCCACTCGTGCACGAAGTCCCAGGTCAGCGGACCCGGGACAGCACCGTCGTCCAGACCCACCAGGGCCGGCGGACGCAACGCGGAGCCTCGGAAGCACAACCTCCACTGAATCGACAAGAACGCCTAGCTAGCGTCGCCGTTTCGGTCGCGGTGATGAAGTGTCGCTGATCGTCAGTTGTCACATTGCCGTCCACCTGGACCGAGAGAACCCCTGGACAAGGTTCATCGTCCCAGCTCAGCAGGCACTTGGGTGCTTCCGGCTAGTAGCTCAGTTCTGCGAACCAGTTGCCTCGGCCTTGGCGGGTGAGGTCGAGGATGTGCCAGACCGGGCTGAGCAGGTCGATGCCGCGTTGGTCGATGTCGTCGGACATTCGGGGGTGTGCCGAGTAGAAGTGGCGTACCGAGCCGTCGCTGTCGCGGGTGAACACCGACACCGTCGAGTCCTGGTTTCCCTCGGCGTCCTCGCTGTCGAGGTCGTATTTGAAGGTGCCGGCCCCGGCACTGAGCAGCCGCAGGTTCTCCCACTTCCGGTCCCGTGCGTGCGCGCGGAGTGTGGGCAGGTCGGCCGCGGCGACAATCGCGAAGTCGTCGTTCTGCGCGACGTGGTGGGCGATTCCGTTGAACCCGTCGATCCACATCGTGCACATCGGGCACGGCTGCGTCTGCTGCTTGCCGTACATGAAGTGATAGACGACGAGGTCGCGCCCGGGCGCGGTGAACAGCTCGCTCAGCCGCACGGTCTTCACCGGCACATCGCCTGCGTCGAGATTCGCGGGGCCTTCCTCGAACGCGTAGTCGTAGACGAGGGGCCCCAGCGGCAGCCGGCGGCGCAGGTCAGCGACGCGTTCGCGGTGACGCATCAGCTCGATCTCGGCCAGGCGCAGCTCCTCGCGGGCGCTGACGCGTTCGGTCGACTCCCCGACGAGATTGGTCAGACGCATCGCTACCTCCTCGAGGGACCGGCACGGAGCTGCTGCCCTGGTCACCATTGTCTGTTCCTGCACGGGGGCTCGCGAGGCGGCAGTGTTGCGGTGAAAAGCATGGGCCGGGTGTCACGCCCGTGCATCCTGTTCGCTCGCACCGGACAGCGCGCCGACCAGGGCGGCCAGCGCCGACGCCAGCGCGGTCGATCCGGTGGGGTGGGCGGGGCCTCCCGGCTCGGTCATGTACACGTCCCGGCGGATTTCGATCATCAGCGCGCTGACACGCGGGTCCACGCCGTAATGCTTCAGCGGTACGTACGTCCCGGCGAAGGGGCTGTTGATGCCCGTGCCCCCGAACCCGGCGAACGCCTCCTCGGCCTGGGCCAGCAGGTCCGGCGGTGTGTGGAACGCGTCGGTGCCGAGGCAGATCGGTGGGCGCGGCCCGGTGCTGTGTAGTTCGTAGGGAAGCGGAGCCGACGGATAGGAGTGGACGTCGATGACGACCGCGCGTCCGGTGGCCGCCAGGCGTGCGTCGACAGCGGCGGTCATTGCTGCCGCGTACGGGTGGAAGTAGCGGTCGATCAAGGGCTGCGGATCTACGTCCGGTGAGCGAAGGGGCTCGCGGTGCGTGGTCTGGGTGTAGACCGCGCCCATGCCGACGGCCAGCATCTCCTCGCGTTCGTCGGGGAACCGTTCGGGATCGATGACGAGTCGCGACAGACCGTTGACGAACCGCCACGGCGTGAGAGGTGTGGCCGTAGCCGCCTCGGCGGCCAACTCGGCCGTGTGGGAATCCGTGATGTGGTCGAGTTCGAGATCCAGAGCCTCGTCGTCCAGCATGATTCCGGCGCGTACGTGATCGGGGACGACACGTGCCGAGTGCGGTACGTGCAGCAGGACCGGTGACGCGGGCGCTCCGGGCAGGAGGTGGAACGGCGGGAGGGCATGGCCCATGGAGAGGTTCCTTCGGGGTGGCGCAGGTGCAGGACATGGCCGGGGTGCAGTATCGGTCGTGCAGTCTCCCGCCCCGCTACTGGATTATCTGCCAAGGGCGTTGCGGGGCTTGCTGGAGACGGAGAAGTCCCCGATCCGACGGACGCCCCCTTGCCGAAGCGGTTGATTCCGACGGAGTCCGCGCATGTCCATTGAGGTCGTGTACGAGACCCACGCCACCACGCCCGACAACGAGGCGGGGATCGCCACGGGCCGGCTGCCGGGCACACTCTCGGCGACCGGCCGCGTACAGGCCGGCGAACTCGGCCGCCGCCGCGACGACGGCATCGCCGCAGTCGTCACCTGAGGGCAGGGAGTCGATTCGCAGGCGCACCACTGGATAGGCGATCGTTTTCCGGAGATCGCCTGTGCGTGGGGCTCGCTGTGGTCGACGTCTTCTATCAGGGCTGCCGGCCGGAACGCCGTCCCCATGGCCGGCTCATTCACGCGGCCGTACGACGCTGAATCAGCCCCGGTACGCACCGTCGGCAGACCCGTCAGGCCCCGGCTACCGGTCCTCGAGCACCGGCCAGGATTCCCCGCCGACGAGCGTCGATATTCCACCACCACGCCATCAATGCAGAATGAATTTCTCGCATTACAGTGAGTGAATTGGGTGCCCTCAATATGACGCAGGCCACATGATCTGGGTCACTCTTGTGCCGGTTTGGGGCATTTGCCGTGTGGGGTGGCCCATATGACCGGCGTCACTCTGAAGACGGATAGTAGGCCATCCGGACCCGCTCCCCGGCCTCGAAGCCACTTC
>NZ_JBITCU010000056.1:0-22829 GCF_044453545.1 Streptomyces sp. NPDC051664 | reverse complement strand
CCCCCCCCCCCCCCCCCCCCCCCCCCCCCCCCCCCCCCCCCCCCCCCCCCCCCCCCCCCCCCCCCCCCCCCCCCCCCCCCCCCCCCCCCCCCCCCTCTGCGTATACCGGGCCGGCAAGTGTGTAGCCGTGCGGGCTACGCTGACGACGCCGCTGGTTCTGGGCCGGGCGCACCTCGACACGAGGAGTGCGCCCAATGACAGTGGGCTGCGGATCGCATGTCGCCCGCATCATCGACCGTCGCGGAGCGGTCGTCGCTAACGCTGACGTCCTGCTCACGGTGGAGTGGTCCAGAGTCCTGGACGACATCTCGACCGCCAGGATCGTTGTGCAGCCCGACGGGGACTGCTGCGCGCAGCTTGCCGGGGTCCGTTCCTGGCGGCACAAGCTCGTCATCTGCCGTGACGGTCGGCCCTGTTGGGAGGGGCCGATCCTCACCCCCGAGTGGAACGCTGACGGCTCGGTGGAGAGCGCGGCCGCTGACGCCCCGGCGTGGCTGGACCGGCGGGTCCCGCACGCCAATAGGCGGTTCACAGGCGAGGACCTGGCGGCGATCGCGGAGTGGCTGATCGACGACGGGTTCGCCCCGGACGACCCCGGGCAGAGCGTCGAGATCGTTGCACCGACGCGCATCCGCGGCGACCGCGAGTACGAGGCGGATCTCGGGCAGACCGGTGACACGCGGCCAGTCGAGGCTGCGGCTCCGCCGGTCAGGGAGATCACGGTCCTCGCTGACCTGGACGAGGTCATGGACAGCGTGAAGTGCTCGTGTAACGCCGAACACCACGCCGATCAGGGCCCGGGTCCCGGTCTCCACCAGGGTCATTAACTCCAGCATGGGTAGCCGCCGCGGCTCTGCGGTCCGAAGCGGTCGGTGTTGCGGCTGCTGTCGGACCTTGCCACGGCTGCGTTCGACAGGATGAGCCCGGGTCGGAGAGGTGTGGACTGGATGCCGCAGCTAGATTGGAAACATGGTGTTGCCGGGGCGTCCCGCGGTTTTTCTGGGTCGGCGTGCTGAATGTGCGTTGCTCGACCGCTGGCAGGATGCCGTCAAGGCCGGTCGAGGTGGCGCTCTCGTGGTCCGCGGTGAGCACGGTATCGGCAAATCCGCACTGCTTGACCACATGGCTTCGACTGCGGTCGGCTTCCGCGTCGTGCGGGCCGCCGGTGTGGAGGCGGAGGTGGAGCTGCCCTTCGGGGTGTTGCACCAGGTCTGTGCGCCGTTCCTGGCCACGCTGGAGCACCTGCCTGGACCGCAGCAGGACGCCCTGGCTGCGGTATTCGGGCTGCGGACAGGAGCGGCGCCCGACCGCTTCCTGCTGGGCCTGGCCGTACTGGGCCTGTTGTCCGAGGCGGCGGCCCGCCAACCGCTGATCTGTGAGATCGACGATGCCCAGTGGCTCGATCCCGGTTCGGCCCAGGCGTTGATGTTTGTGGCGCACCGCGTCGGTGCGGAGCCCCTCGGCCTCGTGTTCGCCACTGCCGGTGGTGGTCTGGGCGGGTTGCAGGAGGTGGTGCTGACCGGCCTCGGCCCTGGCGACGCCCGTGCTTTGCTGCACTCGGTTCTGCACGTGCCCATCGACGAGGGAATCGTGGAGCGGATCGCGGCGGAGGCCCGCGGCAATCCGCTGGCCCTGCTCGAACTGCCCCGGACCATGACGGCTGCCGGGTTCGTATGCGGTTTCGGTCCGACGGACACCACAGCCGTGCCGGGGCGCATCGAGGACAGTTTCCGTAGCAGAGTCCTCCGCCTCCCGCCGGCCACCCGCATGCTGCTCCTGGTAGCCGCGGCAGAGCCGACCGGCGACTCCGCGCTGCTGTGGCGCGCGGCCGCCCGTCTGGGAATCGGGGTCTCGGCCGCGACGGCGGCCGAGGCCGACGGGCTGCTGTCCATCGGCACGCAGGTGGTCTTCCGCCATCCCCTGGTGCGGTCGGCCGTCTATCAGGCGATGCCGCCGTCGCAGCGACGGGCCGCGCACCGGGCTCTGGCCGATGTCACCGGTCCTTCGGAACCGGACCGGCGGGCCTGGCACCGCGCGCAGGCTGCCGTCGGCTTCGACGAGGAAGCCGCAGCAGAGCTCGAGCGGTCGGCTCACCGGGCCCTGGCACGCGGCGGTATCGCTGCCGCCGCGGCATTCCTGGAGCGGTCGGTCGCGCTCACCGCCGACCCCGCCGCCAGGGCAGAGCGGGCGCTGCGTGCGGCACGCGCCAAACAGCAGGCCGGCGCGTACGACAGCGCTCTGGACCTCCTTGCCCTGGCCGACCGGGGGCCCGAGAACGAGCTGCGGGCCGCCAACAGTGAGCTGCTGCGAGGACAGATCGCCTTTGCCCGCAGTTTCGGCGGCGGAGCCACCCCCGTGCTGCTGCGCGCGGCCCGCCGCTTCGAGTCCATCGACGCCTCCCGTGCAAGGGATGTCTACCTGCAGGCCCTGGCCGCAGCGATGCTCGCCGGCCGGCTGGGCGACGAGTGCCGGATAACGGAGGTTGCCCACAGCGCTCGCCGGGTGCCTGCGGCGTCCGTGCCACGCGCCTCCGACCTCTTGCTGGACGGGCTGACGCTCCTGATCGTCGAAGGCCGCGACGCCGCAGTTCCGGTGTTGGGCAAGGCGGTGTCGGCGTTCACCACGGAGGAACTGGCCCCTGAGGAAGAACTGTATTGGCTGTGGCTGGCCGGCCACGGCGCCGGGCTGTTGTGGGACGACGAAGCATGGCGACTGCTGTCCACGCGGCTGCTGCGATCCTGCGAGGAACGAGGAGCACTCAGCATCCTCCCGGTTGCCGCAGCCACACGTGCGGGACTGCACCTGCTGGGCGGGGAACTCCTGCAGGCCGCGTCGTTGGCCGAGACGGCCGCCGACGTCACTTTCATGACCGGAGCCGGCCCGGTCCCCTACACAGAGGTGGGGCTCGCCGTCTTCCGCGGCCGGGATGATGAGGCCGCTGCCGCGATCCGCACCGCGACCCGGGACGCGATGGCGCGGGGCGAAGGCATGGCGCTGACCTACCTGCAGTGGGCCACCGCCGTGCTCCACAACGGTGCGTGCCGGTACGATCAAGCGCTGGAATCCGCCCGCCAGGCCGGCGCCGACTCCAGCGTCCAGCGGATCCGCAACTGGGCGCTGGCTGAGCTCATCGAGGCGGCCGTACGTACCGGACACCAGGACCTGGCCGACGAGGCGCTGAGGGAGCTGTGCCGGACGACCAGGCCCTGCTCCAGCCACTGGGCCGCAGGCATCGAGGCACACTGCCGGGCGCTGCTCGCCGTTGGCACGGACGCCGAGGACCTGTACCGCACGGCCTTGGAACGGCTTGAGTGCACCGGCCTGCGCGCCGCGGTGGCCCGTGTCCATCTTCTGTACGGGGAGTGGCTGCGGCGCGAGCGCCGCCACCTCGAGGCACGGGACCAACTGCGGCAGGCACACGAGATGTTCGTGCGGTATGGCATGGACGGTTTCGCCGAACGGGCCCGCAGCGAACTGTCAGCGGCCGGCGAGCCCACCCGCAAGCGTCGGTCTCGGTTCGGCGAGCAGCTCACTCCCCAGGAAAGACGTGTTGCGATGCTGGCAGCCGAGGGAGCTACCAACCCCGAGATCGCGTCGCGATTGTTCATCAGCGCCAGCACGGTCGACTACCACCTGCGCAAAGTCTTCCGCAAGCTCAAGGTCACCACGCGTACTCAGCTTGCCCGGCTGCTGCAGGACGGCCAGCCGATCCCCGGAGACACAGACCGGCCCTGACGCCGCGACCCAAGCACGACTACGCATTCACGTGGTGCCCTCGGGTGGGGGCGTGTGCCTACCGTTATGAGTGAAGCGGCACCGGCGCGGGCCGGCGGCACACCGTCGGCCCGCGCCTCGCGCGACACACCGCGGAAAGCGAGCGGACCGCCATGATCACGCCCATGACCTCACCTGATTCTCCCGTGTCCTGCTACGAGGTATTCCACCAGTGGGCATGCCTCCTGCTCGCCCGCGACCGCCCAGGCAGCACCATCGTCCTGAAGCGGCTCCAGGGGAGCACCCGGCCTCCACGATCGCCACATTACTCGACGGCATGCGGCGGCCAGGTGACGATCTGTAAGCCCCCGTGGCACGGCGGCGACGTGGGCTCGGGCGCCTTCAACCGCCTTGACAGCGATGCTCGTCCTCGACGACCTCTCCGGACTGGCTGCTCACGAGCGGCACCAGGGACATCGGCATCCACCCCGAGCTGCACATGGCCTGCCCGACCGCCCTGTTCCTCGCCACGCACCAGAGCACGGCCGAAACGGGCACGCAGACCCTGCCGGGCGGAGGGCGGGTGACGGCCCGGCCCCGGCCGAGCGCCGACCGGACCCGCACTGAGCGGCCCGGCGACGGCACCACACCCCGCGCAGCAACTGCCACCACCGCTGCGCAAACCCAACAATCAAGAAAGGCGGCGGGCACATGCCCACCCCACCTGTCGGCGCGGCCCAGCGCATGGTCGAGACCCTCTCGCAGTACGGCGTGCCGTACGTCTTCGGTGTCCCCGGAGCCACGATCGACGCCGTTCACGATGCCCTGGCCGTCGGAGGCCCCGAACTTGTGATGTGCCGCCACGAACAGAACGCTGCCGTGATGGCCGCCACTGTCGGGCTGCGGACCGGCACCCCCGGAGCGGTCCTGGCCACCTCAGGAGCCGGCACCACCAATCTGATGACCGCTCTACTCACTGCGACGACTGAGCAGTACCCCATGATTGCTGTCTGCGGGGCCGTGACCCGCCGGGACCGGTTCGAGCGAACCCAGCGGTCGATGGACGCCATCGCCGCACTGAGACTGGTCACCACTTATACCTGCGAAGTCCACGACCCCGACAACGTCCCCGAAGCCATAGCCAACGCCCTGCGGGCGGCGGTCACCCCACCTCGCGGTGCGGCCGCGGTGGTGATGCCTGCCGACGTCGCAGGCGCGCTCACCGCCGCAACCGTCGTACAGCCGCACAGGCACCCTTCTCAGGGCCCCGCTCCCGCTGAATGCATCCACCGTGCCGCCCAGATCATCCGCGCCGCGCAGCAGCCCGTCCTGCTGGTCGGGCTGCGTGGTGCGGATCCCGAGGCATGCGCCGCGCTGCGCGAACTGATCCGTGTCACAGGCCTGCCCGTGGTGGAGACCTCCCAGGCGGCGGGCATCGTCCCGCGCACACTGGAGGAGCAGTACGCCGGCCGGATCGGCCCTTTCCGCAATCAGCCTGGGGACGCCATGGTGACACATGCCGACGTCCTGATCACCGTCGGCTACGACCCCGTGGAGTACGACCCGGGCCGGTGGAACACCGACCCGGCCCGTGCGATCGTCCACATCGATGCACTGCCCGCCGAGATCGGCAGCCACTACCAGCCCACTCTGGAACTGCAGGGCGATGTGGCCGCGACTGTCGGTGAGCTGTCAGGGGAGCTGTCCGGGATGCCGATCAGCGACCACACCCGATTTGCCCTGGCCGAACAGCGCGCCGCCCTGGCTTGTATCGAAGAGGAGGCCAGGGCGGTCCCGGCCACCGCTGCCGGCCTCAATCCCGCCGCGGTGATCCTGAAGATCGCTGAGAACGTGGAGGACGACGCCACCGTGGTGTCCGACACAGGCTCGCACATCTACATGGCTCGTCACTTCCGCGGACACCAGCCGCGTCGCATCCTGCTCCCCAACGGCCCGCAGACACCCGGAGTCGCCCTGCCACGGGCGATGACCGCCGCGCTGCTGCGGCCGGGGACACAGGTGGTGTCGGTCTCCGGGGACGGCGGGTTCCTGTCCAGCGCACCGGAAATAGAGACCGCCACCCGTCTGGGCCTCCACGCCACGCTTGTGATCATGCGGGACAACGCCTACGACATGGTGGCCTTCCAGGAGCATCGCAAATACGGCAGGGCCTCCGGTGTCCGGTCGGGCGACTACGACATCACCCAGTACGCCCGCGCGTTCGGCGCCAGAGGAATCCGGACCGAGACCATGGACGCCTTCGAGACCGAACTGCGCAGGTCTCTCGACCCGGGCAGACTCTGCGACCCCGGCATCACGGTCATCGACGTCCCGGTCGACTACGCACACAACACAGAACTCTTCGCGCAACTCCACGACAGGAATCTGAGATGACGGGCCGACGACCGCGGCTCCGGCGCCGCCCCCTCGGTACGCCGAGGCCCCCGGGCACGGCGCCGTCAGGGCTCGCTGCTCGCAGCCGGGAAGCCGCCGGGCCCACCGGACAGTCTTACACCGCGTCGGGGGAGACCGACCGCGCCGTGGCGCCAGAGCATGGAGATCCTCATGAGCAACAGCACCGCGCCGACTCCCGGAACCCCCGGCACCCTGGAGACCCCGCTGCGCAGTCGCGGTGCGGCCGTCACATGGCGGGAACGGCAGACCCTCGGCCTGACCGAACGCCTGCGGTCCACTGTGGTGACTGTCGATCAGCAAGCAAATGGGGCTGGTCGGTCGACCCGGCCCCCGGTGCCCGATCAGCCGCAGCGAGGCGACGCGAACACGCGAATGACATGACGCCGACCGAGGCCACCCTCCGGCCCCACAGGACACCTGTCATGCCAGCCGGACCAGCCCCATGTCGTACGTGGCAGGAGGTTCTCATGACGACGCAGACACACATCATGACAAGCAGGAGGTTCTCATGACGACGCAGACGCACATCGTGACAAGCACGGGCCGGGCGACTGCCGCGGGAC
Source organism: Streptomyces sp. NPDC051664 (assembly GCF_044453545.1). Taxonomy (NCBI): domain Bacteria; kingdom Bacillati; phylum Actinomycetota; class Actinomycetes; order Kitasatosporales; family Streptomycetaceae; genus Streptomyces; species Streptomyces sp. NPDC051664. Next base: position 16,137 of record NZ_JBITCU010000056.1, on the reverse strand, counting down.
TTGCCGTCAGCTTCTCGGCGGTACGGCTACGACCGCTCATCGCGGTCGTGGTCGCCTCGGCCGTCCTGCTCGGCGTCACCCTGGGGGGCGTGATCGTCCCCGCGGACGTCCACCTGGTGGTGCTGCTGATGGCGGTGCCGGCTCTCACCGCCGCAGCAGACAACACGCGTACCACCGTCAGTATGACCGCCCTGGCCTGTCTCGGCGTGGTCGCGGTCGACGTCGACGACGGTCTGCCCAGCTCACCGATCCTCCCGATCGACTTCCTGGGCCTGCTGGTCGTCTGCGTCCTGGTCCTCGTGTTCCGGCGCCTGCGGGAGGTGGACCATCGAACGCTTCATGCGGTGCGCTCCGTCTCGGAGACAGCGCAAAGGGCGCTGCTGCCCCCATTGCCCTGTCGCCTGGCAGATCTGGAAATCGCCACTGCCTATCGCTCGGCCGCCGCCCACGCACACATCGGCGGAGACGTGTACGCCGCCGAACGCGTCGACCGCACGGTCCGAATGTTGATCGGTGACGTGCAGGGCAACGGCTTGGCGGCAGTCGACGACGCCGCAGCCGTCATCGGTGCGTTCCGCGAAGCCGCGCACCGCGACGTGCGACTGGAGCATGTCGCCCTCTCCCTGGACGCCAGCGTGCGCCGCCGTGTCGACCAGGCCGGCCAGACGGACAGCAACGCCTCGGAGCGGTTCATCACCGCTCTGGTCCTGGAGATACCCGACGACTTCCACGTCGTCCACGTGATCAGCTGCGGCCACCCCGACTTGATGCGCTCTCACGGCTCAGACGTGGACCTCCTCGAAGTGCCGCAACCGGCACCACCGCTCGGCCTGGGCGGCGATCAAGCGGCCTATCAGGTCAACACCTTCGAATTCGAGCCGGAGGACACGCTGCTCCTGCACACCGACGGCCTGCTCGAGACCCGCGACCCGGCGGGCGTCTTCTACCCGGCGCTGGACCGCTTCGCGCTCCTCGCCGAGGACGAGCCGCGCTACCTGATCGAGCGCCTCATGAGCGACCTGACCGTCCATGCGGGCGGGGAGGTCCAGGACGACGTCGCCATGGTCGCGGTGCGCCGCCGGGCCGCACCGTCCACGGCGGGTGCCGACGAGGACAGCCACCATGCGAGTCCCGACCCTCAAACAGTTCGGCGGGATTGTGACCAGGTACGACAAGACCGCCACCTCCTACGAAGCAGCGGTCAGCGTGGCGTCGTTCGTGCTCTGGGCAAGATCCGTTTGAAGGGTGGGTCTTGGTGGTCAGGCCTTCTCGGGATCGACGGTTCGTCGTGCTGATGATGCCCCCTTTTCGGCCGGTGGCGGAGGCGTGCGCGAGCTTGGCGACGCTGGTGTGCGCGCCCGTCGCTGCGGCCGCGCTCGGCGGTGAGGTCGAGCGGGTGCAGGTGGCCGACCACACCTTCCGCCGGGCCCGACCCTCGGCAGCCGCCTCCGTCCTGGGCGAGGGGACTCCCGCTTGACGAAGCGGAGTTAGCCTCCCCATTCTCGAAAAGTACCGCCGTTGAAACAGCCACCCGCGCTGCCCCACACCGCGCTACGTCATTTCACCGCCGCGATCGCCGACCGAATGACCTTGCTGACGGCAGCCGGATCGGATACCAGGGTCAGATGCGAACCGCCTGGGTAGACAGTTACCTTCGCCCCCGCGCGATGCGCCATCTTCTTCTCCGACTCCGGCGTGATGATCTGGTCCCCGCTGCTGATGAAGTACCAGGAGGGGATCGTCTTCCATGCCGCAGCCTTGGAGGGGGTGTTGAAGGCCACTGTGCTGGCAGCCCGCTGGGTGGCCCACAGGTTGATCGCCTGGTCGCGTGGCACGCTGCTGGCAAACTTTGTGACGAATACGTCCTTCTTGAGGTAGAGGTTGGACGCCTTGGCGGGGGCGTCCGCGTACGACACGGCGTCGTACAGCTTGGACGGTGGCCCCGACAGCGCGGACGTCGAGCCGCTGAGCTGCCCCGTCGTCTCCCCGACCGCCGGAGCGGCCGCGTCGACGTACACGAGCGCCTTTACGTTGCTCACTCCTGCCGCGGCGTTCGTGATCACCGACCCGCCATAGGAGTGCCCCACCAGCACGATCGGCCCCGAGATGCTCTTGAGGAAGTCTTTGACCGTGAGCGAGTCGGTCGTCAGGTTCTGCAACGGGTTCCCGATGGCACGCACTGTGTAGCCCGCGCGGCGCAGGATGTCGACCTCGCCGTTCCAGCTCGACGCGTCCGCCCAGGCCCCGTGCACCAACACCACCGTGGGCTTCGCCTGCGCATTGTCCGCTGCTTTGGCAGCCGGATGCCTGACTGTCGTGGCGCCGTCAGGAGGGGACGCCGCAGTCATGGTTACAACGGTGACCGTGGCCACCGCCAGAGTCATCGGGATGAACCGCCGCCGTGTAGTGGATGCCTTCATCAGAAGCCTCCTTGCTACAGCTTCACCGGGGAACGCGTCCTCAAAAGGATGAAGGGCCAGCGCACAAATCGGAAGCGAACCGCGCTTCAGCCGGCGACACGTCCCGAACCGTTCACCCGACCTTAGCGCCAGGCCGCTGCATCGGCACCCGGGGCCATGGTGCCCGTCCTGTCGGCGCCGATCCGCCATGGTCACAGCGTCAGCGAAGGCTGTCCCCGCCCGACCGGCGCACCCCCAGGCACCCGTAGTGCAAGGCGTGGCCAGTCACTTTCCATGGATGTCGTTTCGATCCATGCGCGGGCCGGCCCGCGCACTCGGGACCGTCCCAGCTACAGGGCAGGAACAGCCGCCAGGCCAGCGGGCATGAAGCGGTGTCGGAGACGGCATGGACGCTGAGTCGGGTAGGACCGCCGCAGCAATGCGGTCACGAAACCGCAGATCATCCTCATCAACCCGCCCGGCGGCATGTGCACATGGCGGGGGCGGGAATGGAAGCATCTGACGCGGAGCCGGGCCCTGGCGAAGGGCGGTTCACGGCGTGAACAGCGAGAGGCCGTCCGGCTGCGGCGTCTACACCGCGTCGCCAGGTGGCACCGGCACCGGGAGAGCTCGTCAGAGGTTCGTGACCAGGCCGCCGTCGACGCGCAGGATCGACCCGCTGACGTAGTCGGAGTGTGGGCCGACGAGGTAGAGGACCGCCGCCGCGATCTCCGCGGGACGACCCAGCCTGTCCTGGTCGTTGGGGATGAGCTCCCTGGCAGCATCGCGCTCGACCTGCACGAGATCCCCCTCCCTCCCGGCGCCATCCTCGCCCGGTACACCGACGGACTCGTCGCCCCCCCGGCACCGACATCGATGACTCCACCGACACGCTCGCCGGCCACCTGGCATCAGCGGAACCCGAGAACCTCGACGCCCTCGCCGACGCCCTTCTCCACCACGTCACCCAATCCGCGCCCCGCTATGACGACATCGCCCTGCTCGTCATCCGCACGCCCGACCGACCATGAATGCTCCGCCCGCTGTGTGTGGGTGACCCGGATCTCGTAGAACTGCACCCAAGAGGTCTCCTTGTGGGTCTGGTTGTTGACCAGGCACTCGACGTCAGCCACGGCCTGAATGAGTTTTGCGCCGAGCTCCTCCTTCTGCGCGGCACTCAGATGGCCCTTCATTGCGTGCACGCGAACGAAAACCATGTACGTGGGTCCTTCCAATCGCTGGTCGACGGCCAACCCTGAGCCGGAAAAGGCGGCCGATCTCAACAGGTCCGCTGACCCGTGGCGATCCATCACCTGATCGGGCGAGGCGGTGTCGGTTCAAGCAGGCTGGTCGACCGGCCGCCCGGCAGAACGTCCCCCTGCCAGCACGCAAGCAACTCCTCCGCGCGCCCCGTTGGAAACCCGGAACGCCAGCAGCGCGCGGTCCCGGTTGTGCCGCAGGGCGGCGAACAACTCATTGAACCGCTCGTCCGGAACCTTCTCTGCACTTTGCAGGTCGTCGTGCCTGGCAGCACGAAACCGGTGGCTCGGGGCTCTGGAGGTTCCGTAGCGTGTCAGTCATGCCGATGCCTGTCCTGTACTGCCGTGATCCGTTGAATCCTCGACGTGTGGACGAACACTTCGTGCAGGAGGCACAGGAGGTGCGCGCCTGTGGCGGGGCGGTCGGGCTGGTCGACCACGATGCACTTCTGCAGGGTGATGCACAGCAGGCTGTTGCACACGTACCGGCTGGGCTGGGGAGCGCCTGGTACCGGGGTTGGATGATTCCGGGCGATCGATACGCCGCGTTGGCTGAGGCGCTGAGCCGACGCGGCACCGCGTTGCTCGTCGCTCCGGAGCAATACCGGTCCGCTCACGAACTGCCGGGCTGGTATCAGATGTTCGTCGACATCACGCCCGCGAGCGTGTGGCGTCCCACCAAGCCCGGTGAGATCTTGGCCGCCGAAGACCTGGCTGTTCTCGCCGAGCCGTTGCTGCCGGGCTCGGGAATCGTGAAGGACTACGTCAAATCCCGCAAGCACGAGTGGGAGCAGGCGTGCTTCATTCCTGATCTCGCCGACGCGGTGGGGCTGACGCGGGTCGTGCAGCGCTTCGTGGAACTGCAGGAGAAGTTCCTTGCCGGTGGGGTCGTTCTGCGCAGCTTCGAGACGTTCTCGAAGCTGGAGTCCGTTGCGGCTGAAGTGCGCGTGTGGTGGCTGGATGGCGAACCTAGGTTGCTCACGCCCCACCCGGATAGCCCGTTCGAGCGTGGGCTGGTGCCCGACCTTGACCATATCGGACCTGCGGTGCAGCGCCTGGGATGCCGGTTCGTCACAACCGACGTGGCCCTTCGCCCGGACGGGGTGTGGCGGGTCGTCGAAGTCGGTGACGGCCAAGTCAGTGATCTGCACCCGTCGAGCAGTCGAGGCGAGTTGGCCGCTCTGCTGGTCGGTCCGTAGCACTTGCGGAAGCGGCCCCGCGCTGTCATCGCCCAGACTGGTCAAGAGAACTCCGAGCAGTGCCTGGGTATGCCGAGGGGCTTCTAATGTCCGAGTAGGGCACCTCGACCAGGTCGGGTTGCATCACGTGGAAATACAGGCTGGTCCCGGAAGCGGAGTGTCTTGGGTCCGCCTGTTTCCCCGGCGTGCCGACACCGAATGCGACCGCCCCGTCCGAGGCCCGCTCGTACTGGTGCGTGCCGATGGACAGTCCCGGCGAACTCTGCGTCCCGCAGGCGGTCTCTCAGTTGGTGATGACCGGCCGGTACCAGCGGGCGACGGCAGAGCGGGAAGCCGGTGAGTGAGGCCCGCGTCCGTCGCCGCTGGAAGGAGCCGACGTGTCGCTGAAGGAAACCAGCTGGTCCCGGCGCGGGGATGAGGCCTACCTCGTCCTCATCGGCCACACCGTCGGATGTGCGTTGTGCCGTGTGAAGGCGTCCTGCCCCACGGCGCTCCGGCTCGCGCGGGCACGGTGGGAGGCCCGGCGATGAGGATCTGTGTCGACTGCACCATCGTGGGTCCATACGTCGTCGTCTCGCACGGAGACTCGATGTCCGGTGCGCGGCCCGACAGCTACGCACACCCGCCGTGTTCACCGGAGGGCCGGCCACGGACTCCCGGCAAGGTCCGGCTGCGGCGCCCTGCTGGGCGATCCAGGCCGTGAAGTGCCGCTGCACTACTGATCTCCCGTCCGTGGTTGCGCCGATCAGCTGCGGGCGGGGCATGCCCGACCCGAGGCCGGCGGTGGCCCGGGTGCGGGCAGGACAACCGTCTTGGCGTCGGGGACTGCCGCGCGTGCGCGAGACAGTTTTTTGGCCGATTTGGCGGCACGTGCGGGCTCGTGGGGTACCGGAGCAGATACCCGCAGGTCAGAGCCTGCCTCATCGGTGGTGCTCCCGTGGGAGCACGGGGGCAGGCTGAAACGGCTTGAGACGGGCCAGGCCGGGCCAGGGCGGGCCGGAGTATTGAAAGTTCGCGCAGGTCAGAGGAAAATTGCAGGTCAGGGCGCTGCGAGGGGCCCACTGTGCGGGGGCTCCGGCCGTTCGTGCGTCTTGGGAAACTGCCCTTCCGGACAGCAGCAGCACAGATCACCGAAGCACCGCCGCCTGTCCCGGTCATGATGAGTCGTGCAAAGTCCGTCTTCCTGCACACGCACGAGTTCGCCATCCAAGAGCAAGGAATGCAGCATGGCTACCGGCTCGACCGACACCCCCGCCTCCCTCTACGGTCCCGCCTCGCTCGTCCTCGGCATCGCATCCGCCGTCGCAACAGTGATCAGCGGGTTCATCGGCCTGGCAATCCCCCTGCTCACTGGGTGCCTCGCCGTCACTTTCGCAATCCTCGGCCTCGTCCAAAGGATCAACCGTGGACAGTGCGCCATTGGCCTTGTCGGCGGCGCCATCGGCGTGCTCTACCCGGTCTTCCTCATCGGTGCCCTGAGCATGTGACGTGCGCCCGCCAAAGGCGGTGTGAGCTCACGGCGGGTCCCTTGCGCGGTTGTGGGAGGGGCCCTACCTATGTGACAACTCTCGTGCTTCGGCCGGGCCATGCTGGCGTTCGTGCGGATCTGCTTGCGCTACTTCGCCCGTGCGGCCTGGCTGGGTGAGTGATAGCAGATCCGCGACGCGGGACGCCTGGCAGGCATTCCCGGTGTCCTGATCCACAGCCGCCTCGACATGAACGGACCGCTCGACACGGCCTGGAACCTGCCAGCGCCTGACCCGGTGCGGAGCTGGTGACTGTTGAAGACTTGGGACCCACGGAAGCGCTGCCACGAGCTCAGCACTGTACGGAGCGTTCGAACGGTTCGCGCAGCAGTGACCTCAACCTGAGCGACGCATCTCGCGGTGGAGCGAGCTCCCCGATGTGCAGGTGGTGCTGGCACGGCGGCTGAGCACCCCGGTGCGGGGCCGGGTCGCTGCCGGCCTGGCCAGGGACCGGGGCAGTTCCCCCCAGGCCCGGACCGGCGAGGGCGGGGCGTGGACGACGTGCAGCCGCCCCGCTGCCGGTGGAGGTACTGGCAGGCACGACCAGGGACGCAACCGTCACCGTGCCCCGCGTGCGCGAATAGTCGCCCCTGGGTCATCCGCAGGCCCCGGGCAGTTCGTAGTGTGCTGCTCTGCCGTTCTGGGAGTGCGGGGTGCGGGACGTACGGATGGAGTGGCCGGCGGCGGAGAAGGTATGGGTGAGCTGCCGCCCGACGAAGCGCGGGCGGCGGTGCGGGATCTGCTCGTCGGGTTCGCCGTCCAGCAGGAGGACGCGGGCCCAGGCGAGGATCTCGATCGCCGCGAGGTTGCGTTCGATCCAGGTGGCGTTGACGTCGACATGGCGGGAGGGGAAGCGGGCGAAGCCGGTGCCCTTGCTGCACCGGATGTGCACTCGACGGTGGTGTGTCCCGTGGTGACGGACCCTCAGGAACTGCGCGGAGCCGCCGGAGTAAGGGGTATCGGTAAGGAATACCTGGTGCCGCAGGGCTGGTGGTGACGGTGAATTTGTCGGCGCCCAGGACGCGGCCCTTGACCTCGATAGAGATCAGGTGGCCGTCGGGCTTGTGGGAACGGATGTCGAAGCCCGCCGAGCGTCGGTTCGGCCGGGTGCCCGAGGAGATGGAGCACTCCAACTCCGTGGGCCGACGAGTCGTGACCAGGCCCGACGGCCAGCAATCGGGCCCTCGGCGTCCGGTTCCGGGGGGCGCGAGTTTCTCACGGGACCACGGCGGGCTGAGACGGCTTGAAGCGGGCCGGGACGGGTCGATGCGGGCCAAGGCGTTGAAAGTTTGTGCAGGGCAGAGGAAAATTGCAGGTCAGAGCGTGGCGAGGGGCCCACCGTGCGCGGGCACCGGCCGTTTCTGTTTCCCTCCCACCCGGCCCGACCGCAGTTCGCCAGTTGAACGTGCCACTGGAGTGGCTCGCGACCCGATCGGCGTCGGAGGGCTGGTGAGGGCGGCAGGAATCGGGTACATACGGACGAGTAGCACCGGTTGGTATGCCTCGGCAGGCGCGCATGCGCGCCCGGCGCGGACCGGCCGGGTCCGCCCACCGACAACGCGGCGAGGTGAGCTCCTCATGACCGCACCATCCGCTCCAAAGAACACGCCCAAGGTCACCGAGCGTGAAGCGCGTCAAGTGGCCGAAGCCGCACGCGAGCAGGACTGGCGCAAGCCCAGTTTCGCCAAGGAACTCTTCCTCGGCCGCTTCCGGCTGGACCTGATCCATCCGCATCCACTGCCGGCCGCCGACGACGTCCGGCGCGGCGAGGCGTTCCTCGCCCGGTTGCGCGACTTCTGCGAAACCAAGATCGACGGCGCTCTGATCGAGCGTGAGGCGAAGATCCCCGACGAGGTCATCAACGGCCTCAAGGAGCTCGGGGCCCTCGGGATGAAGATCGACCCGAAGTACGGCGGCCTGGGACTGACCCAGGTCTACTACAACAGGGCGCTCTCCCTGGTCGGCTCCGCCAACCCGGCGATCGGCGCGCTGCTCTCCGCGCACCAGTCCATCGGCGTACCGCAGCCGCTGAAGCTCTTCGGCAGCCAGGAGCAGAAGGACACGTTCCTGCCCCGGCTCGCCCGCACCGACATCTCGGCGTTCCTTCTCACCGAGCCCGATGTCGGCTCCGACCCTGCCCGGCTCGCCACCTCGGCCGTTCCGGACGGTTCCGACTACATTCTCGACGGTGTGAAGCTGTGGACGACCAATGGTGTCGTTGCCGACCTGCTGGTCGTCATGGCCCGTGTCCCGAAGTCGGTCGGCCACAAGGGCGGCATCACCGCGTTCGTCGTGGAGGCGGACGCCCCGGGGGTCACCGTGGAGAACCGCAACGCCTTCATGGGGCTGCGCGGGATCGAGAACGGCGTGACCCGCTTCCACCGTGTCCGGGTCCCGGCCGCCAACCGCATCGGCCCCGAAGGCGCCGGTCTCAAGATCGCCCTCACCACCCTCAATACGGGACGGCTGTCCTTGCCCGCCATGTGTGTCGGCGCCGGGAAGTGGTGTCTGAAGATCGCCCGCGAATGGTCGGCGGTCCGCGAACAGTGGGGCAGGCCGGTTGCCCGGCACGAAGCCGTCGGCGCCAAGATCTCCTTCATCGCCGCCACCACCTTCGCCCTGGAGGCCGTCGTCGATCTCGCCTCCCAGATGGCGGACGAGGACCGCAACGACATCCGGATCGAAGCGGCCCTGGCCAAGCTGTACGGCTCCGAGATGGGCTGTCTGATGGCCGATGAACTGGTCCAGATCCGCGGCGGCCGGGGCTTCGAGACCGCCGACTCCCTCGCCGCGCGGGGCGAGCGTGCCGTCCCTGCCGAGCAACTCCTGCGGGACCTGCGGATCAACCGGATCTTCGAGGGCTCCACGGAGATCATGCATCTGCTGATCGCCCGTGAGGCCGTCGACGCCCATCTGAAGGTCGCGGGTGACTTGATCGACCCCGACAAGCCGCTCTCCGCCAAGGCGAAGGCGGGAGCGAACGCGGCCGGCTTCTATGCCCGCTGGCTGCCCAAGCTGGTCGCGGGCCCAGGACAACTCCCGCGCACCTACAACGAGTTCCATCCGTCCGGCCACCCGGACCTCTCCACCCATCTGCGGTATGTCGAACGCTCCGCCCGCAAGCTGGCCCGCTCCACCTTCTACGCGATGTCGCGCTGGCAGGGCCGCATGGAGACCAAACAGGGCTTCCTCGGCAGGATCGTCGACATCGGAGCGGAACTCTTCGCGATGAGCTCCGCCTGCGTTCGCGCCGAACATCTGCGTACCACCGGTGATCACGGCCGGGAGGCATACCAACTCGCCGACGCCTTCTGCCACCAGTCCCGCATCCGGACCGAGGAACTCTTCAACCGCCTCTGGTCCAACACGGACGACCTCGACCGGCGTGTGGTCGACGCCGTCCTGAACGGTGCGTACACCTGGCTGGAGGAGGGGATCGTCGACCCGAGCGGCGAAGGCCCCTGGATCGCCGATGCCACCCCCGGCCCGGCCACCAGGGAAAACGTTCACCGCACCATCCGCTGACCGTCGGACAACCGAAGAGGCCGGGCGGGGTGCGTCCACTCGCTGGACGCACCCCGCCCGGCCGCGCGCCGCACGGCAGGATGGGGACCCGTGACCGTCATCCACATCCCCGGCTCCAAGTCCGTCACCGCACGCGCCCTCTTCCTGGCCGCCGCCGCGGAGGGCACCAGCACCCTCGTACGTCCCCTGTGCTCGGACGACACCGAGGGCTTTGCCGAGGGTCTTGCACGCCTCGGCTACGAGGTTGCGAAGGAAGCGGACCGCTGGCACATCGAGGGCCGCCCGGCCGGACCCGCCGCCACCGAGGCCGACATCCACTGCCGCGACGGCGCCACCACGGCACGCTTTCTGCCCACCCTCGCCGCGGCCGCCGCCTCCGGCACGTACCGCTTCGACGCCTCCGCGCAGATGCGCCGCCGGCCCCTTGCCCCGCTCACCGAGGCCCTGCGCGCGCTCGGTGTCGATCTGCACCACGAGGCAGCCGAGGGCCACCACCCGCTGCGGGTCACCGCATCAGGGATCAAGGGCGGCGAACTCACCCTGGATGCAGGGGAGTCCTCCCAGTACCTCACCGCACTGCTGATGCTCGGGCCGCTGACGGCGGAAGGGCTCCGGATCACCGCCACCGACCTGGTCTCCGCCCCGTACATCGAGATCACCCTCGCGATGATGCGCAGCTTCGGCGTCGAGGTGACCCGCGGCGGCCACGACGACAACGTCTTCACCGTGCCGCCCGGGGGCTACCGGGCCACGCCCTACGCCATCGAACCCGACGCGTCCACCGCGAGCTACTTCTTCGCCGCGGCAGCCCTCACCGGCCACGAGGTCACCGTCGCCGGCCTCGGCACGGACGCGCTCCAAGGCGACCTGCGGTTCGTCGACGTGCTGCGCCGCATGGGAGCCGAGGTGCGCAGCAACCCGGATGCCACCACCGTCCGATCCAGTGGCACGCTCCGCGGACTCACGGTCAACATGCGCGACATCTCCGACACCATGCCGACGCTGGCCGCGCTCGCGCCCTTCGCCTCGGGGCCGGTACGTATCGAGGACGTCGGCAACACCCGGGTCAAGGAGTGCGACCGGCTGGAGGCCTGTGCGCAGAACCTCCGAAGGATGGGCATCACCGTCGAGACCGGTCCGGACTGGATCGAGATCCACCCCGGTACACCGCACCCCACCGAGATCGTCACCCATGGCGACCACCGCATCGTGATGTCGTTCGCCGTCACGGGCCTGAGGGTTCCCGGTATCACGTACGACGATCCCGGCTGCGTACGGAAGACGTTCCCGCAGTTTCACTCGGCATTCGCGGAGTTCACGGAACTCACGAACCGTTAGGGTTCCTGGGCCCACGCCGTTCCCGGGAGTTCTCATGTCCACGCCGCCCCATCACCCGCTTCCTCCTTTCGGATCCGTCGTGTCGTGCCACATCTGCGGTGCGATACCCGCCGTCCACACCGTGGTGCGCGGACACCAGGGTCTGGTCATCACGCTCCGCTTCCTGACCGAGGAAGGCGCCTTCTGCCGTACCTGCGGAACCGCCACCTACCGCAGGATGACGTCCAACACCCTGTGGCAGGGCTGGTGGGGCCTACTGTCCGTGTTCGCCGCTCCGGTCACCATGCTGATGAACATCGGTGCCCGCTCCCGGATCCGCTCCCTGCCTCACCCGGTGGGGAACCTGCGTCCTCAACTCGCCCCCGGCCGCCGCGTGCTGGCCCGCCCGCCGGCGCTCGCCATCATGACCGTCCTGGTCCTGGCACTCGCCATTCTCGTCGTACCCGGGCTGATCCCCGACACCCGGCCCACGTTCACGGCCGGAGACTGTGTCCGTAACAACGCGGAGTGGCCCGACCAGGACCTGGAAGAGGTCGGATGCAGCTCGCCCGAGGCCGAGTTCTGGATCTCGGCCGGAGACAAGTGCTGGGGCCAGGACTGGCTGCTGTACCTGGACTACAGCGCCGAGAACAAGGCCCTGTGCGCGCACCCGATGTCGAAGTAGCCGCGCTCGGCGGGATCGAACCTGTGGGCATGCAGCACAATCGGGGGCGTCGATCAAGAACGACGGACTCCAGCACGACCTGCAGAACCTGCAGAGGAGCCGGCATCACCAAAGGCGAAATGAGGGCAGGGATGTTCGGGGAGGGTATCCAGCGCGGACAGTGGCGCCGAGCCGCGACCGTGACGATTGCAGTCGTGATGGCTCTGGGAGCAACCGCGTGCAGCAGTGACAAGGACAGTTCGGGTGGTCCGGGCGGGTCCGGCGGCTCAGGGAAGGACGACAAGCCCTCGGCGGCGTCCCACGGGCCCAAGGCGCTCAGCGAGGCACAGCTCAGGGCGGCTTCGTTCACCGACGGGCAGACCGTCGGCAAGTACACGGCCTCCGAGTACACCCTCGACGGTCCACTCGGCGACGCCTACACCGCAGATCCCGCCGGCTGCCAGCCGCTCGTCAGTCTCGCCGGTGCTGTGAGCGACCGCGACCCCGCCGGTCAGGTCCAACGCAAGGTCGACATCCCCGACGAGATGCTCGGCATCACCGTCGATGTCACCCTCCGGTCGTACCCGAACGGCGATGCGGCCGAGGTCATGAAGGCGCTCGACAAGGCCGGCAAGGACTGCGCCGGGGGATTCACCGAGGAGCGGGCCCTTGCGAGCGCGAAGTATCTGAAGGTCGAGCCCGCCAAGGCACCCGACTTCGCGGCCGCGGCCGACGAGGCCGAGGCCTACCGCTTCACCATCCTCGACGTGAAGGGGAAGCTGAAGCTGTACGAATACCTCACCGTCGTCCGCTCCGGCTCCACCACCCTCGCCTTCCGCGGCGAGATCCCCGGCACCAAGGACATGGGCGGCATCCCGCAGGACATCATGACGGCGCAGTGGACCAAGTTCCGCGCAGCATGATCGCCGGGCTCGCCCAGCTGCTCCGGTACGCCCCGTATGCGATCGCCTCTGCCCTGCCGGCCCGGCTAGGGCAGCGGTGCGACGAACTCCTCATGGACCGAGCCCGGTGGGCCGTGGCCCGGCGGCTGCCGGAATTCACAGGAACGCTGCCGGAGCTGCTCCTCCCGGAATTCTCCGGGACGCGCTGTCAATGCGCCGGGCCGATGCGGCAACAATGGGGGGCATGAGCGACAGCCCTGCCCCCCTTGCCGACCCGCATCTCGTCTTCGACGCAGCGGAAGGCCGCCGGGATCTCGTCATCCTCGGCTCCACCGGGTCCATCGGCACCCAGGCCATCGACCTGGTGCTGCGCAACCCCGACCGCTTCCGCGTCACCGCGCTCTCCGCCGCAGGCGGCCGGGTTGCCCTCCTCGCCGAGCAGGCGCGGCGACTGAAGGTGCGCACCGTGGCCGTCGCCGCACCGGACGCGGTGCCGGCCCTTCGCGAGGCGCTGCGCGAGCAGTACGGGGCCGGGGAGCCGCTGCCCGAGATCCTGGCGGGTCCCGACGCCGCCACGCAGCTCGCCGGCAGCGACTGCCACACCGTGCTCAACGGAATCACCGGCTCGATCGGCCTCGCCCCCACGCTCGCCGCGCTCGAGGCGGGCCGCACGCTCGCCCTCGCCAACAAGGAGTCGCTGATCGTCGGCGGCCCGCTGGTGAAGGCACTGGCCAAACCCGGCCAGATCATCCCGGTCGACTCCGAGCACGCCGCGCTCTTCCAGGCGCTCGCCGCCGGCACCCGTGCCGACGTGCGCAAGCTTGTCGTCACCGCGTCCGGCGGCCCCTTCCGGGGACGGACGAAGAGCGAGCTGGCGAACGTCACGCGTGAGCAGGCCCTCGCGCACCCGACCTGGGCCATGGGCCCGGTCATCACGATCAATTCCGCCACCCTCGTCAACAAGGGACTGGAAGTCATCGAGGCACACCTCCTCTACGACATCCCGTTCGACCGTATCGAGGTCGTCGTCCACCCTCAGTCGTACGTTCACTCCATGGTGGAGTTCACCGACGGCTCCACCCTCGCCCAGGCCACCCCTCCGGACATGCGCGGACCGATCGCCATCGGCCTCGGCTGGCCGGAGCGCGTCCCGGACGCGGCACCCGCATTCGACTGGTCGAAGGCCTCCACCTGGGAGTTCTTCCCGCTCGACAACGACGCCTTCCCGTCCGTGGGACTGGCCAGGCACGTGGGCACGCTCGGCGGCACCGCCCCGGCGGTGTTCAACGCCGCGAACGAGGAGTGCGTGGACGCTTTCCTGGCAGGACAGCTGCCCTTCAACGGAATCATGGATACGGTCACGGCGGTGGTGTCCGAACACGGCACACCGCCGACGGGAACTTCACTCACGGTCGCAGACGTCCTGGAAGCGGAGACCTGGGCGCGGGCCCGGGCTCGGGAACTCTCGGCGAAAGCGACAGCGGAGGCGCGCGCATGAGTATTACGACGGTCCTGTTGACGATTCTGGGCATCGTCGTCTTCGCCATCGGCCTGCTGTTCTCGATCGCCTGGCACGAGCTGGGCCACCTGTCGACCGCGAAACTCTTCGGCATCCGAGTCCCGCAGTACATGGTCGGCTTCGGCCCGACCATCTGGTCGCGGAAGAAGGGCGACACCGAGTACGGGATCAAGGCGGTTCCGGCCGGTGGCTACATCCGCATGATCGGCATGTTCCCGCCCGGTCCGGACGGGCGGCTGGAAGCGCGTTCCACCTCGCCGTGGCGCGGCATGATCGAGGACGCCAGAGAGGCCGCCTTCGAGGAACTCGAACCGGGTGACGAGAAGCGGCTCTTCTACACGCGCAAGCCGTGGAAGCGCGTGATCGTGATGTTCGCCGGACCGTTCATGAACCTGATCCTGGCCGTCGCGATCTTCCTCGGGGTCGCGATGAGCTTCGGCTTCCAGACCCAGACCACCGAGGTCGCGGGCGTCCAGAAGTGCGTGATCGCACAGAGCGAGAAGCGCGACAGCTGCAAGAAGAGCGACCCGGTCTCGCCGGCGCAGGCCGCCGGACTGAAGAAGGGCGACAAGATCGTCGCCTTCGACGGCCGGAAGGTGGACGACTGGGCCACCCTCTCCGACCGGATCCGCGAGACCATCGGCCCCGCCACCATCACCGTCCGGCGCGACGGCCAGGAGACGACCCTCCACGCCGTGCTGCAGAAGAACTCGGTGGCCGAGAAGGACTCCGACGGCGAGGTGGTCCCCGGCAAGTTCGTCCCGGCCGGATACCTCGGCTTCGCCGCTCGGACGGACATCGTCCCGCTCTCCTTCGGCGACTCGGTCGTCCGCATGGGCGACATGATCGAGAACGGCGTCGACTCGATCATCGCCCTCCCGTCCAAGATCCCGGACCTGTGGAGCGCGGCCTTCGGCGACGGGGAGCGAGCAGCGGATTCCCCGGTCGGCGTGGTCGGTGCGGCCAGGATCGGCGGCGAGGTGATGACGCTGGACGTCCCTGCGACGAACCAGATCGCGATGATGCTGTTCCTGCTCGCGGGGTTCAACCTCTCGCTGTTCCTCTTCAACATGCTGCCCCTGCTGCCGCTCGACGGCGGGCACATCGCCGGAGCGCTCTGGGAGTCCGTGCGACGCAAAGTGGCGCGGGTCTTCAAGCGCCCCGACCCCGGCCCCTTCGACGTGGCCAAGCTGATGCCGGTCGCCTACGTCGTCGCCGGTGTCTTCATCTGCTTCACCCTGCTGGTCCTGGTGGCCGACATCGTCAACCCGGTCAAGATTTCCTGACCGGCCGGGTGCGCGGATCACTCTGCGCGCCGCCCGCATCGTGTGCACCACAGGTGGCGGCCGGACGTACATCCGGTGTCCGGCCGCCCACCTTTGTGCTCAGTCAGGGATGCGGTGTGCTCCGGGATCTCACCCGTGGCGTAACCTCGAAGGTCGGAGCCCGCCGATCTCGGGACCTTGATCCACACCTTGGGGATGCTCAGCGCATGACTGCGATTTCTCTCGGAATGCCGTCCGTTCCGACCAAGCTCGCCGACCGGAGGGTCAGCCGCAAGATCCAGGTCGGGTCGGTGGCGGTCGGTGGGGATGCGCCGGTGTCGGTGCAGTCGATGACCACGACCCGGACGTCGGACATCGGTGCGACGTTGCAGCAGATTGCGGAGTTGACGGCGTCGGGCTGTCAGATCGTGCGGGTTGCGTGTCCGACGCAGGATGATGCGGACGCACTTGCGACGATTGCGCGTAAGTCGCAGATTCCGGTGATCGCGGATATTCATTTCCAGCCGAAGTATGTGTTCGCGGCGATTGATGCGGGCTGTGC
>NZ_JBITCU010000055.1:13393-23604 GCF_044453545.1 Streptomyces sp. NPDC051664 | reverse complement strand
CCCGCGGAGCGGGTACCACATCGCTGCGCGATGTGCAAGCGAACCGCACGCGCTTCGCGCGTGCGAACTCTGGTGCTTCGCACCAGAGTTGACTCCGTTTCACGGAGTCTGCGGTTCGCTTCGCTCGCCGCTGCCCGGCTGAGCCGGGCGGGCTGCTTCCGCTGCGCTCCAGCAGCCCAGGGGGCCGGCCCGCGTTGCGGGCAGGTGGGGGCTTCGCGGAAGCTCGACGGACGGCCTGTCAGTTGTTGCTTGCTGGAGCTTCTGTGACGAAGTGTGGGAGCGCTCCGCGCTCCCTTGAGGGTGTGTCCGCTGCGCTCCCCCATCCCGGGCCCTTCGGCTGCGCCTCCAGGGCCCTGGGCCCGCTGGCGCGGGCCTAGCTGGCTACGAGGGCTCGGGCTATTGACGGTCAGAGTTGACGGTGTATCAGTGGGGGGCTTCTGTTTTGAGTTCTGTGCTTCAAAATAACTTGCTGATAGACTCTGGAATTATAAGGGGCCACTGGTGGGAGCTGTGAGAGACGTGAGTAGCTTCATGGATCTGCATGACTGGGGCATGGAAATGACTCGTCTTGCTGAAGAGTTCGTGGCCGGCTTCGAAGCGGTCCACGGGTATCCGCCCGGGGAGCACACGGTGTGTACCAGCCCGGCCGGAGGAGGCGCGGTGTCTGCCGCGGCCTTGGTCCACCAGGGCGTGGCCGGCCCGCTCCCGGAGTACTACTCCCACCTCGGCTCCGTGGAGCTGCCTGACCTCGGCACCGGAATCTGGATCAATGACGCCTCGTCTCTCACTGCCCAGATCGAGGCGGGCAGCTACCCCAACCGGCTTACCGGTGCCGTTGATGACACAGTGTCGGTGTTCGCCACAGACGGCGGAGGAGGCCTGTACGCCCTCAGTCACACCACCGGATACGTCTACCACCTGACCGCCGGCGCCCTCACCGGCAACTGCTACGACCTCGACGAGACCGGCTACAGCACCGCTGCAGAAGACCTCTGGAGCTTCCTTGACCAACTGCACGCCCGTCTCGCTGCAGCCGTCGAAGCGCAGCGAGCCGCGCTGAGGGAAGAGCACGGGTGGTAGAGACGGACAGCGAGATTCCGGAGAAGGACGCCTCGATGGAAAAGAAATCACTTCGGCCGCACCAGAGAGAGGCCGTCGACGCGGTTATCCGTGCTCTCGAATTTCCTGCAAGATCACTTGTGCCCGAGCGAGGGCTCCGGACCCAGGTAATCATGGCGACCGGATCCGGGAAGACTCTCGTGGCGGTGCGCAGCGCGCAGGAGCTGCGTGCGGGCCGTGTGCTGGTGCTCGTGCCCTCGCTGGATCTGCTGGCGCAGACCGAGGGTGCGTGGCGCGAGGGCGGTCGTACGGGCCCGATGATCGGGGTTCCTTCCCTGCAGGGAGAAGAGGCGGGCTTTCCCAACACCACGGATACCGGTTCGTGCCAGGCTGGCTGTTGGGAGATGTCATGGTGAGAGGATCCTGAGCGCAGGACAGGTGACCGGGCATCAGCCTTCGGCCGCCTCCCTGCAGCCAGACGCTCAGCCGGTTGAGCCTGGGAGCCGGTACTCGTACTTACGGGGCCTCAGGTCCTCCTCGGCCGGCTCCCAGTCGGTGTAGTGCGAGACCGTGCCCTCGCTGGCCGTGTACGGGTCGGTGAGGGTATCCACCTTGATGTCGCTGACAACGTAGAGATCGACGGTGTTGTCCCTGTCCCGGGCATGCAGCACCTCATTGATGGTCAGCTCCACGCTCGTCGGGGCCCCGGTCGTGCCCTTGACCTCGACGTGGCGCTCCTCTGTGCCGCGGGTGCAGCGCAGGTCGTAGGGTTTGCCCAGTTTCTCGACCGTCCAGCCCTTGTCCTCGTAGTGGGCAACCGCGTGGTTCTCGGCGTGCAGTTCTATGGCTTTGCGCTTCTTGGGGTCGGAGATGTAGCCGGCGCCGCGGCGGCGGCGCTGGGGCTTCTTCTTGCCCTCGACCTGCTCGGCCGTGAAGCCCGGTGACTTGTCCAGGGGAACGTCTTCGGGCTCGTCGGGGTCGAAGGGAATCCCGGCGAGCTCCAGGAGGCGCTGGGCAGGCATCTGGACGAGCTTGCCTATGCCCCGGTCGGTGCCCGAGCGGCGAAGGGCGTCGCTACCGGCCTCGGTGAGCGGGCCTTCCGGGCCCAGGGGAACGTTTTCGAGCTTGGCCAGGGGCTCGATGCCAAAGCGCTGGGGGTACTTCAGGCGCTGCTCTGCCTCCTCGTCGGGCCAGTGCCAGGACCTGCCTTCGTAGAAGCCGCCGCGGACCTGGAAGAGGTAGAGGGTGGCGGTGTCCTGCAGCCAGTTCTCGAGCTGGACCCGCGGCGAGGCACCGGTGGCCAGGAGCGCGAACCGAGGGTGGCCGTCCTCGTATTCGGACTTCTTCTCCGGGAAGCCCCAGGAGAGCGTCTCGATGCCGTGCTCGAGATTGCGCTGGGACTCCGTGCTCTGGCCCACGTGGATCATGACGAACGTCGAACTCTTCATGCAGGGGATCATAAGCATGCCCTTATAGAGCTGTCGATAGGGATTTGGTTTGGTAGCCTGCGCGGGTCAGGTTCCAGCAGATGACGACAACTCACAGCCTAGAGACGGCCACTGACAATCCGGCAGCTCCGCCGTCCGGAGCACGTCACGGCCAGGGACCAGCCCAGTCGGCTAAGGGTGCGGGGTGGCTGTGGGGTGTCGTAGAACCCGGGGGAAAGCACGTGTCCGACCAGATTGCGACAGCATCCGAGCCCGACAACCTCACAGTCCCCTCCCCACGCCCCGTGCCAGGCGCAGCGGCCGCGGGGATGGCGTGTGCGGCGGCTGGCCGGGTGGGTGAGATCGCAGCCCGTGTCGGTGATCCTTCGTTCCTTAAGGCGTGCGCGGCCCGGTATACGGCGGCCGGGTTCGGGGTGCCGGGTGAGGCCGAGGTGCGCAGCTGGCGCAACAGCTGGCCGCATCTCCTGGAGGCGTTGGGGCGGGCGGGGCTGTCGGATCTGCAGGTGTACCTGGAGTACGGGACGCCGGGTGGCAGCCGGCGGCTGGACGCGCTGCTGGTCGGGGCCGGGCCGGACGGGGTGCTGGGCCTGGTGGTGGTCGAGCTGAAGCAGTGGCAGACCTGCCGCGTCCTGGACGCGGAGCGGGTCATGCGCAGCGACGGGGTGGTGACGGCCCATCCGGTGTTCCAGGTCGCCGCCTACCGGAGCTTCTTCACGCACTGGCGGCCCGAGGGGGCGCCGGAGCTGGATGTGCGGGCGGTGGTGGTGCTGCACAACGCGAGTGCTGAGGAGGCGGCTGTTCTGCGTCCTGATGCTCCCGTGGCCGCCGATATCCCGGTCCTGAGCGGTGCTGACCTGTCCGCCCCGGCAAAGGACCTGGTCGGCCTCTTGCGAAGCGACGGCCTGGCCGCGCCGGACGCCGCGCAGGTGGCCGCTTTCGAGGGCATCCGGTGGGAGCCCTCCAGCCGCCTGCTCGACCATGTCGGCTCGGACCTGGAGGGCACCAGCGCCTTCGCTCTGGTGGGTGACCAGCAGGACGCGTTCGTGCGGATCCGCGCCGCGGCGGTCCGCCACCTGCCCGCCCGCGGCGAAGTCATGGTGCGAAAGGGGGACGGTGCGGTCATCACCGTGAGCGGCGGCCCTGGTAGCGGCAAGACCGCGCTCGCCGTGCGGCTGCTCGGCCGCCTCATGCGCGACCACCCCGCGACGCGTCCCCGCTTCGTCACACCGTCCGGGACCCTGCGCACCCACCTCCTGGACGCCGTGCGCGGCCACAGCGCCGCCCGCGAACTGTTCCCCTCGATCGGCGCCCTGCGCAGCACCGCGCAGCAGACCGGCGCGCTCGTCATCGACGAGGCGCAGCGCATCAAACGCGGTGGCGCCGATGGGCTGCCGCCGGAACTGGTCGCAGTGGTGAAACACGTTCCGCTGGCTGTCATCTTCCTCGACGAGCGGCAAATCATCCGCCCCGACGAAGGCACCACCGTCGACGAGATCCGCACGGCCGCCCGGCGCCTTGGGCGGGCGCACCACCACCTGGAGCTCACCGGATCGTTCCGCTGCGCCGGCTCGGCGGCCTACACCGCCTGGGTCGATGCCCTCCTGTACGGCGAGCCGGTTCCCTGGACGGGGCGTGCCGGCTACGACCTCGGCCTGTGCGATGACCCCTTCCAGATGCAGGAGTGGATCGACCAGGCCACCGCCGCCGGGCACAGCGCCCGTACCACCGCCGGGTTCTGCTGGCCCTGGCCCCGCAACCGCCCCCGTACTCCCACGCTCCCACTCGACATCCGAATCGACGTCCCCTCCCCCACCGGCAAAACCCGTGTCTGGGAAGCGGCGTGGAACGCCCGCGAGACCCTCACCGACAACGACGGCAACCCGCTCGCTCCGCGCAGCCAGCTCTGGGCCACCCACACCGGCGGCCACCGGCAGATCGGCTGCATCTACACCGCCCAGGGCCTTGAGTACCACCACTGCGGCGTCATGATCGGCCCCGACCTCACCTGGAACAACGACCACTGGGAAGCCCACCCCGACCAAAGCCACGACAAGGACCTGCGCGACCTGCCGCCAGAGCAATACCTCCGCTACGCCCTCAACATCTACCGCGTCCTGCTCACCCGCGGCACCCACACCACCCACATCCACACCACCGACCCCACCACCCAGCACTTCCTCGACCAGCTCATCAATCCGGCACCCACGCCCAGCAACTGACCAGCGGACGCGAAAAAGGCGCCGGACAAAAGTCCGGCGCTTCTTCGAAAACAGGTAGTCCAGCTAAGGGCTACCGCTTGTCGTGGCGGTTGCCCAGAAGGACGTGGGCCACGGGCAGGATCCCGATCACCAGCGCCAGGGCCCAGATGCCCTGCCAGGGCATCGGCAGGTCCACGGACAGCTTCAGCGCAAGGAGGGGGCCGGCCACCGAGCCGATGATTCCCAGGACACGGGTCGACGCGTTGATCATCTGTCCGGTGTTGCGGCCCGGAACACGCATCCCGGCCTTGAACTTCGCCTTGGACACCTCGATGTCCACCTGCGCTTCGCTGCTGGGCATTTCCTCCTGGTCGACGGGGGTCGTCCAGATCTGGACCCCGGCCTGCGGCGACGGCTGCTCGCCGCCATTGTCGGGAAGGGTGGTCTGTGCGGTGCTGTCGATCATCAGGGCTGGGTCCTCCACGCGCGCTGTGACGATCGAACCCCCGCGCCGCGGATCGACGCGTGACTCAGCTCGATCAGTCACTCCCAGCCAGCTGCTCGCCCCTACGTGTCGTAGAGGACCGAGTAACGGGCTCTGCAAGGACGCCCGTTGATTCGCTGGCCTGGATGAAGCCGCATGTTGAACCCTTCTGATCGACTGCACTCCACGACGGTTGCCGCGGCCACAGAGTACACAACAAGAGACCTGCCCTGCACCGAATCCTCACCAAATTGGTGCTACACGCTAGTGGCCAGCATTAAAGCCGCACCTGTACCGTCCTGGCTGCGCACCAAATTGGTGGCACTCAGGTGCATGCAGAGATGTCATGATGAAGAGACCCGGGCATCAAGCAGGTGCCTTCCCCGCGACTTGAAGGAGGCTGAGAGACATGGTCCGAGAAGCGGACAAGCTTCACGCCGTACGTACGGAGAACGAACGCTTCACCGTCACCATCATCCCCGTGGCCGCCCAGGCGGTCACCACACTCATGAGGATCACCGGACTGTCCAAGACCGACACCATCAACCGGGCCGTACAGATCTACGCCTTCCTCGCCCAGCAGATGGCCGACGGAAAAGAGGTCCTCCTGCGCGACGAGAACGGCAACACCGAACGCGTCCACATCGTCTGAACCACCAGCCCACAGCTCCAGACCGGCCGGATCTGACGACGGCACCCTCCGACGCCCCACAGTCCTGTCGTGCACCCCGCAACTTGTTGAACGACCAGAGCGCATCAGGAGCAGCCGTGGATACAGAAGCCTTGAAAGCCATCGCACGAGGCTGGACCGATGGCGCCTGGCCCACGATCCCCTGTCCTTCCTGCGCTCGCGGAGAACTCGGCCTCCCCGACGACCAGCACGCCCTAGCCCAGGAGGAGAGCTGGGAGAGCAGGGACTGGCGCAAGCACGACCACTGGGAACCCGACTGGATCCATGGCCAGTTCCATGGAGCGCTGGTCTGCGGCCGCACGCAGTGCCGTGAGTACGTCGCGATCACAGGTGACTGGAGACTGGTCGAACAGCTAGATGACGAGAACCGTTGGGACGAGGGCAGCTACGAGCCGCTCTTCACCCCACGCTTCTTCCTCCCCGCCCTCAGGCTCCTCACTGCCACACCCCGCCTTGAGATCCCTGCTTCGATCGAGGAACGACTGCTGGCAGCCTCCACCGTCCTGTGGGCGGAGCCGAGTTCGGCGGGCAACCGGGTACGAGCAGCAGCCGAAGCACTCCTGGACGACCAAAACATCCCCCGGACCACGACGACGGCCAAAGGCAGAACACAGCGGCTCACGGCCCACAGCCGAATCGTGGAGTTCCGCGCCGCCGGCCACCCGGAAGAAGCCGACCTGCTCGAAGCGGTGAAGTGGATAGGCAACGACGCCAGCCACGAGGACTCCCTGTCCGTCGCTGATGTCCTCGACGGGGTCGAGCTCCTGGAGCACGCCCTGCGGCTGCTGTACGACACACGGCCCGCTCTGCTGAAGGAACGCGCCACCCGCATCAATCAGCAGCGCGGAACCCGGCCCCCCCGCAGCTCTCTGATCTCTGACGAGCTGGGCATCACCAGCGCCCGCATCCTTGCCACGGGCCATCGGGAGTATCGCGTCAGCGTCGACCTCACCGACAAGACAAGCCTGGCCGACGCCCTGCAGCTCGCCGAACTCGCCTACAACGCCACCTGAACCAGACGCCCCATAGCCCGAGACCGACAGGAAGAGCCGGCGTGGACCTACGACCCCACCAGCGAGAAGCCGTCGACGCGGTCCTCCGCGTCCTCGAGCTGCCCGCGCAATCGCTCGTGCCCGGGCGAGGGCTGCGGACCCAGGTCGTCATGGCGACCGGATCCGGGAAGACCCTGGTCGCGGTGCGCAGTGCGCAGGAGCTGTGTGCGGGTCGTGTGCTGGTGCTCGTGCCCTCGCTGGACCTGCTGGCCCAGACCGAGGGCGCGTGGCGTGAGGGGGGCCGCACGGGCCCGGTGATCGGGGTGTCATCGCTGCGGGGTGAGGAGGTGTCCTTCCCGAACACCACGGACGTGGACGAGCTGGTGGAGTGGACCCGGCCGTTCGACAAGGTCACCGTGTTCGCCACGTACGCCTCCCTGGGCCTGGGCACGTTGGAGCGCGCACACGCCGCCGGCCTCCCCGGCTGGGACCTGATCGTCGTCGACGAGGCGCACCGCACCTCCGGGCGGATCGGGAAACCGTGGGCGGTCGTCCACGACAACCAGAAAATCCCGGCCCTGCGCCGCCTCTACATGACGGCCACCCCCCGGCTGTGGCAGCTCGGAGACGAGGACCAGGAACAAGGCGCGCCGGGTGAACTGGTGGCGAGCATGGACGACGACCCAAACGGCCCGTTCGGCAGCCGCTGCTACACACTGACGCTCTCGACGGCGATCGACCGGGGCATCTGTTCCCCCTACCAGGTCGTATGCGTGGACGTCACCGACACACAGCTCCAGGCCGCGCAGCTGCTCGGTGCCGAGGCCCGGTCCGAGGCCGTACGCGGAGCCCGGCTCGCCGCCCTGCAGACCGCCCTGGCCAAGGCGTCGGCCGAAGAGGGGTTTCGGCGCACCCTCGTGTTCCACCACATGGTGAAAGAGGCCGAGGCCTTCGCGGCAGGGCTGCCCGGCGTCGCGGCGCAGCTGCACGCCGCGGATCCCGAGCTGTACCCGAAGGCCATCTGGGCCAACTGGCTGTGCGGCGAGCACAAGCCGCTCCACCGACGGCGGGTCCTCGATGAATTCGCCACCGGGATCGCAGGCGACGGCACCGTGGTCGAGAAGAGCTACCTCGGGTCCGTGAAAGTCCTCGGCGAAGGAGTCGACACAGCCCGATGCGATTCCGTGTACTTCGCGGACGTACGCGGCTCCATGCCCGACCTCGTCCAAGCCGTCGGACGAGCACTGCGCATGCAGCCCGGCGAGGGCAAGACGGCGTCCCTCGTGGTGCCCGTACTGCTGGGGCCTGGGGAGACGGCGGACAACATGCTCACGTCCCGGGCGTACGGCGGACTGGCCAAGCTGCTGGAAGCACTCAGGGCACACGACACCCGGATCGTGGAGGCCCTCGCGGAACAGCAGGCCCCCAGCCGTGCTCCCAAGGGCCGCGAGCTGGGCGGTGAAGGCGAAGGCCAGGAGCAGCAGGGAGCAGCGTGGGAGGGCGTCAGCGGTCCGGCCAAGGCCCTGCTGAAGTTCTCCACACCCCGCGACCCCGCCGCCCTGGCCGCGTTCATCAACCTCCGCGTCCTCAACCCCGAACACCAACACTGGCGACGCGGCATCGAAGCCGCCGTCATCTACCACCGGCTGCATGGGGACCTGCGCGTGCCATTCACCTACCGAGTCCCCGCTGAAAGGAAAGCAGACGCCGAGAACGAAGCCCCGGGCAGCGCGGCAGGGGAAGGGGAGCTCGTGTGGCCGGCCTCCCTCGCCGACTTCCCGCTCGGGCAATGGACCGCCGACGCCCGCCGCTTCCACGCCCGCGGCGACATGGACCAAGACCGCGTCATCCAGCTGGAGAAGCTCGGCATGATCTGGTCCCACTACGACATCGCCTGGGAGGAAGGCCTCACCGCTGCCCGCGGATGGGCCTCCGAACACGGCCACCTCCTGGCCCCACTCGACGCCACCCACCAGGGCGCGAAGGTCGGCATCTGGCTGAAGAACCAGCGGGCCGCCGCCCGGAAAGCCACAGAGAACGAGCAACGGCGTACCGAAGGCCTACCGGTGCCGTCGACCGCCGGGGCCCTGTCACAGGAACGGCGCGAGCAGCTGGAGGACATCGACCCGTCCTGGTGCCCCACCTGGCCAGTGGCATGGCAACGCGCCTTCCACCTCACCCGTCTGCACCTCGACACAGGCGGAACCCTCCCCACCACAGCAGGCGACATCGTGCACCAAGGCGACGATCTGGGGCGGTGGGTCCAGGCACAGCAGCTGGGCTGGGAGAAGCTGACCGGGGTGCAGCAGTGGATGTGCGAACACGTCCTCGGAATCACACCCGCCACCGAGAACGAGAAACCGAAGCCACGCACCAGCCAAGCCGACAAGTGGGCCATGCACCTCACCGCCGCCCAGCAGTACTACCAACGCGAAGGCCACCTCCAGGTCCCCCGCAAACACACCGAAACCATCACCAGCAGCGGCGGGACCGACAGCGACGGTGAAAGCCAGGAACCACGGCAGATCAAGCTGGGGGCCTGGTTGAGCAACCAACGCACACGGGCGGCGTCGCTGACGCCCGAGCGGATCGAGCAACTCACCCAGATCGGCATGCGCTGGGTTTAGCTGTACGAACGAGCACGGGGCAGGACGGCGACTGGTGCGAAGTTTGACGATCACGGCGTCAGGGAGCGTGTGGTGACGAACGCTTCGACGGCGCGGCGCACCGGGGTGGTGCGTGACTCGTCCTCGCGCAGCCCCTCGCCGAGGTTGGCGGCCAGCTGATGGACGCCGACGGCTGCGTAGCGGTAGAGGGTTGCTGAGTTGAAGTCGACGGTGCCGATCATTCCGGCGCCCGGCTCGGTGTCCTTGTTGTGGTCGTCGACGGCCGTGAAGTAGTCAGACTCGTTCTCGACCCGGTGAACGCTGATGGCATGGGCGACCTGGACAGCGGCGTCAACGTTGATGTCGGCGGAGTCCGCGACCACACCGCCGCGCAGCGCGCCGCCGTCCCCGTGAATCTGCTCGGTCAGGGCGTTGAGGACGCGCGGCGCTTGGGGCGTTCAGGCTGGACCGGGTGGTGGCCCGGCGTCGAGGCGGTAGTGCTGGCATAGGCGTGGTGCGCGTTCTCGTGCGGAGCATGCGACGCAGGCTGGTGTGGGCTGTTGGGTAGGACAGGGCTCCGTGAATCGACTCACAGAGCTTTGGGTAACGCAGTGGCGGGGGGGGGGGGGGGGGGGGGGGGGGGGGGGGGGGGGGGGGGGGGGGGGGGGGGGGGGGGGGGGGGGGGGGGGGGTCGGGGGGGGGGGGGGGGCGGGGGGGGGGGGGGGGTGGGGAG
>NZ_JBITCU010000055.1:0-13384 GCF_044453545.1 Streptomyces sp. NPDC051664 | reverse complement strand
TGTGTCTTTTTTCCCCTCTCCCCTCCCTACACCTCCTCCCCCGCTCGCGCCCCCCCCCCCCCCCCCCCCCCCCCCCCCCCCCCCCCCCCCCCCCCCCCCCCCACTTCAACGAGTCGTCTGGCCTTCCAGCGTGAAGGCCTTACGGAGGCTGGTTACAAAGGTTCTCCCGTCTGTGGGCGCGTGGTGCGCTGTTGTGTCAGCACCGCGGTCCGCCGGTGGTGTGATCCAGGTGGGTCAGGAAGTCTTCGATCTCACGTACGAGGGCTTGCGTTGCTTCAGACAGTCCGACTCCGGCTTCCCCCAAAGCCGAGTCAACTCTGTCTGCAACCACGCGGATACCAGCGGACTGGCACACGAAGGCGCTTACGAATGTCTTGAACGCTTCCTCGGTGCGTTCTCTTTCTCGCCCATGACATGCCGATACTTCCTCTTCTCTCTCAGTTTCGAGGATATGAAGATAGTCGCGTGCATCCTCGTCACCCTTGAGTGCTGCTCTTTCCCACCAAGTTCGCGCTTCATGGTCCCTGTCTAGGAGCTCAAGGATTTCTGCTACGCGTCGCGTTTCCTGTGGTGCTGCGGAATCATCGATTTCTTTCTTTAGGAGAGTACGCAGTTCACGTACTACACCGATTCGATGGTTTCCGTTTCCGAGGTTTTCCAGGCAGGGGGCGGGGGCCGGGGGCCAGCCCGAAGGCTGACCCCCCTCCGCCTGGACAGGGTTCTCGCCGATCCGAGAATCCTTGGAAAGCGCCTGCTCAGATCCTTCGAGCAGGAGCCACAGGGCGAGGAGCCGGATGGTTCCCCGCTCCTCGGGCTGGTGCGTCCAAGCGGACAGGTATGTCATGCGGTGGCCTCCTCGCTGCGGTCGTTGATGGTTTTCTTCAGGTTGTTGGCGGCGGCTTTGATGTAGCGCTTCACCGACTCCTCCTTGATCTGGAGGCGCTGTGCAACTACTGCAGGGCTAAGGTCGCCCAGTACACACAGGTTGATGACCTCGCGCTGCCGTTCAGGAAGGCCTGCGACAAGTTCGTCGATGCCTTCCTTGACTGTCTCGTAGGCGGCATCGGGGATACCGATGCCTGATTCCGTTTCGGGCAGTTCATGAACCGGTACTGCGACCGTTTTCCTGTTCCGGCGGTACTGGTCGATGACCGCCCGCTTTACCGCGGTGCGCCCGTAGGCGATGGAGGATCCCGGCTTAGCCGAAATCTTGTCCCATCGGCGGAACATGTTCAGGTAGACGTCCTGCACAGCGTCCTGGGCGCTGTGCGGGTCGCCTGCCTGGGACCGGGCCAGTCGGGAGAATGCCTCGAGGGTCTCGAGGACGAAGGACTCGAAGTCCGCTCCCGGTGCGGCCTCGCTCACGCAGCCTCCCGCGTGGCGATGGCCCGGTGTCCGGCCGGATCGGCCATGCCCTTGCGGAACAGCCAGGCCGGCTGTCCCTGCTCGAAGCGGGCGGCGGCGCCGCCGTCGGGCAGAGACTGCGCCATCGCGACCATGGTGGCGCGCTGCTCGCGCTCCGCCCGGGTCTCGATGTGCGCCTTCACAAGCATCTCCACAACGCCCCGGGCACGGCGCATCGCGTAGTACAGCAGGAGCATGACGGGCAGTGATACCCCACCCGCTCCCACCCAGTACGACCAAGTCATCGACCAGGCCTTCCAGTAGTGACGAACTCGTTGATGAGGGCGCAAGGTCCTCATCCGCTCACACGCCGCTGGGGGGTCGGATCCGGATGCCGGAGTTCAAGATTTTTCCCAACTTCCCCCGCCGGCACGCCAGCCTCACTGTTTCCGCAGGTCACAGAGCCACGGAAGAGGAACAGAAAGACGGGAGCGACAGGGGTTCGCGAGGCGGCAACGTCGTAACGCATGCCGACCAGTGCCGTCTCGAGAACGCCAGAACTAGCGGCACCAAGCAGGTCCTGGGGTTGGGTTGTCCGTTACGTACAGACGGTGGACAGCGCTCATCGGGGAGGAGGCGATATGGCTGTGGGTACCAGCCGGGTCGACGTGCGCTTCCGGGACCCTCTGGGTCGTGCGCACCAGGTTCCGTGGCTTGAGGCTGCGCAGGACGTCGTCTTCGAGGAGGGTCCTGCGGTGCAGGCGTTTCCTGTCCGGTACGGGCGGCGCGTGGCTCCGGGCTGGTGGTGGTCGTCGACCGGTGGGCAGTTGGTGGCGTACGGGTCGGGCGCCATGCGGACGCAGCTCATGCTGTTGGATCGGGATCCGGCAGTGGTGGCGTTGGCCTGCCGGCCAGTGGAGCTGGTGTGGCGTGAGAGCAGCGGAGGAGTCGTCGCACATGCGCCGCAACTGATGGCCCGGCTGAAGAACGGCAGCGGTCTGCTGGTCGACTGCGTGGGACGCAGCGGCCCGTCTGCCCGGTTGGCTGGGCGGGCGCGGGTGGTGACGGCTGCTGCGGAGGCGGTGGGCTGGTCCTACCGGCTGGCGGAGCCTCCGGATGCGGTGCTGGTGGCCAATGTGCGGTGGCTGGCCGGGTACCGGCACCCCCGGCACGCCGCAGGATCGTGGATGCCCGCTCTGGTGGCGGCGTTCGGCAGTCCTCGGCCGGCGGTGGAGACGGTGCGGGAGCTGGGTGACCCGATCGCCGTGTGGCCTGCGGTCTTTCACGCGTTGTGGAGCGGTGTGCTGAGTGTGCGGCTGGGCGAGCCGCTGCACGAGCGCGTCATCATCTCGGTCGCACGGCAGGAGACCGAAGCAGCGTGACGCAGGCGGTTGTCGAGGTCGGGGCGCGGATCCGCTACGGCGGGCGGGTGTGGACGGTGGCCGTGCTGGAAGGCGCCCGGGCCACGCTGGTGACCGACGAAGGCGCTTCGGCGGCGGTGCTGCTGCCCTACCTGTTCGCCGACCCGTCCTTCAAGGTGGAAGGCGGGCGCGCGCCGGGGAGGGTGCCGCCGTTCGGGCTGCTGGAGGCGCTTCCGGCGGAGGTGCGGGAGCGGGCGCTGGCGTGGCAGCGGCATGTGCGGGAAGTGGAGACCGGCTTCCCCGACGCGGTCAGGCAGGGCTGTCCGCGTGAGCAGTTCGATCCGGCGGCGCGGAGTCTGGCGCAGCGGGAGCAGGCGAAGGCACAGGAGCTGACGGCGGCGGGCTGGGTGACGAGTGTGGCGACGGTGCGGCGGATGCGGGCGCGCTACCGCAGCGAGGGCCTGTGGGGGCTGGTGGACGGCCGGGCGGTGAGGGAGCGGTCGGTGGTGGGGCGGGCCGATGAGCGGGTGGTCACGGCAATCAGGAGCGTGTTGGAGGAGCAGCGGGAGCGGTCGACGGGCACGCTGGTGCGGCTGCGCCGCCAGGTGGGGTGGCTGCTGGAGGAGGAATACGGCGCGGGGGTGGTGGCGCTGCCGCCGGCATCGACGTTCAACCGGCTGGTGCACGCGGTGGCCGACGGGCAGGGGCTGCTGGGGACGGCGGCGCAGCGGCGGTGGCATGTGTCGCGGCCGGCGCCGCCGTTCACGCCGACAGTGGCGCTGCGTCCGGGTGAGTTGGTGATGCTGGACAGTACGCCGCTGGATGTGCTGGCGGTGCTGGACGACGGTGTGGTCGGGCGCGTGGAGCTGAGCATCGCGCTGGATGTGGCGACGCGCAGCATCTGCGCGGCGGTGCTGCGTCCGGTGGGCACAAGGTCGGTGGACGCAGCGATGCTGCTGGCGCAGATGGTGGTGCCGGCGGCGATGCGGCCCGGCTGGGACGCGGCGCTGTCGATGCAGCGGTCGGTCATCCCGTATGAGCGGCTGGTGGCGTTGGACGCGCGGCTTCAGGGGGCGGCTGCCCGGCCGGTGATCACGCCGGAGACGGTGGTGGTGGACCAGGGCCGGGTGTACGTGTCGAGTTCGTTCGTCTCGGCGTGCGAGAGCCTGGGGGTGTCGGTGCAGCCGGTGCCGCCGGCGAACGGTCCGGCGAAGGGGAACGTGGAGCGGACTTTCCGCGCTATCGCCGACGGGTTCAGCCAGTACCTGCCAGGTCACACCGGCTCGGATGTCTCCCAGCGGGGCGCGGCCGCGCAGGGGGATGCGTGCTGGAGCCTGGCGCAGCTGCAGGAGTTGCTGGACGAGTGGGTCATCGCCGGGTGGCAGGAGCGCCGGCACGAGGCGCTGCGGCACCCGATGATGCCGCGGGTCGCCGTGTCGCCGAACGAGATGTGGGCGGCGCTGGTGGCAGTGACGGGGCATGTGCCGGTGCCGTTGTCCGCTCACGACTACGTCGAGCTGCTGCCCGTCAGGTGGCAGGCCATCAACGACTACGGCATCCGCTTCGGCTACCGCACCTACGACCATCCCGGCCTCAACCCCTGCCGGCGCCGCCGCTCGGCTCGGGCGGACAAGAACGGCCGGTGGGAGGTCCACCACAACCCCTATGACCCGAACCGGGTGTGGGTGCGTCTGCCCGAGGGATGGCTGGAAGTGCCGTGGGTCCACGCGGAGGCGGTCAGGCGCCCGTTCACCGCGTTCACCTGGGACCATGTCCGGCGCACCGTGGAACGCCGCGCGGGCCGCGAAGAACACGAGGCCGCAATCGCCCAGGCGCTGGACGCGCTGCTGCAACGCGCGAGCCAGGGACTGGGCAGCAAACGTGAGCGGACGGTAGCCGCCCGGGCCCGGGCGGCCGCACAGATAACGGGCCCCTCCCCCACCGCGGACCCGCACCAGCAGACTGCATCCATCGCGCCGACGGCCTCGTTCGGACTGCCCGGCTCCTTCACCGCCCCGCTTGAGAACGCCGACGGCTGGGACATCGGCGACGGTCTGGACGATGCCGAGGAGGATGACGGCGCGGACAGCCTGGACGACGAGGACTACCTTCTCGCCGGCCTCAGCGACGACAGGGACGCCGCGGCAGGCCACGGGGATGAGGCCGAAGCATCCGGACCGGCGGCCGGGACAGCCCGGGACCCGGCAGCTGCTCAGACACTGAAGGCCGCTGGGACGGGCGGCATGCGCATCTACGACCCGTACCAGGAGGCCCAGGCATGGTGACGACGGTCCAGCCCGCCGCCGCGCAGCACAGCCATTTCAGTCCCCTGACCACGTGGGACGGGTGGCAGCAGTTCGTCGACACACCCCTCGCTCCAGCACGGGACGTTGGCGACCAGGAGTGGACCATGGAGCAGCGGGAGGACTACCACGCGCGGTTCGTGGTGCTGAAGACCCCCGCGATGGACGCCATCTCCGCTGCGGTGCGACGTCTGCTGCTGCTCAACCGCGGCCAGCAGGGCGGCGCCAGGCGTGGCCTGATCATCTCCGGCCCGGCAACGACCGGGAAGACCACCGCGATGCAGCAGCTCGGGCGCACCGTCGAACTCGCCGACCGGCGCCGCCACCCTGGCTGTGACGGGCGTTTGCCGGTGCTGTTCATCACCGTGCCGCCGTCCTCCACCCCGAAGATGCTCATCAGCGAGTTCGCCCGCTTCCTCGGCCTGCCGACGCTGGAGCGGATGAACCAGATCCAGATCACCAACGCCGTGTGCGAGCTGCTGTGCGAGATGGGCACCCAGCTGGTCCTGGTCGACGACGTGCACCTGATGGACACCCGCAGCCGGGCCGGCGCCGAGACCTCCGACCAGCTGAAGTACCTCGGCGAACGGATCCCGGCAACGTTCGTCTACTCCGGCATCGACGTCGAGACCTCACCGCTGCTGACCGGCGTGCGCGGCTCCCAGCTCGCAGGCCGCTTCAAAATCGTGCGCAACCAGCCGCTGCGCTACGGCAGTCCTGCGGACAAGCAGATCTGGCACGACCTGGTGCACGGCATGGACAGCGCCCTGCGGCTGCGCCACTACCGTCTCGGCACCCTGGTCACGCACGCCGCCTACCTGCACGCCCGCACCGGCGGCCGCATGGGCAGCCTCTCCCACCTCATCCGGGAAGCCGCCCTGGTATCCCTGATGGACGGCACCGAAAAGATCACAAAGAAGCTGCTCGAGCAGATCGAACTGGACACCGCCGCCGAGCAGCGGTCCCGGGCCCCACAGCGCCACCGGGTAACCTCGCCACGCCTGTCCCGACCTGTGTCTGCCTCAACCGTCCGTCCGGATCCGCGTGTTGTCACGGCTCGGCTGCTGGTGCATCCGAGCCTGCCAGGAACGGCCTCTACTGCCTGATGCACACCTCCCTTCCATCACAACGGCAACCGCCGCGTACGGCAGCGGCGCAGCCAGGGCCGGTGCGGGTCGCACCGCTGCAGGGCGAGACGACCCTGTCGTATCTGGACCGGCTGGCCGACCGCTACCGGCTCGGGGTCAGAGACCTCATCCCGGCACTGCTCCAGGTCACCGGAGCCCTGTTCAAGGGCTACCGCACGGACGGCGAGGTGTACCTCAAGACCGAAGCCCGGGCTCGCATATCGGTGTTCTGTCGCGTACCCGAGGAGGCTTTGGGAAGGGCTCTGCCCGCCTGGTCCGCCCAGGAACCGGTCTCACCGGACGGAGCGGGCGCGGCCGGACGGTTCCGCTTCGGCTCCGTGGTGCCGGCTGCGGGGGAAGGCTGCCGGCTGTGCATGGCCGCACGCACCGGACGGACCAAGCCCGCCCGGCTGTACTTGAAACCGCACACCCGTATCTGCCCGCGCCACCGGCGCTGGATGCTCGGCACTCACTGGGTCGACGGCGCGCCGGCAGGCACCGAGCAGATCGATCTGACGGGCCTGCCCGAAATGCTCACGGCGCACCGGCAGCACCTGAAGCTGCTGCGTCACGCGCCGAAGGCGACCGAGGCGTTCGAGATCGCGCATGCGGTGGTCGTCTCCTGGTGGGCTCAGCGGTGGCCCGAGGAGAAGCGGTGGCCGGACCGTGCGGGACAGACCGTCCCGCAGGGGGCCGATCCGCAGTGGTGGCGGCTGCTGGTCAGGGATGCAGTCACCTACCCGGAGACGGTTGCCCTCGCCTCAGTTCTCGTTGACGAACGCTTCAGGCGGCGGCTGCTCGCCGAAAGCAGCGGCCACCTGCCGCACACTCTTGCGGACACGCCCGCTCTGATCCGCGAGCTGGCACGGATCACCAACCGGGGCTGGCTGCCCGAGAAGATCGCTTCGACCTCGGCTGGGCCCTTGCTGGTATGGGTGCACCACTGCGTACGGTCCCCTGCTGGTGCAGACGCCGCCGATCGTTTGTGGACGCTGCACATGGCACACCGGCCCCGGCCCATCGCCCGGGAACTGCAGGCCTACCGCGACGCGGGCCGTAAGCCGGAGGCGGTGGGAGGCAGCCCGTCGCGGGGCCGCGGGCTTCGGCTCACCCCCGAGCAGGCATTCCATACCGGTCTGGCCCACGCCCGTGCCTACGCTGCCCTTCACGGCCACCTCGCGGCTCCGATCGGCGAGCGGTTCAACGGCTTTGCACTGGGCCGGTGGCTGTCCAACCACCGCAAGTCCCCCGGGATGCCGCCCGAGCACGTCGCGGCGCTGGAGGCGCTGGATCAGTGGTGGAGACCGCTGTGGACAGTGATGTGGCAGCGTTCCTACTACGAAGCCCGCGACCACGCTCGCGCCCGGGGCAGCCTGCTCCCCGAACACGGCTTCCCCGCCACCGGCTTCGGCCTGGGCGAATGGCTCTACAACCAGTGCACCGCCTACGAGGACCTCCACCCCGCACAACAGCGTCTCCTGTCCGACATCGGCCTCACCCGCGAAGCCGTACGAACCGCCCGGCCACGCCGCAAGCACATGGCCACCCACTTCCAGCGCGCCCTCGCGTGTGCCCGTGCCTACGCCGACGCCCACGGCACGCTGACGGCCGCGACCACCGACACCGTCCAGGACGGACTCAAGCTGGGGCAGTGGCTGGCCAACCAGCGCAGCAAAGACCACGCCTACCGGGCCCGCCACGGCACACCTTCACCCCGAGCACTGGCACTGTCGGCGATCGACCCCTGGTGGAACCCGCCCTGGACCCTGGACTGGCAGCGTGCCTGGCACCAGGCACGCACCCACGTCCGAGACGGCTACGTCCTGGACGCTGCGGCCGGGTTCCCCGGTACCGGCAGCGCCCTCGCCACGTGGCTGACCACCCAGTGCGCCCAATACGACACACTCCTGCCTGACCAGCGGGACCTGTTTGCCCGCATCGGGATCACCGCAGACACCGCCCGCGGCACCGCCGCCCGGCCCGCCGAAAACGAGGCCGACTTCGCCACCGCACTCGGCTACGCACGCGCCTATCACACCGCACGCGGCACCCTCGCCATCCCGGTCGACACCGTCCACGACGGATTCCAGCTGGGGCGATGGCTGCGCCGACAGCGCCAGAACGCCCGTACCGACACCCGCCGGGGTGCGCCTCCTTCCGCTGCGGCGAAGGCGCTGGGCAGTGTCGATCCCTGGTGGTGCCCGCCCTGGAGCCTGGCCTGGCAGCGCACCTGGCAGCACATCCACCAGCAGGTCCAGGCCGGCCACCAGCCAGACGCCATGCACGAGTTCCGCAGCTTCGCCCCCACCGAGCGCGCCTGGCTATGCCGGCAGGTCACCCGCTACAACGACCTGCATTTGGGCCAGCAGAGCCTCCTGGCCGACGTCGGCGTCACCGGTGAGAGCGCCCACGCCCGGCCCGTCACCCCGTACGCCGAAACCGCCCTGGCCCATGCCCGCGCCTACACAGCCGCGCACGGCAGTCTGGCAACGCCGTACTGCGCCGTCCACGACGGTTTCCCCCTGGGGCCCTGGCTGGCCCGGCAACGCCTCCTGGCCCAGAGCACGAACACCCCCTACGCCGCTCATCAAGCTCTCACCACGCTCGACCCGTGGTGGAACCCGCCCTGGCCCATGCGCTGGCAGCGCGCCTGGCACCACGCGCGCACCACCCCCATCAGCGCGGGCGCGAGCTCCTGGGCGGCCGTCCAACGCGCCGCCTGGCACCGGCTGCACCCGCAACAGCGCGCGCTCCTCACCGACATCGGAATCACCCCCGAAAACCGGACAACCGCACAGCGCCGCGAAGCGACCCGCTCCTACCCCCCAAGCCCCGGACTGGCCCACGCCCGCGCCTGGGCCGACACAACCGGCAGCCTCTGCGTCCCCAAAGGCACCCACCATGACGGCTTTCCCCTGGGGACCTGGCTGCTCCAGCAACGCCGCAAAGCCGGCCAAGGCCGCCTGTCCCCCGCCACCCTGCATGCCCTCAACACCATCGACCCCTGGTGGAACCCGCCCTGGCCCTACCACTGGCACCGCACCTACCACCAAGCCCGGTCCCGCCACCGCACCGGCCAGTCCTACCCACCACGGATCACCTCATGGATCCACACTCAACACCGCGACTGGCCACGCCTGCACCCCCAGCAGCAACACCTCCTCACCACCCTCGGAATCTCCCCCGCGTAGACCGACGCGGACACCGCTGTCAGACCCATGCGGAAGAATCCCGCCATGGGCGAATCCCTCGCGACACAGCTCCTCAGCGCGGATCTCGAGACCGCCTGCCCCGTCTGCGGATACCTGATGTGGATCCGCTACTCGGAGGTCGTGGTCCAGACCGCCGTGACCTGCCCTTGCTGCTACACCCACATCTGGCTGGTCGACGACACCGGCAGCGCGCAGAACGCGGGTGAGGCGATCCAGCAGCAGATCACACAAGCCCTGAAAGGTCTCTTCCGGTGAAGTACCAGCAGCGTCTCCAGGTCGCCGTACGCGAACGACTGCGCAAACTCATGACCGCGCCCTACCCCAGCGCCGGCCACGAAGTACACCTCGCCGTCACATGGATCAACAGCCAGCCAGCCCTCAGAGGCCTCCTCGAAGAGGCGGCCCGAAAGGAACCGGAACTGGACCGGGAGAAGTTCCGCACCGGCCTGTCCCGCAGCGGGCGGTTCTTCTGGCCCAGCCGGACCGAGGAAGGACGGGCCACGCTTGTTTGGGAGCTGATGCAGGACGTCGCCAAGGCGGACGCCGAGGACCCGGAAGCCGGCTGGCGCATCGCGAGCGGGTACAGCACACAAAGAAACATGCAGGACAGCTGGCGGGAGTTCGCCGAAGACATCTTGCAGCCCTTCTTCGACTTCCTCAGCGAGCGCGTCGGCGTGGAGAGCAGCGTCCTGCACACCCTTGAGCGCTACCGCACCCGCATCGAATGGTTCGACCGCGAAGAGCTCTACACCCGCTTCGAAGCCGACCGCGCCAACGGCGAAGAGGTCTACAACCTCGATCTGCAGCGCTTCCTGTTCCTCGAGGGCGACCACATCACCCACGCCAAGCCCCGCTCAGCCTCCGGCGAAGCCGACCTCATCGGCGACCTCGACGGGAGCGACCCCCTCGTCTGCGACGGCAAAATCTTCGACGGCCAAGGCCGCGGCAAGGGCTACCTCGTCAAAGGGCTACACCAGATCATCAAGTACGCCCACGACTACGGGCAGCACACCGCCTACCTCGTCATCTACAACATCACCGACAAGCTCCTGGAACTACCCACCGACGGCACCCCCGGCTCCTGGCCCCCGTACACCGAACTCACCGGCGTCCGCATCTACTTCATCCACGTCCGCGTCCTGCCACCCACCACCACCGCCAGCAAAGCCGGCAAAGCCACCCGCGTCACCCTCACCCGAGACGACCTCACCAACCCCGACACCACCTGACCCACCACACCAAGTAGCGGCTCGCTAAAACTACGCAACACCCGACCAACCTGCACAGACGACATACACGCAGGTCAGGCAGCTACCACCCCGCTCAGCCCCCACACTCTGAGCACCCAGACACCGCGAACACCACCCAGAAGAACTGAGAAACCCCAGCTCGCAGCCACAGCAACAACTCAGAAAAACAGAGCTACGACACCAGCAGACACTCACCACGATCGACCCCTGGTGGAACCCGCCCTGGCCCATCCTGTGGCAACGCTCCTACCACCACGCACACACCCACCCCCAACATCCCACCACCCGCCACTGGCTCCACAACCAGCAACGCAGCTGGCCACTCCTGCACCCCCACCAACAACAACTCCTCACCGGCATCGGCACCACCACACCCCCCTGAGATCCGCCACACGCTCTCCCGAATCGTCCATCCGCCGCCAGAATGGGCCGATGGACGACGCGCGCTTCTTCAACGACGAACCCTTCCTCGACCAGGAAGAGGGCCCTGACCTGCTTGGGCACGAGCAGTACGGACAGCACGCCGTGAAGCTGCTGCAGCGCGTCCGGGCCCAGACCGAAACCGGAGTCCTCGCGCTGATCGGCCCCTGGGGCTCAGGAAAGTCGACCGTCCTGGGCAAAGTGATACGCCAACTGCGGGCCCAGGACATCAGCCGCGACGCCTGGTTGGTGGCAGAGCTCAATCCGTGGCTGTATTCCGACCTGGAATCGCTGACAGTGGCACTGTTCAGCGAAATCCGCGCGGCCCTGCCTGAAGAGGAGCAGTGGTCAGAGGCACGGCAGAAGATCGGGGGATTCGGCCAGGCCATCAGCCCTCTGGGTAAGCTCACCGCCCTGGCAGGCCTGGATTCGGAGAGTCTGATCAAAGCGATCAGCGACCGCGTGAGCGGAGATACCAGCGCCTCGGCTGCCAAGCGCAAGGCGGAAGATGCTCTGCGCAAGGCAGGAAGCCCCGTCCTGGTGGTCATGGACGACCTGGACCGTCTGACGCCCGACGAGTTGCTCCTGGTTTTCAAGCTGGTACGCCTGGTAGGCCACCTACCGAACGTCTACTACCTGATCAGCTTCGACGAACAGACTCTGCTGGACGTCCTGCGGCGCAGCGACCTGGTCGGCAACAGCGAGCCGAGAGCCCGCGAGTTCCTGGAAAAGATCATCCAGGTCCGGCTGGACCTTCCCGCCTTCCGCGAACGTGACGCCGACGTCCTGGTCGACCGCTCGCTCACCGCGGTCCTGCACTCACACGAGCTGACGATGACACCCAGCGAGCAGGAAAGGCTCTCCGAGGCCTACTACCGGTACCTGCAGGCCCGGCTGCGTACCCCGCGGGCCATCAAGCGGTTCTTCGGCCAGGTGGACGCCACCCTCGGCCAGCTCACCGGCAACGTCGACATCGTCGACTTCCTGATCGTCACCTTCCTGCGCACCAGCGAGCCCCGCGCCTACCAGTTGCTGTGGCAGCACCGAGCCGAACTCACCGGCACCAGCATGGACCTGCCTCCGCGCCGCAACGAGCGGCCCGAACAGGGCATCGACCGCTGGCGCACCAGGCTGCAGGACGCCGGCGTCGCCGAACAGCACCTGGACGGCGTGATCGGCCTGATGGGCATGCTGTTCGCACCAGTCCGGCAGGCCCTCGGCCATGGCATCAACCTTCAGGCCATCGCGCTGCGGCGCGGCATCGACTACTTCGACCGGTACATGGTCTTCGGTATCCCCGACGACGACCTTCCCGAGCACACCCTCGACACCGCCCTGCAGCAACTGGCCGACAGCACCCCGGGCACCGAAGCGGACGAACTCCTCCTGCGCCTGCGCGACGACACCCAGCGCATCACCCGCCGCATCGGTTACAAACGCGCCGCCGGCGCTCCCCTACCGGCGGCCGCGCTCCTCAAAGCCGCAGCCCCGCACTACGGCCACCTCACCGCCGCCCCTCAAGGCGCCCTCGGCCTGTTCACCGCGGACCGCGCGATGGACGTCCTCGCGAAAGACCTTCTGACCGACCTTGCCGAGCCCGACCGGGCCGCGATCCTCAAGACCATGGCTGAGACCCCTGACGGAGCCGTCCTGGCCGCTCGCACCCTGCAACGCGTCACCAGCCGCAACGACTCCGACAGCCCGGACCACACACAGGCAGCAGCCACGCCCGGCTGGATAGGTGAGGCCCGCTCACTGATCAGCCACGAGATCGCACGGCACCTCGCCCCCTCCGCACGCCGGCCCGTCGACGAACTCACCGAGCCGGAGATCACCCTCATCTGGGCATGGCGCCATACCGCACCCTAGGCCGCCCGCACCTGGATCAACCAGCGCCTCGACGAGGCATGGACCCCGCTCGACCTCCTCGCCGTACTCCTCCCGCCCGACCGGGCGTCGTTCCCCGTCATCGACAACGACACCCTGCAAAGCCTCGACGCGCTCATCGGCCTCGAAGCGCTGCACAACCGCCTCGGCCCACTCCTCGACACCCCCGCAGCCAACCCCGACAACTCCCCGGACGAACACCGGGCGCTCATCCTCCAAGCACTCCGCGAACACCGCCAGCGCAACAGCGCGAACACCACCTGACAGACAACAGCTGCCTGCACCGCCATGTGCCCGACCACCGACCCGCCCGCACCGGGCCCCACTCACAGCCCCAGACGCTCACGGGGACAGCGACCTACCAACAGCCAGTAGAAGTGATCACTGAACCGCCCCGGCTCGAATGGAGACTCGATTTCGTGAAAGGATCGAGTCATGGCACGACCTTCCCGTTACCCGCTTGAGCTGCGCCGACGTGCG
>NZ_JBITCU010000054.1:0-24427 GCF_044453545.1 Streptomyces sp. NPDC051664 | reverse complement strand
AGCACCATGGTCCAGCGCGGTCTCCGCATGATGTCCCGATCGCTCTCACCGAGCCGGAACACGCGGCCGTTGCGGTCCGTCACCTCCCTGAACGGAACCTGTGACGGTGCGTCAATTGTCGTCATGCCATTTCCCCTATGTCGCAGAACCCTGGCCAGCGCCCCCTGTCCGGTTCTCACGTGCCGTCAGGACCAGTCCGCCCAGCGACCCGCCCCACAGCCGGCTGGGTTCCCTGCACCCTGGCCCGGCCCGGAACGCGCCTGCGCTCACAAGTCCTGACTTCGCGTCACCACATGGGCAACCCCCTCCACGACGACGGGAACAGTGATCGACTCCACACGCCGCAATTTTGCATACGATATGGAGTAGCCAGTATTCTGTAGAGGGGTCGCCGCTCTGTCTAGGGGCTGCACTCCCTCTTTCTCGCCCGGATGTCACGCCGATGTCCTCGTACGCCACGGTCGGACCGTGGCAGGCTCCCATCGGACCACGATCTCCTTTGGGCGTTGGCCAGTTGCTCAGGTCTGCGACACTGCCCAGCGGCATGGCGCAGCGGGCTCCGGGCGGTACGCGGCCGTCGCCCCGCACGGCGTCGCACGGCGTCGGACGGCCGACGAGTCGGAACCCGAGAGCCCGGCGTTCCACCCCGTCGTGCCACACATCCCGAGGACGACCCGCCGGCCGTCATGGAGGTCTGCCGATGTCGTATCGCACGCAGCCCAAGTGAGTTGACGACCTCGCGGATGGTGGGCACCGCATGTTTGTGCGATCGCACGGCGGGTCGTCGACGGCGCTCATGGCCTCGCGTTGCCATTCCACTGTGCCGTCGCGAGGTGGGATGAGACCGGGTGGGCGGGCCGGACGGTGCCAGGGGGCGCCTGAAAACACCGTCCGGCCTCGCACCCGCGCCGCGGCGGCG
Organism: Streptomyces sp. NPDC051664; assembly: GCF_044453545.1. Classification (NCBI taxonomy): domain Bacteria; kingdom Bacillati; phylum Actinomycetota; class Actinomycetes; order Kitasatosporales; family Streptomycetaceae; genus Streptomyces; species Streptomyces sp. NPDC051664. Next base: position 23,508 of record NZ_JBITCU010000054.1, on the reverse strand, counting down.
GACGAGGTCCGCTGCCGCGGGCACGATGAGGGCCGACGCCTCAGCCGGAGGTCGTACGGGCGGCACGGGCCGCGCAGCGCGGATGCCCGTGGATCCGGAAGACCACGCGGTGCACAGCACGCGACCGACGCCGGCCGACGTGGCCATGACGGTGGCCGTGGCGACCGCACGTGCGCAGGAACACGCCGTCGGCCGGTCCCCGCGACATCAGATCACCCCGCCGGTCCGCAGCAGAGCCAAATCCTCGTCACTGAGGCCGAGTTCCTCGATGAAGACCTCTTCGTTGTGCTCGCCGAGCAGCGGCGAGCTGGTGATGTCGACGGGGGAATCGGAGAGCTTGAGCGGGGATCCGACGGTGACGAACGAGCCGCGCTGCGGGTGCGGCACCTCGACGACCATCTCGTTGGCGACGAGCGAGGCGTCCTCGACAATCTCCTTGGTGGAGAGGATCGGGCCGCACGGGATGTTGTGGGCGTTGAGCTTCTGCAGGACGTCCCACTTGGCGAGCGTCGAAGTCCACTCCTCGATGAGCTGGAACATCTTGCCGAGTTTCGGGAGCCGCACCTCCGGGGTGGCCCACTCGGGGTCGCCGGCCAGCTCGGGCCGCCCGATCAGCTCGCTCAGCGACTGCCAGCCGACCGGCTGCACGATCACGTACACGTAGTCGTTGGGCCCGCCCGGAGCGCATCTCACGGCCCATCCTGGCTGCCCGCCGCCGGAGGCGTTCCCGGAGCGCGGCACCTCGTCCCCGAAGTCCTCGTTCGGATACTCCGCCAACGGCCCGTGCGCCAGCCTCTGTTGGTCACGGAGTTTCACCCGGCACAGATTGAGCACGGCGTGCTGCATGGCCACGTTCACGCGCTGCCCACGCCCGGTGTTCTCCCGCTGGAAGAGGGCAGCCAGGATGCCGGCGACGGCATGGATGCCGGTCCCCGAGTCGCCGATCTGCGCACCGGTGGCGAGCGGCGGCCCGTCCTCGAACCCAGTGGTCGCCATCGATCCGCCCATGGCCTGCGCGACTACCTCGTACGCCTTGAAGTTGGTGTACGGCCCTTCACCGAAGCCCTTGATGGACGCATAGACGATCTTCGGGTTGATCTCCTGAATGCGCTCCCAGGTGAATCCCATCCGGTCGACAGCGCCCGGCCCGAAGTTCTCGACCATCACATCGGAGCGCCGGATCAACTCGGTCAGCAGCTCCTTGCCGCGCTCCGTCTTGGTGTTGAGAGTGATGCTCCGCTTGTTGCAGTTGAGCATCGTGAAGTAGAGGGAGTCGACGTCCGGGAGGTCGCGCAGCTGCTTGCGCGTGATGTCGCCGGTCGGCGCCTCCACCTTGATGACGTCCGCGCCGAGCCACGCGAGGAGCTGGGTGGCGGAGGGCCCGGACTGGACGTGCGTCATGTCCAGAACTCGGATGCCTTCTAGTGCCTTTGCCATGGCCGTCCTCACCTCGCTGATGCGTCGTGTCGTCGGGTTCGGGCTGAAGAGGAACACGGTCGTGCGGGGTCCCGGCCCCCACACGCACACCCTGCGCGGCCGGCAGCCGCCACGCCTGTACGACGCCACACTGTAGATTGCATACCGTATGGAGTCGCCATCATCGTGGCCGCAGCGGCCGTTGTTGTCCAGAGGCCGTACGCGATTCCGCGCGAAACCGTCGAGCCGCAACCTGCCGGAGTTTCTTGATCACATTCGTCGCTGCGTCGTCCGCTTCGCGGAGACGGGCGTGACCGGAGGCCTGTGGCGACCACCGGCTGTGGTCGCCGGGAGCATCGGGGTCGGCTGCCGCAGACGTTCCCTGCAGCAACTCGACGCCGCTGTCTCAAGAAGGTAGCGGCGGCTATGAGGGGCGGACGAGGACCAGACCGGCCTTGCCGGGCCGCACCGCGTGCTCGACGGCGGCGGCCAGCTCACCGAGGCCGTACGTAGCGGCCACGTCGAACTGGTCCTTGAGCCCCGGCGCGACCTGCTTCGCGGTGACGACGGCGGATGCCCGCCTCTCGGCGGAGGCCTCGGACAACCACTGGCCGATGTTCTTGCCCCGCAGCGTCAGCGACTTGCTCAGCAGTTTCGACGCATGCAGCGAGATCGGCTCCTCGGCGATCAGCCCGTAACTGACCAGCTTCCCGCCCGGCGCCGACAGGTCCAGAAGGCTCTCCGCCGGCTTCCCGCCGATCGGGTCGAACGCCACACTCACCGGACGGCCGGCGGCTGCCTTGCGGACCTCGTCGGCCCAACCCGGATGCTCTGTCGACACGACCGGCACGTCCCGGAATCGTTTGCACAGCTCGGCAGCACCGCGCTCGCTGCGGACGACGTTGACGAGCGCCAGGTTGTGGAACTGCGACACGCCCGTCACCAGCCGCCCGACCGACGAGCCCGCGGCGGTCTGCACCAGAAAACCTTCGTACCCGAAGGCCAGGTGCTCCTGCGCCTCACGGCGAAGCATCACCGTGGTGAGCGGATTCTCCAGCACTGCGCGGCGACCTCGTCCGACAGCTCGTCCGGTACGGCGACAGTTCCCGGCCGCCGGCCGTGGCGACGGCCAGGTCGAGGAGTTCGCCGCTCATGGGCCGGTGAACAGGTTGGTGTGCGTCCGGACGAAGTCGGCCACTTCCGAAGGGGGCCGCCCGGTGACCCGCTCCACACCGTCCGCCTTGCGGTCATACCGGTTCTCCGCATGGAGGCGGGCCATGGTGGAGATGTGCTGGAAGACGTGGTCCGGCAGCCCCAGCGGCCTGAGATCGTGGTCGATCCACTCCTGCAGGGGGACGTCGCGGTAGCCGACCGGCCGGCCCAGGACCGCGGAGACCTGCGCCGCCATGGCGGTGATGCCTTCCGAACGGGGGCCGGTCAGCTCGTAGATCCGCCCGGTGTGCGGAGCCGGGTCGGCCAGGACCTCCTCCACGACCGCAGCGACGTCGCCGGCCGCCACCGGAGAGGTCTTCGCCTCGCCGAAGGGCAGCCTGATGGTGCCCGTCTTCGCGATCGAGGAGAAGCCGACGCGGAAGAGCGGGTTCTCCAGGAACACGGTGGGCCTGATCTGGACAACGGGCAGGCCCGACCAGTCGAGGACCTGCTCGACCAGCCACTGCTGCCGCTGCTGGTCCGACTCGGAGGTGCGGCTGACGTCCATCTCGGCGACGGTCAGCTGCGACATGTTCACGAACACCTCCAGCCGCCCGTACGCGCGCGCGACGACCGCTGCCGTCAGGGCCGCCTCCAGGTACTGCGCCGACACGCCCATGCCGAAGTACATCCGCCCGCAACCGTCCAGGGCGCTGGCGACCTCGCCTGCATGCGTCAGGTCTGCGACCACGACCTCGGCGCCGGTCGCCCGCAGTGCCCGTGCGCGATCGTCCTCGCGACGTACCGCGGCCCGGACGGGCAGGCCGCGTCGCCGAAGGCCCTCGGCAACGGAACGTCCGACGGCGCCGACACTGCCCGCGGCGCCGGTCACCAGGATGGGCAGCGCGCTGGCTCCCGGGGGGCGGTCCATAGCGGCAGCGTGCGACGCACACGGCCAGGACGCAACCGGAGCCGTCCACCCGACGACGCGGAGCCACCCGGTGAGGCAGAGTTCGCCGTTCATGAGACCCCCCTCCATGTCCTGGCGCATCTTGCTGCACGGCGCCGCTCCGTCTTGCTTGGACCCTGACGTTCCTCAAGCGGACGATGTCCTGCTGACGAGTTGGCTCGTGGGGATACCCGAGATCGACGACGATTCGACTGGAGGTGCGGCGGTCAAGCTGGGTGAGCTTCTCCTCGGCGCCGGTGAGGCCGACCTGACCCTCGCCCAACCAGCCCTCCCGCTCGGCTTCGGCGAGGCGGGCGAGGACGTTGTCGCGGATCTCGACGGCCCCGGGGTACGCCTGGGTCTTCCCGTGCTCGGCCAGTGCCCGGTAGATGTTGGAGAGGTGGCTGATGTTCCGGCAGGGCGGGATCGTGCAATAACTCCGGGTCGTCTTCCCAGCGCTACCACAGGCGGCCTGACCCGCCCGGCTCCGCCGCCGTACTCGGTGGGCCGGGACCCGGTGCCGGAGTCACCGACGTGGTTCGGCTTCCTCCTGGCGACCGGGCCCCCGTAGTGCCGAGCGAGGTCTCCGCGCAGGCGGCGCGGCCGGGCCACAGGCGGCCGGTGTGCCGGACCGCTTCGACCAGCGCCTCGGCCCGCTCGAGCGTGAGCGGTCGGCGTCCGGCCCGCCTCGCCCGGCGCACAGCGATGTACCGAAAGGGCACCGGAGCCCCTGCCTCTCAGGGCGCGACCGTGCAATTGACGTCGCGGGACCGGGGGCAGTCACCTCTTGGTCCGCGTGCGCAACTACCTCCCTCGATCAGGTCGTTCAGTAAAAAGAACGCCAGGTTCACCAAACATGGCTCGTTTGTTATAGTGAACGCATGGTTCATCCAACTAGGGCTTTTCGCGCAGGCGCACAAGTCAGCACCTACCTCGATGACACCTACCTGGAGCAGGTCGATACACGGGTGATTGCGGTCGGCGAGAGGGACGGGACGCCATGGGCGGCCGTCGAGCACTGCCCGTTCCATCCGCAGGGCGGGGGCCAGCCCGCCGACCGAGGGTGGCTGGAGGACACGGAGATCACCCCGGTCCGGGACCGCGAGTCGGGACTGGTCGTGGCGGTGGCGCCCGAGGGCGGAAGCCTTCTGCCCCTCGTCGAGGGGCAGAAGGTGCGAGCCCGGATCGGCCTTCAGACCCGGACAGCGCACGCCGCGCTGCATACGGCCGGACACCTCGTCGAAGCGGTCGGGCGCATGCAGGGGTGGGAGATGGTCGTCGGCAACCATTTCCCCGGTCAGGCCCGCATCGAGTTCCAGGCGCCCCAGACGGACGCGCGACTGGCCGACCCGGAAGGGCGGGAGGAGGTGACTGCCACGCTGCGCGCTGCGGCGGCAGCCGCGGTCGCTGACGATCTGCCGGTATTCGCACGGTGCCTCGCCGACGGGCGGCGCGTGGTGCACCTGGACACGCTGCACTCCGCACCGTGCGGGGGCACCCACGTGCGCAGCCTCGGCGACCTGGCCGAAGTGGTGTTGCCGACGCTGAAGATCAAGAAGGGCCGCGTCCGCGTGTCCTACACCGCAACGCACAGGAGCCGCTGATGACGCCCCCACCGTCCGGCCGCCAGCCAGTGAGCAGTACCGCAGCCGCGGTCGGCGCGAAGATCCGCCTGCGCCGCCAGCAGCGCGGCATGAGCGCCGCGGAGATGGCCCGGCGCGCCGGGCTGAGCAAGGCCACGCTGTCGCAGCTGGAGGCCGGCAACGGCAATCCGACGATCGACACCCTGGACGCGATCGCGATCGCCCTGCGCATCCCGATCGCCGACCTGCTGGCGCGTGACGCCGACACCGGGCCAGTGTTCCGGCCGGGCACGGACGTCGAGCCCGGCGAGGTCTCCAGGGAACTGCTGCGCCGTATCAGCAGCGGCAACAGCCTGGAGATCTGGCGGCTGCGCATTCCGCCCTCGACGGAGCTGCCCGGCGTCCCACACGCCACGGGCACTATCGAGCACTTGCTCATCGCCACCGGGCACGTCACCGCCGGCCCCGTCGACGCCCCTCAGGATCTGGGCCCCGGCGACATGCTTGCGTTCGCCGGGGACGCCCCGCACTTCTACCGCACCGGCGCCGAGGAAGTGGACATCACCGTCGTCTTCGCCTCCCCCATCAGCACCTGAGACCAAGGAAGACCTCTCATGAGCACCACCATCGCCGTCACCCCCTCCAGCCGTGCCTTCATCAGCGACAACATGGCCGGGGCATCCCCGCAGATAGCCCGGGCCGTCACGGAAGCGGCCGTTGGGCAGGTCCTGCCGTACGGCAACGACCCCTTCACCGACAGCGCCCGCCGCAGGCTCAGCGAGATCTTCGAGCGGGACGTCGATGTCTTCCCGGTCTCCACCGGGTCTGCCGCCAACGGCCTGAGCCTGGCCGCCCTCACCCCGCCGTGGGGCAGCGTGCTCGCGCATCCCGACAGCCACATCAACCACGACGAATGCGGCGCTCCGGAGTTCTTCACAGGCGGCGCCAAGCTCGTCGGTGTCCCAGGCCCCGACAGCAAGATCGACCCGGAAGCCTTGCAGGCGGCGGTGCGCCGCCGGGCCGGTGACGTGCACAGCGTGCAGCCGTCCGCCGTGAGCATCAGCCAGGCCACCGAGAGCGGCAGCGTCTACACCCTGGAGGAGATCCGCGGCCTGTCCGCCATCGCCAAGGACGCAGGACTGCGCATCCACATGGACGGCGCACGCTTCACGAACGCCCTGGACCATCTCGGCGCCAGCCCGGCCGAGATGACCTGGAAGGCCGGCATCGACGTCCTGTCCTTCGGCGCCACCAAGAACGGCGCGATGACCGCCGACGCCATCGTCTCCTTCGACCCGTCACTCGCCACCGAGCTCGCCTTCCGCGCCAAGCGCGCCGGCCAGCTCGCCTCAAAGATGCGCTTCCACGCGGCCCAGATCGACGCGTACCTCACCGACGGCCTGTGGCTGCACAACGCCCGCCAGGCCAACGCGATGGCCACGCGGCTCGGCGACGGCCTCAAGGCCATCCCCGGCACCGGCCTTCTGGCCACGCCGCAAGCCAACATCCTCTTCTGTCGCCTGCCCCAGCAGGTCACCGAAGGACTCCTCGCCGAGGGCTACGCCTTCTACCACGACCGCTGGGAACCGGGGATCGTCCGGTTCGTCACCGCCTTCTCCCACAGTGCCGACGACATCGACCAGCTCGTCGACGCGGTCCGCCGCCACACCCATTGATCGACGGCCGGGGAAAACCTCCAGCCGAGGGTCCGTTCGACAGGCGGAAGGTGTCCCCTTACAGGACGACCGACGAGTGGGTCGCGAGAATCGCCGCACCGTTGCGGCCGGTCAGCAAGTCGGACAGGGCACGGTTGAAAGCCGCCGGCAGCGGGGGTGAAGGTGGAACTCGGGCTCATTCCCGCTGAAGTAACGGAATCGGCGTATCAGATCACCGAGCCTGCGCTGCCCGACGGCCACCTCGAGGTTGCGCCTACCCCTCGCGCCCAGGAGCAAGGGGCACTCTCAGGATGATGGTGGTGCCCTTCCCCGGAACGCTACGCAGCGTGAGCTGCGCGTCGATGAGGTCTGCGCGCTCGTGCATGGCGGAGAGCCCCACCCCCCGCACGGTGGAGGCCGGGGGCATGGCCACGCGCAGGACCGGCCAGCGCCTGGTGTCCGGGGGCCGGGGCATTCCGTGCCCGTCGTCAGCAACGGTCACCGTCATAGCATGGCGGTCAGCCTCCATACCGACAGTGATCCGAGTGGGCTGGGCGTGCTTCACCGCATTGGTCAGTGCCTCCTGCACGATGCGGTACACGTGGGCCTGTGCTTCCGAGGTCAGCCGGTCGCTGAAGTCGGCGTTCCGCGGATCGATCCGCAGATCGACGCGGATACCGAAGGTCTCCGAGGTACGTCGGCACAGCGCCTCCAGGGCCGCGCACAGTCCCAGTTCGTCCAGGACCAGGGGACGCAGATCCGTGATCAGGTGGCGCAGCGAGGTGATCTGGTTGCCCACCAGGGCGCGTGCCTGCTCGATCGCGCTGTGCATGGACTCCGGGCGGCCGTCGGCGGCAGCGGAGGAGAGCACCACCTGCACGGCGCCGAGTTCCTGGAGGGTGTCGTCGTGCAGTTCACGGGCCCAGCGGCGGCGTTCGCGCTCCGCGCCGTCGTGGCGGGCTCGGACACGCTCGCGTCGCAGGCTCCGGTCGCGGTGGGTTGCGCTGCGGATGGTGGAAGCCGTGTACGCGACCAGGAGAAGCGGGAGCACGTGCAGGGCGTTCAACAGCGGTTGCTCGGTGATGCGGACCAGGCTGGCCACGGCGAGCATGAGCGCGATGGCACCGGCCACAACCATCCAGGTCCGGCGTCCCGCGGTGTACAACGGCGCTGCCACGAGATACGGGGCCGCCGCGGCAAGGGAGAGGGCCAGCTCGGAGGGCAGCGGCTGGTCGGTGACCTCCAGAGCCACCGCAGCCGCGAGCAAGCAGGTTCCCGCCGCCTGCAGGGCAAGGCTCCATCGGGTCCGGCGCGGTCTACTCATGCCATCAGACCGCGCTCGCGGGCCGCGGCGATGAGCTCCGCCCGGGTGTCCTTGCCGAGCTTGTCCCGGATCCGGGCACGATGGGTCTCCACCGTGCGGACCGAGACGTAGAGACGCTGCGCGATCTCCTGATTGGTCTGGCCCAGCGCCAGCAACGACAGGACCTCCGCCTCGCGTGCGGTCAGCGACTCCTGGTCCACAGGTCCCGGCGGCTCGACGGCAAGCCTGGCTCCCAGCACCGGCTGGACGTACGTCGCACCGCCGGCGACCTGGTGTGCGGCGGCCAGCAGCTCCTCGGCGGCTGCCTCCTTGAGCAGGTAACCGGCCGCGCCGGTGCGTAGCGCCTCGCGGGCGAACGCCGGATCCTCCTGCATCGTGAGGACCAGGATCCGCGTGCCGGGTGAAGCGGTGAGCAGCGCGGGAATCATGGGCAGGCTCGACTGACCGGCCATGGTCAGGTCCAGGACCAGCACCCGCGGACGGGTCCGGCGCACGGCCTCGAGGGTGTCGGGGACCGTGGCGCTCTCGGCGACAATCCGGAATGCCGGGTCCTGGGCGAGCAGCAGCCGCATTCCGGCCCGGACCACCAGATGGTCGTCGGCCAGTACGACGGTGGTCGCCGGGGGCCCTTGCCGGGACGGGGTGGAGCTGGGGGCGTCCATAGCTGCAACGGTAGATCCGCTGTGGCAGTCAGGCAGCAGCTGTCGGCACACGTGCGGGAAACCCGCAGAAGTTACATGGGAATGGCGCAGCCGCGGGCGGACGGACCTGCGGTGCAGGTGCAGACTCTTACGGATGCGCGGTGCGGGTGTGTACCGATGTGCTCGCCGTCGCCGGGACGGATGCTCAAAGGGACTACTTCATGCATCCCCTTTTCCCTGAGGCAGCCCGTCATGACTCGCTCCACTCGTCCGCTCCCCCCGAGCCGGGGCCGACAGGCCGAGGCGTCCGGTCGCCCTGGGTGCCTGCGGCCCCCGTCGGTGGCGTCTGTGGCACTTCCCGTACGCGCGGTTCCGGCTGCGGGCGGGCGGCATCCTCACTCAGGCGACGGTCCCGGTCGCGCTGATCATCGCGATCACTCGGGTGCGTCATCGAAGCCCGCAAGACCACCGGCGGCTTCCATCCGATCCTCGATCAGGCCTCCATCCGGCCTTGGGAATGCCCGCACAGCCTGCTGCGGCACATCAACGACGTCGTGGACGCCCACACCGGCGGACGCCTGGAGGGCGACCTCGCCCTGGTGGCCATCCAGCGCACCCCCACGCGCCGGGCACCGGCCAAGGTCCGCGCTCGTCCCAGCCACTCCGCCTGGCGGAAGCCGACCCGTGACACGTCTGGTGCTCCCGGAACGACACGCCATCTATGGAAAGAGGCGATGACGATGACTGCCACGCGACTGAACGGGCGGCTGTGTGTGCTGCTCATCGTCTACCTCGGCGCGTCGTGCGCCGTACAGCTGCAGGACTCCGCAGGTGGCCTTGTCCGCTGGTCGGGATTCTCCGTTCTCGTCCCCGTCACAGCTGCCGCCCTCCTGCCCATGCGGCGTTCCCTGATCATCGGATTGTCCACGCTGGCTGTCAGCACCGCCACCTACGGTTTCGCCATCCACGGCATATCGGCCGGTGGACGGACGGTCGTCATCGCCGCAGTCGCGCTGTCCGTCGCCTTCAGCCTCGTAGTCTGCCGGGCGCGGCTAAATCTGCTGAACACGCTTGCCGCAGCCACACGGAACCAGTCCAGCCTGCCCCGCCCGGTCTACAGGCAGGCCGGAAGCGCCCCCGAAGCACCGCGTGTCGTTCCGGCCTCACCCCCCGGCATCCTGCCCGGTGTGCTGCCGCAACCCGCGGTGGTAGAGCTGGCCGGCCACTACCGGACCGGGTCCGGCCAGCTTGGTATGCGCGCCCATTGGCTCGACGCCATCCCGCTGTCCGGCGCCCGGGTCGGGCTCGTCGCCGGCGCAGTGGCCGGGCCGGGCGCGGACGCCACCGCCTCCGAACTCCGCGCCGCGGTACGCACGCTGGCCGACATCGACCTGCAGCCAGAGGAACTGCTCACCCATCTCGACGATGTCCTCGCCCGGCTCCGGCCCGACATCCGCCCCGGTCACGACACCCAGACCACCAGTACCAGCACCGTCAGCGCCCAATGCCTGTACGCGGTCTACGATCCCGCCTCCTGCCGCTGCACACTCGCCGGCGCCGGAAGCCCCCCACCCACCGTCATCACACCCGACGGCACGGTCGCAGCCCTGGACCTGCCCGACGGCCCACCCCTGGGACAGACGGACCTGCCCTTCGAAGCCACCGAGATAGACCTCCCCGAAGGCAGCCTGCTCCTGCTGTACACCGGCACCGGCGCCGACGACTCCGGCAGCGACGAGTTGCTCAGCGCACTCGCCCGGCCCCAGCCCTGCCTGGACGCCACCTGCCAATCCGCCCTCGACGCCCTGCTCCACGCTCCCCACACCCAGGTCGCTGTCCTCGCCGTCCGCACCCACGGCCTGGACACCCGTACCGTTGCCACCTGGGACCTGCCGGCCGACCCGGCCGCCGTCTCCCACGCCCGCACCCACATCGCGGAGAAACTGACCGCCTGGGGTCTGACGGACGCCGCCCCCACCACCGAACTCATCGTGAGCGAACTGGTCACCAACGCCATCCGTCACGCCCAACCTCCCATCCAACTGCGTCTGATCCACCACGCCGGCAGCCTTGTCTGCGAAGTCGCCGACGGCAGCAGTACCTCGCCCCACCTGCGCCGGGCCCGCACCTTCGACGAATGCGGGCGCGGACTGTTCATCGTGGCTCAACTCGCCGAACGCTGGGGAACCCGCCACGACCACCAAGGCAAGACCATCTGGGCCGAACACACAGCCGCACCCGACCAACCCACCAACGCAGCCTGAGCTGGTCCTATCCTCCAGGCGCGGCAACGACAACCGTGTCTGCTGCGCGATCACCCTGGCCGTCCGCTACGCCGATCGCACGCACACCACCCGCACCCGGCCCCTGACGGAGCCCATGGCCACACCGCCGCTCTCGCGAACACCGGCCTCGCTCTCCTTGCATCCCTCGGCCGGCAACGGGCCCGCGTCCGGGCGAACTCCGGACGAGCCGAGCGACTACGGCCCACCGAAACCGCCACCCACCAGCTCACCCTCGACCCCACCGACGAGCGGACACGCGACCTGGAAGCCGCCATCGACCGCACCCGAGCCCGATACGGATACCGCGCCGCCGGACGCGCGAGCACCTACCGGCGGGCCGACTGACGCCGTGTCCCCTTCGGTAGAGCCATCCTTATCTCGCGAGCCGGAGCCGTACTCACGCAGCCCGGGGACTCCACCACCCTCTTCGAGTGACCGTTTGGGCGGCAGCTGATAATGCCGGGGCGTGGGACGGCTGCCCGGTCGGGAGCGGGGAGGTCGAGCAGGAAGTCTCCGGGGTCGACATCGGTGTCTGCAGTGGCGGCCAGGCTGCCGCGGACGGTCAGTTCGGTCCCGGACAGGTGCCTCGAGGCATGGTGCGGGGCCAGGGCGCGGTCCGTGTCTCCACCGCCAGCCTGATCTTGGCTACCGAACTGAGCCGCAACCCTCCCGCCTGCTCACCCGGGCTATCTCTGATCCAGAGAAGTGACCAGCCTGAAGAAGTTCGTGATTCTCTCGGCTCGCCCCCGCGCCAGGAATTACTGTCGCGAGCATGGTCGAACACGATGCCCTCAGTGTCACCCGCAAGGCCTACGACGCTGCTGCCCACATCTATGCGCAGCGGTTCCGCGACGAGCTGCGTGACAGGCCTTTGGACCGCGCGATCTTGGGTGCCTTCGTCGAGGTCGTATGCGCGAACGGGGACGGTCAGGTCGCGGATCTGGGATGTGGGCCTGGCCACATCACCGCCCATCTGGACAAGTTGGGGCTTTCCGTATTTGGCGTCGATGCCTCTTCCGCGATGATCGAGTTGGCTCGGCATGCCTATCCGGGCCTGCGGTTCGACACGGGCTCGATGGCCGCGTTGAACATCGCGGACGGCGTGCTGGGCGGCGTACTCTCACGTTGGTCCATCATCCACACTCCGCCGCAAGAACTCCCCGTCATCTTCGCGGAGTTCCACCGTGTGCTGGCACCTGGCGGTCACCTTCTGGTCGGCTTTTCGGCCAGCGATGATCCGTCTCACCCGACGCAGGTCTTCGATCACACAGTCGCGCCGGCCTATCGGTGGTCGCCAGACCACCTCGCCACGATGCTGCGCAAGTCCGGATTGGCCGAAGTGGTCCGGATGGTTCGCGAGCCTCAGCCCACCGACCGACGGCAGTTCCAGGAGATTCAACTGCTCGCCCGCAAAGCCTAGAAGGCTCGATCGGCCACGCGTCTCCGGCCGACCGCCGGGTTGACCGGCCGGGTACCGTCGGCAGTCGGCGGTGTTCCCGCGCTGCGGGAATCGGGCGTCTTGCCTGACCCCAGCCAGACCATCTCGAACGAGAACATTAATTTCTGTCCGCATGTCAGAGATGGCCGGGCTGTCTCGTCTCAGGTTGCGAAGACAGGTTCTGAGAAGAACCCACCTCGACAACAAGGAGCTGGCCATGAGCGAGGAGACCACACATCAGAAGGTCGCGCTGGTCACCGGGGCGAACAAGGGGATCGGCCGTGCGGTTGCCGAGCAACTCGCCGCGCTGGACATGACGGTCCTGATCGGCGCCAGAGACACGCGGCGCGGCGAGGCGGCAGCAGCGGCGCTGCGCGCGGCAGGCGGTGACGCGCACGCGGTCACCTTGGACGTCATCGACCAGGCCACCGTCCGTGACACCGCGAAGCAGGTCGAGGAGCGCTTCGGCCACTTGGACGTGCTGATCAACAACGCCGGCATCACCGGCTCCGGACAGGTCTCGCCCGCAGACGCCTACGATCAGATCCCCAGCACCGTCGACCTGAACATGGTCCGGGCGGTGTTCGAGACCAACGTCTTCGGGGTGATCGCGGTGACCAACGCCATGCTGCCGCTGCTGCGGCGGTCACCGGCGCCGCGCATCGTGAACGTCAGCAGTCACGCCGCGTCGCTGACCCTCACCAGTGATCCGGACGGCCCCTTCGCCGCACTGCTGCCGTCTGCGGCGTACTCGCCGTCCAAGAGCGCGCTGACCGCGCTGACCGTGCAGTACGCCAATGAACTGCGCAAGGACGGCGTTCTCGTCAACGCAGCCGCCCCCGGCTACGTCGACACGGACAGCAACAACCACACCGGCTTCCTCACGGTCGCGCAGGGCGCCGCAGTCGTGGTGCGCCTGGCCACCCTCGGCGCAAACGGACCGACTGCCGGGTTCTTCACCGAGGAGGGCCCGGTGCCCTGGTGACGGTAGCCCTGAACAGCGGCGCGTTTCACGGGCCACGGCGCCTTCGCGGATCACCACGTGGCAGGCGCGGCTACCGGCGAAACAACAGGTAGCGGTAGTTGATGACCGAGGGGCGCGGCTTCTCCCACCCGGAGCCGCGCCACCCTCGTGGCGGCCAAGATTCGAGGAGGAGCCGGGATGACGAAGACCGAAGAGTTCCAGGAGCTGCGACCGCTGCTGTTCTCGATCGCTTACCGGATCCTGGGCAGCGTGAGCGAGGCCGAGGACGCGGTCCAGGAGACCTGGCTGCGCTATCAGGCCACCTCCGCCCAGCCCGGATCGGCCAAGGCGTTCCTGTCGACCGTGGTCACCCGGATCTCGATCGACGTGCTGCGCTCGGCCCGCGTCCGGCGGGAGGAGTACGTCGGGCCGTGGCTCCCCGAACCGCTGCTCACCGACCCGTACGAGGATCCGGCGCGGTCGGCGGAGCTGGCGGACTCACTGTCGATCGCGGCCCTGCTCCTGCTGGAGCGACTCACCCCGCTCGAACGCGCGGTCTTCGTGCTGCGGGAGGTGTTCGCCTTCGGCTTCCCGGAGATCGCATCGGCCGTGGGACGGTCGGAGGCGGCGTGCCACCAGCTTGCGGTGCGGGCGCGCCGCCACATGGAAGCGGGCCGACCTCGGTTCGAAGCCAACCGGAAAGAGCGCGAGGAGCTCGCCGAACGGTTCTTCGACGCTTTCCGGGAAGGGGATGTCGACGGGCTGGCCGAACTGCTGGCGGCCGACGTTCAGATGATCGGTGACAGTGGCGGCAAGGCCCCACAATTCAAGCCCATCATCCCCGGTGCCGAGCACGTGGTCCGGGTGCTCGCGGCGTTCATCCCGCTGGTCATCAGGGGGGCCGGCATTGTGGAGCCGCAGCAGGTGAACGGCCAGCCGGGTGCGATCTTCCGCGACCGGGACGGCCAGGTTCTCAGCACCTGGGCACTCGACGTACTCGACGGGCGGATCCAGACGATCCGCACGGTGAACAACCCGGACAAACTCGGGCACCTAGGCCCCATAGCAGACGCCTGGGCGGCCCTCCGCGAGGTGGACCAGGCACACCGGCCCACAGATTGACCGAAGAGCCGACCGCACCCCAGGGCTGGGCTGCCGGGGCCCGGGCCCGCACCGGCGAGTCGGCGTGACGGAGTTGTCCGGGCCGACGTCGTGCCGCGCTTCTCCCGCGCCACCACGCCCGAAGATCTCTTCACCGGCCAGTGACAGAAGCGACCTTACGCCCGGCCATGACCAATGCCTTGTGTCATCACATCGACCAGAGCGGCGGGATATGCGACCACCGGCAGCACCGTACGGCAACCACGTGGATCAGGACGAACGGCTACTTCACGCCTCGTCGTTCGGCGCAGCGGCGGTCGCATACGCCGAGCACCGTCCGGACTACGCGCAGGCCGCGGGGAGGAGGTGGGGCCCATGCTCAGCCGCCGGTTTCGTGCATACGACGCGGCTCGCGGCATCGGGAACAGCCACGCCCGGCGCTGCAACAGGGGGGCAAGTGCGATCGCCACGCACAGGCCGACGACCAGGGCGTACGCGACCAGGGCGCGCGTGTACGCCGAGCAGATGTCCGGCGTCCACTCCGCCCGTCGCTGGAAGGCGAGCATCACTGCAAGGAGCGTCACCCCGATGAACGTGGCGAACCACTGCACGCAGGCCGCTGTCCGGGGGCGCGCCTGGGCCGTATCTTCCGGATCATGCCTGGCACGCGCTGCCTGGCACCGTACCTTGCCTGTCGGGGCGTCCGACAACGTCCGGTGGTCGGGCGCCCCTCCACCCTGCGATGCGCAGCACCAGATACCGCAGGCTTTACCGGCCTGATCCGAAAGAAACGGCCCATGAGATCGCGGGTGGCCCACTCCCCCCATCGAATCTTGTACCGCTTGTCGGGCTGCACGAGGTGCGGCTGCTTGTCGATGACGTAGCCCGTTTGCGGCAGCGGGCCCCGCCGGGTTGCACGGGAAGACAGTGAAGCCCTGCTGCCGAGCAGCGACGGCGTAGCCGACAAAGACCCGCAGATCATCAATCACGATCCATGGATACGCCCAGCTGCAAGTCTTCGGGCGCCGTCTGCCGCCCAAGCGATGAGGTGCCGTCAACGCTTGCCCCGGTGTCTCGGACGGCACTATGGCACCGCACGCATGACCCAGACCGTCCCGCCCGCCTCACCGATCCATCGACGCCCGGTTGCTTGGTGTACAGCCGATTGAGCGGGTGCCACCGCCCTCGACGCGTGTCCGTGCTGCTCCTGACATCCGCATCCCTACGATCCAGCTGACGGGCTGTCGGCCGTCGTCGTGACTTCGTGGGCGGGCGGGGGCCTCGCCCGGCCACACGCTTCCCTGGGGAGAGATGTGACCCGGCTCAGTACCCACTTCTCGCTGCCCTCGCTGGTTGTCGTCGTGGTCCTCGCCGCCGCCTGGCTGGCCGGTTCCTCGGGCTGTGCACCGACGGGGCACTCCCACGCCACGCACCAGCCCGCGGCGCAGGACGGCGCCACGCCTGCGGGCCCGGCCCCCCGACTGCAGGACCCCCCGGAACTCGTCAGCCGCAACGGCGCCCTGAAGGCCAAACTCGTCGTGGAACGACGCATGGTCCAGGTCGGCGACCATCAGTTGTACGCGACCACGTACAACGGGGCGTACATGCCGCCCACCTTGCGCGTACGGCCCGGCGACCGCATCGACCTCACGATGACCAACCGCATCAACGAGAACACCAACCTCCACACGCACGGCCTCCACGTCTCGCCGCGCGCCCCTGCAGACGACATCTTCATCGCCATCAAGTACAACCACTCGTACCACTACTCGTACCAACTGCCGCTCAACCAGCCGACCGGCACCTACTGGTACCACTCACACGCCGACATGATGTCCGCCGCCCAGGTCGCAGGTGGCGAGTCCGGCGTCATCATCGTCGACGGACTCCAGCAGTACCTACCCCCGTCGTTGCGCGGCGTCACCGAGCACACGCTCGCGCTCAAGGACTTCCAGGTCGAGGGCGACTCGATCAAGACCCATCCCCTGAGCATCGGTGCACCCACCAACCGCACCGTCAACGGCCAGAAGAACCCGGTCATTCACATCCGGCCGGGAGAGACACAACTGTGGCGGCTGGCCAACATCAGCGCCAACATCTTCTACAAGCTTCACCTCCCGGGCACCCGCTTCCATGTCATCGCGCAGGACGGCATTCCCGTCCGTAAGGTCTATGCCCAGGACACGCTGGTCATCGCCGCCGGCGCCCGCTTCGACGTCCTCGTCCAGGGCGGCAGCCCCGGCACGACCCGGCTCGAAACCCTCCCCTACAACACCGGCCCCGCGGGGAACCAGTTCCCACAAGCGGTCCTCTCGACCGTCGTCACCGGCGGCCCGTCCATGACCCAGGCCACCATCCCCACCAGCTTCGCCTCACACGAGGACCTGAGCCACGCCACGATCACGGCCCGCAAGACCGTGGTCTACACGGAAAACAAAGCGGGCACGAAGTTCTTCGTCAACGGCCGGATGTACGACCCCCATCGGATCGACCTCACCTCCACTCTCGGCGCCGTCGAGGAGTGGAGCATCCGCAACGACACGGACGAGGACCACAGCTTCCACATCCACACCAACGACTTCCAGCTGATGAGCACCAACGGGAAAGCCCACGACCCCTCACACGGCTGGTACGACACAGTGAACGTGCCCACGCGTGGAGAAATCGTCATCCGCATCCACTTCATCAACTTCACCGGCAAGACCGTCATGCACTGCCACATCCTCAACCACGAGGACATGGGCATGATGGCCGTCCTCGACATCGTCCGCAAAGGTCAGGATTCGCAGAACTGACAGCCGACGACAGGGTGAGGTGCGCCCCGGGCCGTTGTTCGGAGCCCACCTCCGGTGATCGCACTCAAACCTTCGGACAGGACAGTCGTGTCAGGTGACGCGCAGTCCGCCGTCGACGAACAGATCCAGGGCGTTGACGCCGGTGTTGCGGATGACGAAGTCGGTGGCCTCGACGACCTCCGCCGTGGTCACCAGGCGTCCTACAAGGGGTACGCGCCAGGTGGGGGTGCTCAGGCGCGTCGCGTCACTTCGCGCAGTCTCCCACCACGCCCGGATGGATCGCATTGACGCGGTGTAGGGACGTTCCTTGGGCAGGCCACCGAAGAGCACGACCGACACGCCGGGATTGACTGACCGGCGTGGACGCCCTCACCGGGCACGTCCGGTCCTTCGCCCGTCCCGGCGTCGTCGAAGGACACGTCAACCGGATCAAGATGCTCAAACGGCAGATGTTCGGCCGCGCCCGATTCCGGCCCGTCCGTACACGTGTCCTGCTCGCCTGACGGGCGGCTGAGTCGAGCCACTGTGGTGGCGGTCGCCGCCTTCGCAGACGTCCGCAATTCGAGGGTGGGCTCAGCAGGTGTCGAGTAGTGTCCGGGCTTTGATGACCGACTCCTGGGACACCATCGCCGACTGGTATGCGGAGCTGCTGCGATCCGGCTCTGCCATGCACGACTTCGCACGAGACATCCTGCTTGGCCGCCTCCCTGGGCTTCTCGCGGGTCACCGCGTCCTCGACCTCGGATGCGGAGAGGGGATCATCGCCCGCGCTGTGGCCGCCCGCGGAGCCTCAGTGGTCGGCATCGACCCGTCGCCGCGAATGATCGAAAACGCACAGGTTGCCGAGAGGAGTCGGCCGAGCGGGGCGCTCTTCTCGGTCGACGACGGATGCACACTCGCCACGGTCGCCACCGGCTCGGTCGAATGGGTGACCGCTGGGCTCTCGCTGAACAACGTGCACGACCTCGACGCCGCACTCTCGGCTGTGCACAGGGTCCTTGTCCCTGGAGGCTTCCTGGTCTTCACCATCCCGCATCCCTGTTTCGAGGCACCACACGCCACCTGGACGGAGACCGGGAACGGGACCGTGCGCAGGGTCGTCGGCGACTACCTCACCGAGGGCTTCTGGCGCTCGAGGAACCCAGAAGGCGCCCGTCGGGCGGGAAACCAGCACCGGAAGGTATCCACCTATCTCACCGCTCTGATGCAGCGGCTTCAGGACCGAAGCCGTCGACGAGCCGACACCAGATGCCGGCGTCATTGCCGCGCAGCCGCAGCGTGCTGGGCTGCCCCCCTTCATGGTCATCCAGGCGCGTAGCGCGTGATCGAAGCAGCCTGCTCGGCAAGCGACTTCGGGTTCCCGCATCGCCACATCCATGAGCCCGTGGAGCGACAACTGGTCACCGCGCACGCCTCACCCAGTGCCGCCTTCACGGAAAGCGAGCCAGAACGCGCCTTTTCACGACACGCTCCAGGAGAATCGAGCAGCGCATGCCCCCGAACGCTTCACGCGGCCGGTGGCGTGTCGGAACCTGCGGCCGGCGCCCGGACGGTGCCGCGTAGCCTTGGCCCGGCCAGCCGCGGCCTTCCGGGCCGCCGGACACAACAGGAGGCTCCGCGTTGCTCACCGTGGATCTGCACCCGATCTTCCGCAACAACCGGGACATCGAGCTGGCCCTGCGCCAGGCCATGTTCAAGGCAGCACACAGCGGCGAGACCACCATGGAGATCATTCCGGGCAAGGGGTCCGGCAAACTGAAGAAGCGCGTGCTCGCGTTCCTCAACCAACCACACATCAAGAAGCTGTACGAACGTTTCGAGACGGACCCGACCAACGACGGCAGGATCGTGGTGCACCTCAGGCCGTAAGCGACGGGTTTCGTCGGCAGCGGCGACGACAGACGGAACGTGTCGCTCGTGTCTGTTTCACCGTCAGGGCGCGCGGGACGCCGACATCCGCTGCGTCCCTCGCGATCCCGCGCTCCTCGAGGGCGGCGACGGCCCGTTCATCGCGGCCCACCCCGGCGTCAGGGGCCATCTCCGTCACGGAATACACACTCCGCCCCACGGCGCGCCACTCCCGCCATCATCGGGGCTGTGATCACGGTCGGGGGCGCCGGCCAACGGCGCAGACGGCAGCTCATCGGCGCGGTGCTGCCGGGCGCTCCCCGCTCGCCTCGCTACGCACCGTCGCGGAAACGACTCCGGCGTGGCGGAGATGCCCTCCAGGGCGACGCATACCCACAGCACCCTGATCGACGGACACGGCCGGTTGCCCACTGTCCGCCGCTCAACATGCCCCCATATGCTCCTCACTGACCAGCCCGTCCGTCTCAGGAGGTGTCGTGTCACGCAACACGAGGTTTTGCTACACCTGCGACTCCGACGAACCACATCGTCCCCTCACTGCCCTGGAAAAGTCCTGGCTCAAGGAGCGCACAAGCCGGAAGAACGTCGAGGGGTACTTCATGTGCAAGGCGCCCAACTGCCGGAATGTGCGCTCCGGATTCAACAAGCGCCCCTTCGACCCAGTCATCCGCGTTCCCCTGCCCGACTGACCCGCCCAGCACATGGACGACGTCTACGCCCCGGACGACCGCCTCCCGCCGCGAGTGGCCGCGATGGCGCGCAAGGGGACCGGTTGTTCAACAGCAGCCCGGCCTCGCCCTGCGAGCCGATCGCGTTCCTGACCAGCATGTCCGGGTGCGCATGGGCGCCGGGAGTGACACCGAGCTGAGCCAAAACGGTGGCACGGTCGCCCGTACGAACCGTGCGCATCCAGGCTCACGGCCAGGCCGCCGGGGACGAGAGGGTGGCCACGTCCGATGCCGGTGCCGGCACCCGCACCACATGCACATGCGATGTCGGCACGAGGCCACCCCAGCGGGGGCCGCCCCGACGTCCGACGTGCCACCACCCTGTGTGAGTGGTGGCACGCCGGATCCGAAGCATCGATGGCGGGGTCGGGTCAGCGGCGGTAGCCCCAGGAGTGGGTGTCCACGGTGCGACCGTGGTCGTCACGCAGGGTGGCCTTGTCGGCGTAGTTGCTCCAGATGTAGTCCCGGCTGTCCTGGTAGACGTCCCGGCGCGTGTCATTGCCGCGCCCGGTATGGACACGGACCGTGGCCTGGCTCGCCAGGCGCAGGTCGTCGAAGCGGTACAGGTTGCCCCTCAGGTCCGTGAGCGACCATCCACGGAGATTGACCGCGCGGCGGCCGGTGTTGGTGACCTCCACCCACTCCCTGTTCAGGGACTGGTTCGACCAGTCGTCGCGACCGGGGCTGTCGTACTGGATGTCGCCGAGGACAACGTCGGAGTACGACTGGTGGTGGCCGTACCCGTGACCGTGGTCGCTGTCGGCGGAAGCAGGCATCGCCACCACGGCGATGGCGGAACCGGCCGCCAGAGCGGTAGCGGCGATACGACGGACGGTACGAGAAGCAGACATTGACGTCCCCTCAGGTGAAGGCGCCCAGGACCCGGTGAAGGGCCATGCTGCGCGGTGCGGGTCCCGGCCCCTCAGGCCGAGAACCCACACCTTGCGGCAACTCCCCCACCGCCGGCGGCGACACCGGTTCGCGTTACTTAATGCGGACATTTCCGTAACGCACGGCTACACGGATCACGCACCGTGCCCGGACGTGGCCTGACACTGACTGCCAGATGCACGCGCCCGCCCCACAGCCGAAAGCGAGCCACTTTCAGCTCCCCCACACGCCTTTCCGCACCACCCCGCGAGCCACCCATCCGGCAGCACACCCATCGGTAACAGCCACAACACTGCGCAATTCAGACGCACATCGCATGCCCAAACACCCGATCGGCGTGGCCGGTTTGTCGAGGTCCCGGCCAGGCATGCAACCGGCCCGTGCCCGACGGGTGGTCAGGGGGGTGCGGCAATCGTGAGCGGGAACGGCGCGGCTTCCGAGGCCAGACGTGGGCATGTGAGGTCACCGGCGCATCGGCCCGCAGCCCTGCTGCGACACGGTCCGGCTGCGAGATCGCCCCAGGTTCATCGGGTCTGGTCAGTCGGTCGGATCAGGATCTCGTTGACGGCGACGTGTTCCGGCTGGGTGACCGCGTAGACGACTGAGGCGGCAATGTCCTCGGGCTGGAGGGTTCGCATCGACTCGGCCATGCTCTTGGCCGCGGCCTGGATGGCCGGGTCCGTGATGTGGCTGGTGAGCTCGGTCGCGACGAATCCGGGCTCGATGACGACGACGCGCACGCCCTGCGCGGTGACCTCCTGCCGCAGCGCCTCGGAGAAGGCGTTGATGCCGAACTTCGTAGCCGCGTACACGCCGCTCGTGGCTGATGCCGCCCGTCCCGAGGTCGAGGAGACCTGCACCACCGAGCCCTTGCTCTCAAGCAGGTGAGGCAGAGCCGCGTGGACCATGTACATCGATCCGAGCAGGTTGGTCTCGACCATACGAGTCCACTCGGTGGTGTCCGCGCCGAGGATCGGGCTACTGAGCATGACGCCCGCATTGTTCACGAGGACGTCGAGGGCTCCGAAGTGCTCAATGGTTGCCGCGACCGCATCATTCACCGACCGGCGGTCGGTGACATCCAGTTCGAGCAGGAGCATCTCACCGGAGGCGTGCTCCGTCAGGGTCTTCAGTCGATCGACCCGCCGAGCTCCGACTGCGACCCGGGCCCCCGACTTCGACAAGGCAAGTGCGGTGGCCTGACCGATGCCCGAGGACGCGCCGGTGACGAGGACGACTTTCCCTTCCAGGGTGTTGCTCACGTTTTCCCTCCCGGGGAGTTAGTGGTTCCAAGCCGGGGCCGCCAAGGGTGCTGAGCAGCCGCCTCCGGCGAATGAGAAGATGACCGCTGGGTCACTTTGATCCTAACAGCTAATCTGACCCATCGGTCATGTTGTGATACGGTGCACAGCAGAGGGAGGCACCGATGACTGCAGCGACAACCACTCCCGGCCACCGGGCGGACATGGTGCGCAATCGACGCCTCCTGCTCGACGCCGCGGCCGCAGCCTTCGCCGAACACGGCCTGGAAGCGTCGATGGGCGAGATCGCTCAGCGCGCAGGACTCGCCAAAGGCACCGTGTTCCGGCACTTCCCCACCAAGGAAGACCTATTGGCAGCGATCACGCTCCGGCTGCTGGACCGGCTCGCCGGATCGGCAGGCCGACTCCTCGAAGCCGACGACGCGGCCGCGGCGCTACGGGAGTTCATGACCAACGGCGTCGAGGAACTGGCCGCCGACCGCGCCTTCTGCGAAGTGATCGGGCGCCCGTCACTGCAGCACTCCGAGGTACGGGATGCGATCGCAGAACTCTGCGTAGCCGTTGAGGCACTCACCGCTCGCGCACGCGAACAAGGCGCCATCCGCGGCGACATCACCGGAACGGACATCGTGCTGCTGCTCGGTGGCATCCACCAGACAGCAGCGCCCCTGCTCGCTACGCAGCCGCAAGCCTGGCGCCGCTACCTCGAACTGGCCCTCGACGGGCTGCGCACCGCCACCCCGAGCGCACTGCCACATCGACCGCCCCTCCGTCCGGAGCTCACCGACTCTGCACTCACCTGACCCACGACGCCTCGAAGTCCTGCCTCGCATCCGGCCGCGCGAAGTGGCTCACGGCAGCCGAGTTCCGGGTCGACGGCGACATCATCCCGGTGGTGTGAGCCCAAGACCAAGCAGCGGAGGGCGGAGAACAAGCACGAACATCAACCTCAGCGCCGTGATCATCGACGCCGCCGAGCTGGAGCTCCGAGAGTGCGTTCCGGAACCGGCTGCTGGGGCAACTCGCAGCAGATGCGCATCGATCTGACGACGGACGGCCTCGCAGCCGCGAACAGGCTGGCGATCGAGGCCGGTGCACGTCGGCTGCAGCCCACCGACGACGTCGACCCCGCATCCCAGAACGGCGGACGGGCCTACGCCGGCGGCCGGACACCCCTTGTGTCTCCGGTCGGCCCTGAGCTGCATCGCGTGCCTGCGCCTGCTGCTCTCTGCTGCCGCTCGTGCCGGGGCTGGCAGCAGACAGCAGCAGCGTTCGACGCTCGGGATCGGGCTCACCGCCAACGGCTGTACCGATGTTCCCCAAGGCCGGAACAGGCCTTGTCGGCGGCGGCCCCGCCGGGCTAGGCACTGTTTCTCGGATCATGTTCGGAGCCAGATCACGAGGGCTGCGAGGGTGACGGTGCCGAGGTAGATGTAGGCGCGCTTCTCGTAGCGG
>NZ_JBITCU010000053.1:20401-25810 GCF_044453545.1 Streptomyces sp. NPDC051664 | reverse complement strand
GGCCCTGCCCTCATGCCCGGACATCCGGAAGATCACCCGACCGAGTCGCCATAATCGAACCGATGCTCACCATGATCGATAGAGAAACGGCTTCTGAGATCAGCCATGCACACGGTGAAGAGGATCGTCGATTGCCTGGGTGTAGGGGAGGTCTTCGGGTAGCAGAAGTGTGAGGGCCTCCAGATCGGGGGCGGCGACAGAGCCCAGACGGCCGGCTTGACGGGTCATCATGGTTTCGACGAATCGACGGGCCAGGCGGGCGTTGCCGAACGAACGGTCCCGGGGAATGGAGTCGAGGTGCTCACGAAGGGCGTCGAACGTCGCGGGGGCGCACTCGTAACCTGCAGTGGAGGTCATCTCTGCAATGATCGCGACGAGCTCGGACGTCGAATAGTCTTCGAATTGTACGTGGCGGGCGAAACGAGAACTGAGCCCAGGGTTGCTGGCGAGGAAGCGTCTCATTTCCTCCGAGTATCCAGCGACGATGACTACGGTTTCATCGCGGTGGTCTTCCATGAGCTTGAGCAGGGTGTCGATGGCCTCGCGGCCGAAATCCTGTGGGGCGTTTTCAGGGGTGAGTGCATAGGCCTCGTCGATGAACAGCACTCCGCCAATGGCCTTCTGGAAGGCTTCGGTAGTGAGCTGAGCGGTGTGGCCGATGTAGCGGCCGACCAGATCCGCGCGTGCGACTTCGATGAGCTGGCCGCTGGGGAGTACTCCGAAGGAGCGCAGCAAGTCGGCATAGAGCCGGGCGACGGTCGTTTTGCCGGTGCCGGGCGGCCCGGAGAAGACGAGGTGATGACTCACCTTCGGGGTGGGCAGGCCGACCGCCTGGCGCTGGCGGGTGGTGGTGAGAAGGTCGAGGATGCCGCCGACTTCCCGCTTGACCGCGCCGAGGCCGATCATTCCCCGCAGCTTCTCCAGCACGTCCGATTGGCCTGGCTCCTGCTTGTTCCCGCCTATCTCCGCAGCTTCCTCCTCCCCGACGTCTTCGGGCTGGAGCCGCAGAAGGTCGGCTTCGGTGGCCTCGGGCATTGAGGCAAGTCGGAAAGACTGCCGGTCGACCATCTCTTCGAAGACCCGGCGAGCGGCGCGGCCGTTGCCGAAGGTGGCGTTGCGCTTCATCCGGTTGAAGTGGAGGGTGAGTGCCTCACGGGCGTGAGGGTCGAGCACATAACGATGGGCGGCGCACATGTTCTCGGTAATAGTGACCAGTTCGTCGACCGAGTAGTTGTCGAAGTCGATGGTTCGGGTGAAACGCGAGGCCAGGCCTGGGTTGGCGGCCAACAAATCCTGCATCTCACGGGAATAGCCGGCCACGATCACCACGACTTCGTCGCGGTGGTCCTCCACCAGCTTCACCAGAGTGTCAATAGCCTCTTGGCCGAAGTCGGCGCCGGATCCTTTGCTGTCCGAAAGCAGAGTGTAGGCCTCATCGATAAACAGCACACCGCCGAGAGCACGCTCGAAGACCTCCGTGGTCTTGATCGCGGTGCCTCCGATCACCTGGGCTACCAGATCAGAACGGGAGACCTCCACGATGTGCCCGGACGGCAACAGACCGAGTTCTGCAAGAATGTTGCCGTAGAGGCGCGCGACGGTGGTCTTGCCGGTGCCGGGTGGTCCCGCGAATACCAGATGCCGGCTCATCGGCGGCGCCGGGATACCCAGCTGGGCGCGGCGCTGGGCGAGCCGGCCCAAATTCACGAGCGTGTTGACCTGGTGCTTCACGCCAGCTAGGCCGACCAAGGCGTCGAGTTCGGCGAAGGGCCCCTGAAGGGTAGCTGTCCCAATTGTGTCGGCCTCGACGCCCGTGCCTCCTGTGCCACTGACACCGGATGCCGACTCCACACCCGGCCACAAGTCCGGACTCCCATTGTCTGCGCTGGTCAGATCGGAGATCGTCACGCGCTTTCCGGATTTGGCGAGCCGCAACCCAGCACCCCTGTTGGCCCGGGTCGTGCAGGCGTTCACTGTGACTTGCTCAACGGTGTCGACCTTAATTCCGTCGCCACCGCTGTCTTCCACCTCGCAGCCGCTCACGGTGGCTCGACCGCCTGGGCTGACGAGGACGCCATGCTTCCCGGAGGACTTGAGCCGGAGTCGGACTAGCGACGGCTCCCCACCGTTCTCTACGGTGACCGCCGTATCCGCCGAGCCGATGATCTCGCAATCGTGCAAAGATCCGAGGCCACGAGCACCCACCGAAACTCCGGATCTTCCGGAATTGCGGATAACACAGTTGCTGACATGCGGATTGCCGTGTCCCTCGATGCGTAGTCCGTGTCCCGTGGAGTCCTCTACGGTGCAGTCCTCGAGCCGTCCACGGCCGTCCTCAAGGACCAGCAGCCCAGGTCCCCGGCTGCTGGTGATATGGGAACGGCGTAGCAAAGGGTTAGCGCCGGAGCTTATCGAGACCCCCACGCCACCAGCATCCATGACTGTGAGTTTGTCGAATTCCGCTGCGCATTCGTCGATCAGCAGGACGCCGATACCTTCGCTGTCAGTCACGCTTGCCGCGATTAGTACGGGGGTGCTGGATTCCTCGACGTGGACTGCCGGCTGCGCGGCGCCGGTGAACGTGCAGTCGATGTAAGTGCCTCGCGAGCGACCGGTAATGAAGAGGCCGCTGCCACGGGTCCGGGCGGTGACGCATGCGGTGAGCTGCGGATCGCAGCCCGAAGCTACGACGATGCCGTGCCCTGAACAGTCCTCGACGCGCACCTTGTCGAGGGACACACGTGCGGAAGTGGTGAGGTAGATGCCAACGGAAGCACCATGGACCGTGGTGCGTGTCAGGGTCCACGCAGCGGCCCCTTCGAGCGCAATGGCAGGCTTGTCGGTCGAAGAGAACTGGCATCCCTCTACCGACCCGCGGGAGCTGCCGTTCGACAGCAAGCCATTACCCCGCGCGTCACGCATGATGCAGTTCCTAATGGTGGCCTGTCCGTGCTCGCTTACCACGATCGCCGAAGTACCCAGGTGCTCGATGACGCAGCCTTCGATGACGCTGCCGGTGGACGCGGTCGCCACGATGCCGGCGCCGACGGGATTGGTGATCCGGCAATCGCGCAGGGCGAGCGACCCACTGCCCCGGCTCAACACTGCAGTCCACCCGGTGCCCGTGACTTCGCACCCGTCCATCGCGATCTGTCCCTGTACAGCGTCGATCACGGGCAGGTCGCCCTCACCACCCCTCAGGGCCAGACCTGTCAGGAGCACGGCATCGGCGGCCAGTGTCACCGCGCTACCGCGGACCGGCTCGATCCGCACACTGCCGCGGGGGCCGTCCGCGGTGATGGTGACACGGGTCCGAACAGTCAAGGCGTCGGTGTAGATGCCGGGTCGGACACTGATGACGGCCCCCGATCGGGCGTGGGCGAGCGCATCCTCAATCGTCCCGTACTCGCCCGCGCCTCCCTGGCCGACGGTGAGAAGCTGGCGTGCCACGGCCGATCCTTCCTCAGAACGAACAAATGATGTGTTGAACGATACGGGCCGCAGGCGCGACATGTGTCACCTGCAGTGCCCAGACCCCCTACAGGAGGAGGTCTCGGCTGCCAAAGGTGCTCAGCATTGCACTTGTTCATTGGGGGCGACAATGCGAGTGAAGGGCTGCGAACGCCGTCTAACTCGCGCTGGGCATTCAGTTGCCGCAGGCGCTGCCGCCTCGACGACTGTGTGGCTGCCGTGGGGGTCGACTACCGAAGGAGATCTTCTGTGCTTCCACGCAGTTTCAGTTCCGTGGCGGCGCGATGGCGATCAGAGTGGCGCGACGGTATCACTGCCATGAGAACTACCTATGCCCACCAGAACTAATGGCTCTCGTCGCATCGTCGGAAGCTTTTTCGAAATCCAAACCGGATTTCACTGTCATGTCTGCGGCACCGTGTAGCGCTTTCGCCACGAGGAGTACCGCTTCGCGCAACTCTCCAGATGCAGGCTTGTAATTCCTTTCGAATGCTTCAGCGATGGAGTCTCCCTCGCCCCAGGGTGGATTGGGCCCGGGACGAGTCGCCTCGGCATAGGTTTCGGCTCCGTGCAGCGCGAGAGTTCCTACGTTGTCGGTCAGGCCGCCGCCACTCTTGACATCGGCAGGCCGCGCGCCGAAGTGATCCCCGCTAGCCATAGTTCTGCTCCTTTTGCGGTGTAAGGGGGGTGCCAGGCACCCAATCTGGTTCCAGTATGGAATCGAGACGCAGTTCGTTCAGTAGGGCGAGACCGTCCCGATCGCGGCCCATCGCACCGAGTCCACCACGTGCGACGGCGTCGACCCTGGCCCGTACTCTGCCAGTTACCTCCTCTCGTGCCAGGGTCATCACTTCGAGCACGCTGGAGGCCAGGGCCTGCCCTGACATGGACTTGTGCTTGTCGTTCAGGAACCGAAGACCAGTGGCGCACCCGTCGGCACCAACCGTGACTTCTACCGCGCGGTCCTTCGAGCGAGCGGTCACCGATATCACGGCAATCTCACTCTGAGCCTGGATCAGTTCCTGCCGCGTCTCCTCAAACTCGGCCATGATCTGATCCATGTGCTGCTTCAACGCTTCGCTCACGACGTCCTCTCAACCGTGTATGCAAGGGATAGGTTCTGCGGGTGATGCGGTCAGCGACCGATGGAGGCAGGGAGCCCCTCGTCTCCTGTGCCCCAGACATCTTCTTGCTCGGCCCAATCGGTTGTCTGGGTGGCGGCATGAGATGGGCTGGGCATGCCCGGGGGTCCCTGACCACCGACGGTGTTGCGGGGTGACAACTCGTAGGTGTCCTCGTCCTCTTCCTCGAATGGATCGTCAGAGCGGGGGGCGGGCTGAGCGACACTGCCGCTGATGAAAGCCCCGTCGCCTTCACCGCTTTGGTACAAGTCGCGGGTTCGTTCGCTGCCGGACTGTGACTGGCCCCCTGACCGAGACATACCCATCATCATCATGAGAGGTGAGAGCAGGTTGCTAAGGCCCCCAGCATCCTGTCCGGCAGCGGCGGGTTGCATGGCTCCCGCAGGCATTGCGTTCGCTTCTCCGGTCTGGGCTGTGGCCTGGGTAGAGATGCCCGCCATGTTGGCAGGGCTTGGAACGGTCTGGAATTCGCCGTTGGGGCCGGCGATGGTGCTGCTGCCGTCTGGATAGCTGGTGGTGGTGAAACCTTTGGGGTCTATGGCTGAGACGCCCCCCGACGGGTGGTGTGTAGTTACGGTTCCGTTCCCGTCGCTGATATGCAGCCCGCTGACGGTGGGAACGGGAGGGATGCTGTAACCGGAGTCAGTCGGGTTGGTGGTGGTGATCTTATCGTTGGGATTCTTGACCGATATGTTCCCGCCGCCCTGACCGCCGCCGGCCCCACCTCCGCCGAGGCTGGGGAGGTTGCCGAGGCTGGGGAGGTCGCCGCTGGGATGGGGGGTGGAAATGTCCCCGC
>NZ_JBITCU010000053.1:4261-20303 GCF_044453545.1 Streptomyces sp. NPDC051664 | reverse complement strand
GCCGCCCTGACCGCCGCCGGCCCCACCTCCGCCGAGGCTGGGGAGGTTGCCGAGGCTGGGGAGGTCGCCGCTGGGATGGGGGGTGGAAATGTCCCCGCCGCCCTGACCCCCGCCGGCCCCACCTCCGCCGAGGCTGGGGAGGTTGCCGAGGCTGGGGAGGTCGCCGCTGGGATGGGGGGTGGAAATGTCCCCACCGCCCTGACCCCCGCCGGCCCCACCTCCGCCGAGGCTGGGGAGGTTGCCGAGGCTGGGGAGGTCGCCGCCGCCCTGACCTCCACCGCTCTTGGGGAAGGAAGCGCCTCCTCCTCCTCCGCCGGCACTGCCGTCATCACCTCCGCCGAGGGGTGCGGGAGGAGTGGCTGGGACAGTGAAAGCGCTATTCCAGATCGGATCGAGTTGTCGACTCCAGCCCTGGCCGAGCTCCTGAAAGGCTGCTCTCGAGGGAACGTCAAGGTTCGTTTCGACATTGTTCGTCCACCGGCGAACGGCCTCGTGGGCGATGCCCGTCCATGTCGAAATGTCCGACAGTTTCCCCCAGGCCGTTGTGTCACGAAAAGCCGGTGTGGTGCCGATCCATGACCGATCCGGGTTATTCCAGCCGTCATCGGGTAGGTCGCCTACATTACTGCGAAAAAGTATATTGGTGTAATTGTGATCCCAGAGAAATTGCAATGTTTCCATCATCACCTCCCACATCACCATTCGAGTGTCGCCATCCACCGTGGTGCTGCGACTTTCCCCGTCAGGAAAGGTGACAGTGATCGGTGCGGCAGAGCGAGTGATGTACTTACCGTACGCGTCTTGTATTTCCGTCAATGCCTTGTACAGTTCGACTTCAGCTCCGATGACTGAGTCTCCGTGCAATGTGCTGGATGTGTAATTGGTGGATCTCGATGTCTGCTCCGGCTGCCAATTCGCCGGCATCAGCGCAAGCCTGTAGCTGTCGTATTCCTCATGAAGATTATTTATGAGATTCCAGAAGACGCCCGCAGCCACACCGCCCCATGCATTATTTTCCTTGCCCAACGCCTCCGTCCACTGCTTTAGTGTCTCAGTGTGCGTCTTGAAGAACGTGCCCACCTGGTCGAATGATTGAGCCAGCGTGGTGAAGGATTTGAGGTCTATGCCTTTGGTAGCTCCAGGGGCTCCGTTTTCGGTGTCGAGAGAACCGTTAGTTGCGTATGGTTCGTTAAGCAGCATTTTGAGGGCCTCTTCACTGCGTTGCCAGTATTGAGCACCCTCCAACTGGTCGACGATGGTGACGGTGGCCTGATGCATGGTCACCTTGTCTGTACCATTTCGCTCGTAGAACTGGAACTGCCATGAAAGGCCGTTGTTGCTGATGGTGTTCGTGAAGTGATCTATGGCTGGGATAGTTTTGAGTTCGACTTTGATCCACGGTACGTTGCTGTCTCCATCCTTCACGCTCTTCGTGGTGATCTTATTGCGGTCGGGCAGTTGAAATCCCGTCAGCAACTGGATTATCTGTTCCCAATTTTCAGCGCCCACGTCGGATATCCTCCGGACCAGTTCTCACAGTTCAAACCCAGAGATCAACGATGCATTTCACAAACTGGGCGGAGTTGTGGCGGAGGGATACATCGCTCCCGCGTAAGGGCCGAGGAGCTCAAGGAACTTTGCGGCGTCGATGTCGGTGAGGTTTTTGTCTCTTGCGGACAGCATGTCGATAATTACATCGTGGAGTCCACGCTGCAGCTGAGAAAACCCTTCGAAATTTCTTGCGAGCACTGAATCGATAGTAGTGGCTGTTTTCCTGCTGTTATCCAAGAGCGGCTTGCCACCTGACCCCTCGTCGGCTGCCAGATCGCCGATCAGCAGTGGACTTGTGTGCGATACGTCGTACAGCGCCGGAGGCGTCTTACCCGGCGTCCGCAAATTGCGGACGTCCTCCGTGAAGGGTTTCAGGTCATTGTCGATAAAGGACTGCAGAGCGCGGCTGTCAAGGTGCTCCATGGTTGGCAGACCCGGGTCTTGGGAAGGATTTTCAGTCTCGCTGGGCATGTGATGGCCTCCTTGATGTGGTGGGTGATGGCTGGTGGCCCACCCCCGCTCGAGCTTGTGGGGGTGGGCCAGGAGCGGCAGGTGGTGCCGAGGTCAAAACTTGATCTCTTCGAATCCCTGCGCGTTGCGGTATACGGTCTGCTTATAGTTGTCCGAGATATCGTCGAGAGTCACGGCGTGCCGCTGGAGGATGAGGCTGAGGGAGCTGACCTCGCGATTCCATGTCGGCTGGACCTTATTGATGTAGATATCCCTGTCGTCTCCGAGCCAGTTATTGACGATCCCGCCGAGGGTGCCTTCCAGCTCGGTGACGACAGCGCTGATGGCTTGGGTCTCATTCAGCATTTCGTCGGAGAACGCCTTGGCCGCAGAGTGATTTATCCAGATGTCGCCGGCCATGTTTGCTCCTTGAGGTCGGGGAGGAGGGTTGAGGAGATGCTAGTTGGTCAGGTCGGAGTACACACCGTCGGAGACGCTGCCGTGGGTGATCAGATGCGAAAGCTTCTCGAGGGCGCCCGCATTGGCCTTCCCCGACGCCGCGGCGCTTTCGTTGAGGTGATTCTCCATGGCCTCGCAGGTGGCCTTGATGCGGTCCACCTCGCCCAGCCAGGTCTCCATGACCTGCTGGTAGGCATGACCGTCCTCTCCCTGGTAGTTGCTGCTCAGCGCAGCTACCGAATCCTGGACCCGTCCTTGCGACGCCGTCATCTTGCGACGTGCCTCTTCCAGTGCCTGGACGGCTTGGACGTATGTTTCCGTACTTGACTTCGAGGTACTGCCAGGCATAGGAGTGCTCATGCCGATGTCCTTCCGTAGCCGTAGCGGCACCGCTCGTGCTGCCGAGGCAACGACGCCGCAGTGGGTCGCTCATGCCCAGGAACAGGGGTCGGTGGCGCAGGAGAAACATGTGTACGGAAGCATAATTGGCACACCGACCCTTTTGCAATCACGTCCGCGAAGTCGAGTGTTCCCAGGGCGAGTTGGGTCTCCCGAGTGACATGTTTCCCGACTAAGAAGAACTTGGAGGAACCAGGACATGTGTCAGCAGACGTGTGTGGGTTGCCATCGTTTCACTGCGCAGTCTTGTTGGTTGCACAGCCGGATGCGTTGGTGGTGGTCGCCTGGCCCTGAAGAGCATCTGGTTGAGACAGATCGACTCCAGTAGGAAGCATGGCCAGCAGCGGTGATGGAATCCCGCGGGCACCGGCGGGGTCGTAACCCAAGGCCTTGGCCGCTGTGTCTGATGCGATGAGGTGCTTCACTCCAGCGTCGGTCACCAGATAGGTGGTGGCCCCGACTCGATCCCCGCTCGCGCCCAGCGCTCGCACGAGACTTCCGCCGTTCGGCGGTACTACGACGGTGTCGACAGGAAGGCAAGCGGCCATGGACTCCTTGGGGGCCGTGACCCCCCCGGCTTCGAACTGAGCATCGTGAGCCACGGTGATGCCGATCCGTCCGGCGACATCCGTGATCGGCGCATTTCCCTTGCTAGCGCCGGACTTGTGCCCAGCCTCGAGACGGACGCAGACCGCCTGGTTTGAAGATATTGGTACCAGCATGGGGGGTGCCGGAGGAAGGGAGCTGATCGCAGGACGCCCGTGTGGTGCCAGAGCCCAATTTAGCGAGTCTGCGGCGATCTGTATGGCCACCGGCGTCGAGCCCCCGTAGGACTTGGTCCGCTCGTCGGGGTCGCCCAGGGCGAGCGCCGCCTCGGTGATCGTGATCGGTACCAGCCCGGCCCGTTGCAGCAGGTAGTACTGCTTACTGGAGCCTGGTGTCTTCACTTCAAATACTTGGCCAACGCGTGTCGACTTGCCTTCCAACCTGGGGCCGATGGCCCCCCCCCCGGCCACTGCCGGCGCGGCCAGATCGGGGCCAGCAGGCAGGGAGTCAAGAAATGACACGGAAACCGCAAGAGGTCGCACGGTTCCGTAGCCCAGGGCGTCTGCTGCGGCCGAACCGGAGCCGAGCCGGAACCGGCTGCCATGCCACAACAGGTAGTACCTTTTGTCCGGGCTGCTGACCAACAGCGCCTGACTGCTGTCCAGTTCAACACCTGGCTCGTTTTCATCCACCACCAATGAGGTGGAGGGCGCAGGTCTGCCACTGTCAGTTGCGTCGGTCGCCGCACAGACTTCCCATGGTCCGATGTCAAGATTTTCTGTGGGAGGCAAGTTGTCCGGGGCCCCTGGGATGCCCACTGCGGAGCCGCGGGAGACGTCCGCCAGAGAGCGGGCAGGCACGTTGCGGGAGGTCATGGTTTCGCCCACGATCAGGCGTGCAGAGGAGTAATTGCGTACCGGGCGCAGTGCCCCGTCATACAGGTACCGGTTGCCAGTGTTCTGCTCGATGATCAGCGTCTTCTGGTCCTGCCAGGCGTTCGAGCCGCCGGGCGAGATGAATCCGTAGACCAGCGCGCCGACGGCCAGCACCGCTCCGATGACGCCGCCGATTGTCATTCCCTTGTTCGTGCGGCTGTTGGGTCCCTCCAAAATATCGGGGTCGGTCCGCATCAGACCGGAGGTGAGCCGGGACACGACGAACCGGTGAGCTTGGACCTGGTCGCGCTTGTTCTTCATGGCGCGCCGCCTCAGCCTTTGATTCCACGTAGATCTGCATACACGTTGAGAACCCAGAGCGCTGACGGAAGCAGCGCGATCGCCGCCGCGGACTGCAGCAGATCCCCGGCTCGCCCCCAGTAGGGCAGTAGGCGGTGTCCGGGCACGGTCCACGACACCACTGCAACTGCGACAGCTGCTCCCAGCAGCCCTGCCGCCATCCCCAACTGATCCTCGGCCTTGTGCTGCTGAGCCGCGCACACGGCGAGCAGAACAGCACCCAGCGCGCCTGGCAAGGTCAACGCCAGCCGCTGCCAGGCGTTGCCGAGTTGGCGGGCGTGCAGTACCAACACAAGCGCGAGTAGGCAACCGCAGAGCAGCTGGGGGGTGCGCGGCTGCAGGGCGAGTCCCGCGAGGCAGCAGGCGCTGATCACGCCTATGGCGACGTACAGCCCGGTCATCCAGCGGTCTGTGGCGGCCGATCGTGCCGTGATCTCTTCATTCGGATAGGGGTCGATGCCCTCTTGCAGCTCCCCTGCATTGGTGGGCAGGGGAGGCAGGCGGAATCCGGATAGCGAGAAGGACAGAATGGGAACGAAAGCACCAAAGATCACCGTGGGTAGCGTCACCGCCGCTGCAGCTTGGTCGAGGGTTCCCTCCACGAAGACCATTAGCACTCCGCCGATCACGCCTGCCAGCGCCACGACGATGCTGGACGCGAACGCGACAGGATGTGCGGCTACCACCGTCAGGGCCAGGGCGGCGGCTATACCCCACGCCGCAGATGCCGCGATACAGCGCGCACCACTTGTCCCGGCTCCCGGGGTGCCGTCGACCACGAGGGCCGCGGCCAGCGCGGCGAAGGGTCCTGTGATAAGTCCGAGTAGAACAGCGCCTGGCATGTCGTCCAGGACGCGTCCGGCCGCGCCCGCGCCCGCCAGTGTAAGGAGGGCAGCTCCCGCAGACAGAGCCGCCCGCGAGGGGCGCTCGCTCCCGGACAAGGCAAGCAGAATTAGAGCCGCCGTCAGCACGGCCAGAAGAACCGCCCGTAGAGACCAGCGGCTTGCGGCAGGGGACCAGGCGTGCGGCAGGTCGTGCACTACAGAGGAAACGCCGTCCACCAAGTTGTCGAACCGGACCGGCGGAAGCGCTTCCACCATCGGGCGCAGAATAAGCACTTCGCCATCGTTCAGGTGGAGCGACTCGGGGGTGCCTTCAGGGTCCAGAGGTGGCCCGCCGATGCGCTGTAGGACCCAGCCTCCGTGATCAAGGCCGGCTTCGGTGAGGTCTTCTCCTACGTGGCTCACGATCGCTGGCAGCAGGTCGGCGACAGGTATGTCGCCAGGTACCGCCAGGTCGAGGACCTGGTCAGGTCCCCTGACGGTGACCCGACACAAAGTGGACAGACCAGTAGCGGAGCTCTCGCTCATGAGATGTCTAGACCTTCCGTCTGCGTACGTCACATGTATGCGCTGGCACGTCCCGTGACCGGATGAGGGCGCAATCTACCTTGTGTGTGTGGCGGACAGGCGGCCGGATGCCCAATGATGTGCGCTGGTGAAGATGTTGACACGACACCAATTCATGGTGTGATGCCACTCGCGAACCGGAACCACCGAACTGCTCTGAGGTGACACGTTGAGTGTAGTGTTCTTCCGCCGGCCGGCCCGCCGCAGCGGTCACGAGATGCCGGAAGGCGAGGTGACGCTGCAGGAGCCTCCAGTCCTGGCGGAGCCAACTTCGGGCAGCGGCGCAATGTTGACCTATATCCCCATGGGGGTAATGTCCGGCGCAATGGTGCTGCTGTACATTCGTCCTGGATCCACCTCCAGCCCGATGACGTATCTGGTAGTCGGCCTGATGGTGGTGGCCATGGGCGCGATGGTAGCCGGGCAGACCATGCGCACGGGCACTGAACGCAAGGCGAAACTCAAGGGCGCCCGGCGTGACTACCTCCGCTATCTAAGCGGGGTACGACGCCGCGTGCGGGCCGCTGTGGCACAGCAACAGCGTGCGCTGATGTGGCGTCACCCGGAACCCGCCGGTCTGTGGTCTTTCGCCCGTACGTCCCGGCTGTGGGAACGTCGACCCGACAACGACGATTTCGCTGAGGTCCGTATAGCCGTTGGAGAGCAGCGGCTCAGTCTGCGACTTTCGTCCTCGGCGCAAACTCCCATTGAGGACCTCGATCCACTGACCGCGCATTCCCTGCGCGCCTTTATCAAGGCCTACTCCACGGTTCCCGAACAGCCGATTGCACTGTTTCTGCGGACCTGGGCCCGGGTTCTGGTGCGGGGCGACAGGAAACAGACTGCTGGCATGGTGCGCGCCATGATCGCGCAGCTCGCGGTGATGCACGCGCCGCAGGACATGACGATCGCCTTCTGCGTATCGACGGAACATCAAGCTGAGTGGGACTGGGCGAAGTGGCTGCCGCACACGCTGCACCCGGATGAGAACGACGGAGCGGGCCCCGTCCGGCTGATCACCAGCACGATGACGGAATTGGAGGATCTTCTGGGTGAGGAATTCACCGAGCGTCCTTCCTTCGATCAGAATGCGGTGCCGTCCCAGAGCGAGCCATACACCGTTGTGGTCCTCGACGGCGGTCAGCTGATGTCCGGACACCGCCTCGACCGTGCAGGAATCCGCAATGTCATCGTCATCGACTTGTCATCTTCCCTTAGCTGGCGACCGGGCCGGACTGTACTGCGACTGGACCTGAACGCTGGTGAGGTGCGTCTAGTGCGCACCGACCGGAACCGCAAGGACTCCTTCACCGCGCTCGGCCGCGCCGACACGATGGGGGTCTCCTCCGCCCGCGCGCTGGCTGCAGTGCTTTCGCCGATGCGCACCGGCAACACCACCGAAGTGGCCCGGCCACTGGAGACCGACATCCAGCTCACCACGCTGCTCGGCATTCCCGATCTGCATCGGCACGCGCCGGACGCGTACTGGTCACGGCGCTCGTCATCCGACAGCGATCGCTTGCGCGTGCCGATCGCAGTGGGAGCCGACGGGCGGCCGGTTGAACTGGACATCAAGGAGTCCTCGCAGGGCGGCATGGGACCACACGGCATGCTGATCGGTGCCACCGGCTCGGGGAAGAGCGAGCTGTTGCGCACCCTGGTGCTGGCTTTGGCCCTCACGCATTCGTCGGAGACGTTGAATTTCGTTCTGGTCGACTTCAAGGGTGGCGCGACGTTCCTCGGCTTGGACGAGCTTCCGCATACATCCGCAGTGATCACAAACCTGGCCGACGAGGCGGCCCTGGTATCCCGCATGCAGGATGCATTGCACGGCGAGATGATCCGCAGGCAGGAGCTGCTGCGCGCAGCCGGCAATTACACGTCTGCGCTGGAGTACGAACGGGCCCGCGCAGCAGGAGCGCCGATCGCGCCGATGCCAAGCCTGTTCGTGGTGGTCGATGAATTCAGCGAACTACTTGCAGCACACCGAGAGTTCATGGATCTCTTTGTAATGATCGGGCGTTTGGGTCGTTCCCTTGGCGTACATCTCCTGCTGGCGTCGCAGCGGTTGGATGAGGGGCGGATGCACCAGTTGGAAAGCCACCTGTCCTACCGCCTGGGTCTGAGAACGTTCTCAGCGATGGAGAGTCGTGGCGTGCTCGGCGTCCCTGACGCGTATGAACTGCCCCCCCAGCCTGGCAGCGGATACCTCAAGAGCGGAATCGAGGCATTGTCCCGATTCAGGGCCGCGTATGTGTCCGGTGCCTACCGGGAGCGATCCGGCGCTCTGGCCCAGGCTCAGGTGGCAAGCCAGGTCGTTCCATGGACAGGTCAGTGGGTGGAATCGCGTCAGCCCGATCCTGTCGCGAGCCCTTCGGCCGGGCAGCCACGCGATCTGGGGATGTCCGAGCCGGAGGCAGGGGAGAACTCCTTGCTGGCCCTCGCCATCGGGCGGCTCCGCGACGCCGGACCACCCGCCCATCAAGTGTGGTTGCCACCGCTGCACCTGCCTCCCACACTTGACAGGCTCCTGCCTCCGCTGTCTCCTCACCCGGTCAATGGCCTGACCACCGTGGACTGGCCATCGCGCGGTGCCCTGTCAGTTCCTGTCGGCATCATCGACCGTCCGTTCGAACAGAAACGTGACCTGCTCACCGTCGACCTTTCGGCAGCCGGCGGCCACGTCGGCATCGCAGGCGGCCCGCAGAGCGGGAAGTCCACAGCCGTGCGCACTCTGATCGCCGCGCTCGCCCTTACCCATACGCCTCTTGAAGTGCAGTTCTACTGCTTGGACTTCGGTGGCGGATCGCTGGCTGCGCTAGCCGGTCTCCCGCACATCGGTGGGGTTGCGGGACGGCTGGAGCTCGAGCGCGTCGGCCGCACGCTGGCAGAGGTCACATCCCTGCTGGCCCGCCGGGAGCGTTTGTTCCTGGAGCACGGCATCGATACCATGGCGACGTTCCGCAGGCGTCGTGCCGCGGGCGAATTTTCCAACGAGCCGCACGGCGACGTTTTCCTCGTCATCGACGGCTGGGCCACGGTTCGTCAGGATTTCCAGGACCACGTCTCGGTGATCAATCAGATCGCGGTCAGCGGTCTCAGTTACGGCATTCATCTAATTACGACCACGGCCCGATGGGTTGAGCTCTCGTCGGCGGTCCGCGATCAATCCGCGACGCGGCTCGAACTGCGGATGGGCGACCCTTTGGACTCTGTGGTCGATATGCGCCGCGCTGCCAGCGTACCCAGAGTCCCTGGCCGCGGTCTCGTCGTCGACAGCAAACTCCACTTCCTGACAGCTCTGCCTCGCATTGACGGAGTGGAAAGCGCCGGTGACCTCGCCGATGGGGTCAGTGATCTGGTCTCGACCATCGCGGAGAGTTGGACAGGGCCCCTGGCTCCGCCGGTGCGGATGTTGCCCACCATGTTGAGCGCCGCGAAGCTACCGCGCGATCCCGATCCTGCCAGGCGGCTTCGGATTCCGATCGGCCTCGAGGAGACGGAGCTGCAAACTGCGTGGCATGACCTAGCCGCAACGCCACATCTGGTGGCTTTCGGCGACAGCGAAAGCGGCAAGACCAACCTGCTACGCCTGTTCGCCAAGTCCCTCAGCGAGCGCTTCACACCCGCCGAAGCGCAGTGCATCGTCGTTGACTTCCGCCGTGACCTGGTTGAGGCGATTCCGCAGGAATACCGGCTCGGCCACGCGGTTTCCGTGGATCAGCTGCGGGAGCTCATCGACGGCGCCGCCCGCGCGCTGAAAACTCGCGCTCCTGGGCCGGAGATCACGCCGTCGCGCATGAAGCAAGCCGACTGGTGGAAGGGCCCCCGTCTGTTTGTGCTGGTCGATGACTACGACCTTGTGGCGTCGCCGATGCAGAACCCCTTCGAGCCATTGATGCAGCACCTGCCTCTCGGCTACGAGGTGGGCTTCCACATGGTGGTCACCCGCGCCGCGGCAGGCGCCATGCGAGGCATGAACGACCCGCTTGTTCGTCGGCTGCTGGAGGTCAACTCACCAGGTTTGCTGATGTCCTGCCCACCGGCAGAGGGCTATCTGTTCAATAACATCAAGCCCCGGCTGCTGCCGCCAGGCAGGGGTATGTACGTCACGCGTCGAAGCACAGTGCAAATTCAGACGGCGCTGCTGGAACAGGGGTAGGTTCCGAGCCGTTCTGAACGCTCAGGCGCTGGCGGCCTGCTTCCGGCGCCTGAGCAGTCCCGTAGCGGTCAGAATCAGGGCTGCCGTTGCCGCGCC
The DNA here is from genome assembly GCF_044453545.1 of Streptomyces sp. NPDC051664. Classification (NCBI taxonomy): domain Bacteria; kingdom Bacillati; phylum Actinomycetota; class Actinomycetes; order Kitasatosporales; family Streptomycetaceae; genus Streptomyces; species Streptomyces sp. NPDC051664. Next base: position 9,996 of record NZ_JBITCU010000053.1, on the reverse strand, counting down.
TCCGAGCAACTTGAAGGCGCGGTGGACAGAATGACGGTCCTTCACCTCGGGGTGGAGTTCAATCGCGGCGCTGGCGCCAACGGAGGCGGGGAGCTCGTCGGGGAGCACCGCGGCAAGCGCGCCGTATGGGTCCAGACGTGGCTGTGGAGCTGGATAGGCAGAGGACTTGAGGCGAACGGCGACCTGAGAAGCGGTCAAGGAGGGCTCGTAGGCGCGCAACAGTGCGGCAGCGCCAGCCGTGAAAGCGGCCGCTATGGATGGACCGTTACCAAGGAAATGACCGTGTCCCTCCGGTCCGATGCCTGCTATGCCCTGACCAGGTGCCGAGAGATCGGCACGGGCCGGCTCTGCACCGACATCCGGTCGGGCCCCAGTGACATCCACGTCCACGACAGATAGCACGCCGGACCAGGCGGCGGGCCACACCCGAATGTGGGGAGGGGCCTCATCGGTCGCCCCCCGCGGTGCGGCGAACTCGTCTGGCAGCCCGGGGGCGACCACAAGGACATCATGTTGGGCTGCGTAGGCGAGTGCGGAAACCATAGCCGGAGTCCGCGCGGAAAACGTAAGGGACACATCGATGACAGTGGCACCGTGGTCGGTGGCAGCACGTATTCCCGCAGCCACTCGGGCCTCGTTCGGGTTGCCGTCCCTGTCCAGACCGGTGATCGCAAGGATCCGGGATTCGGGAGCCACGCCGCTGACGCCCGTGTCGGCTGTAGGGGCGGCCGCAATGACGCCAGCAATGAAGGTTCCGTGGCCGACACAGTCCTCGCCTGCGGCGTCCACCGCGGTCACACGGCCCTTCAGGGCCGGAGCGTCCTGTGAGACCCCGGTGTCGATCACTGCGACGGTTACTCCGGCGCCGCTCGTCAGCTCTTGGGCTCGGGGAAGGCCGAGGCTCTGCTGGGCCCAAGGGATGCTCGGAAATACCGAGGGGGAGGCCTTCGTGCACGGGTTGTTGCTCCGGTCCAGCAGACTTGGCATCGCTGGAAGCCGCAGTGCCGCCGGACTAGAAGTTGCAGTGGGCGAAGGGGTGCGTGTGGTGTCCGCCGCGGATGATTCCACGGCAGATCCGGTGAATCCGCAGCTGATTGCCAGCGTTGACACCATCACGATCCGCCACCGCGCGTGCGTGGTCGCATGCGTGCGGTTGTCCATGCCGTCTCCGTCCTTAGGGTGTCAGCGCCTTAGGGTGTCAGCGGCTCTGTGGTTTAGCGGTCGTCGCCGGGAGCCGAGCCCCTGAACGGGCCGTATGCTACGGCCTCCAGAGTCCCCGCTCGGGAGAGCTACGTCATCAAGAGGGCCGATCGACGGCATCGTCCACGCGTTCCCCTCTTCCTAGCAGGAGAAACTACATGGTGTTCGTGGAGGCACCGAAGGGGGCATCAAATGTGTGCGATTGGTGGGGTATGAGGCGTGAATGCCTGTGCCGTTGGGTCGCTGCCCGATGTGTCACGGCCGTAACAAACATTTCTCGGGTTGCGGGTCACATCTTCGTTGGTATCTTCTCGTGGGTAAGTTCATGTGCCGTACCAGATATGCCACTTCACATTTGGGCGCGAACAGCCGCGCCGACTCAGCGATCCGATGATCTCCGGGTATCGCGAACGCAGAGTCGCTGTGAACAGGAGATGCGCGCGAAAAGGAGGGCATGGTGAGTACCCGTTTGACACGCCGTGACAGCGCCCGAACCGCTCGTAGCGGAGCCACCGCTGCTTTGACCGTTACGGGAAGCCGTGGGGTTTACGTCGTGCACCGGGCGGGACCGTTGCCGGATCACCTTGCCGAAGCTGCCCGGGCCCTGACAGGCACCAAGGCGAAGAACCAGGCGACGGTGCTCGTCGGTGCTGGCTTTGACGGGCCTGATCTGTTGTGCGACGCCCTGGGTCCGGCCTTGCAGGAAAGTATCGGTGCCGGCGTGGTCCAGGTGCGTTTGGTGATGTCACGGGGTGCGGCCGAGACCCCAGATCAAGCGGCTGTTGCACGGCTGCTCAGTGAGCGTTGGAACGCTGAGGTGGTCGCACCGGCAGGGGCCGTGCTGATCGCGCCGGGCGGAACGCTATTCGCACCTGAAGGAGCCGACACTGTCGGCGGATGGTGGATGTTCCAGCGAGGCATGCTGCCTCGCTTCGTTGGCACGCGGCTGCCCGAGCCGTCGTGGCAGGATGCCCTGGCACGGGTCGCCCCCGACACCGCTCAGGGTTATATCATCCGTCACATTCCCGCAGGACTGGCAGTTTGGCCCGCCAGTGCGTCGGCGGAAGGCGTGGCCGCCTTGGAGTATGCGGTGCCCGTGGGTCTCGCCGGCCCGGTCCTCCTTGTCGGTACCCCAAGTGCAGCTCCCGTGTCTGCGGACGCGATTGCGGACATCCTGGCTGCCCTGCCGGCGTCAATCCGCAGCACAGTACGGCTCCTACCCGGTGACGGTCGCGACCTGCTGCCGACTGGTCAAGAAGCCGCCGACCTTCTCGGAATCGAAGTCGAGGTCGCAAGCGGACTTCCGCTGCTCGGCGACGAGGCGGAGGCCCATGGGTCTCCCTGGGAACAGCCACTGCATGCCGGATCCGCTCGCATGGTTCTGGTTGATAGCCAGGGAAATCCGTCGTGGCGGCCCTACATCGAGTCCGTCACCTGTTCGCCCGGTTCGGCAGTCCCCCGCATATCCTCCTGGCGACCGCCGATCGGCGGGTTGCGACCAGCCCGGGACTCCGGTGTTCTTCACCTCGACAACACCTGGCAGATCGCTGTCACTCGGGCTGGGCTCTGGATCGGTACAAAGTCCACGCCGATTCCGCGTCTGGTGGCCGAACGCTCCCCGGAAACGGACCAGATGTCCATCGACGTGGGCGTTGCCGGCCAGCCTCTCGACGATTCCCTTCCTGCGGCTCTGGAACGACTGCTGGCGTCGCTGCAGGAAGATGCTAAGAACTGGACAGTTGTCCAGATCCATGGTCAGTGCTCCCCTGATGCGCTTCGCGAGTTGCGACGCCTCGTCGTCCGCCACGGATTGGCTCTGTCTGCACGGGGATGGCGTCCGGCGGCAGTGGCGGAGCGTGAGGCTTCTGTGACGGCCGCTGAGGGCACGATCGCCTCCCCGGCGTCCCCGTCGGAACCGATGGCCCACAACAGGGCAGTTGCACGAATACCTGAGCCTATGCCACCGCAGATGATCTCGTTGGCCGCGATGTCACCAGCGAGCTGGGATCAGGCCGTTGCGTCCAAGATGCCGGCCGGGGACGCACCGGGCCCCCCGGAAGCGGAGGACGTGGCACTTCTCGCGGCCACTCCGACGCAGCAGAAGGAGTCAGGGCCACCTGCCCCTGTACAGGTACCGCTGGTCATACCATCTCACTCTCTGATGGCCACGGCGTCTGAAGTTGCGGCCCTTGGCCCCGTCGAACCGACCATCCGAACCGCCGCTGATAACCAGGGGGCTGCGGTCGCGCAGATCTCCGCGATAGATGCCATCCTCCCCTCTGCCGTCAGTCAAACGAACGTCGGAACTCTCCCGGAACCCCGAGAGGAAGACAGGCCGCAGACATCTGTTGGAGCGGTCTCCGCCCCCCAGGGTGGGGAACGTGAACCTCTTCCGCGCTCCAGCTCATCCTCGCCGCCCCCGATGGATTCGCCGTCCCTGAGTGGTGAAGAGTTCGTCGCTCGAGAGGCTACCGAGACCCGAACCACAACAAATACCCCGGTTCACCCCGGTGCCGGACCACCTGCCGCAATTGCGCACACCGAGGGCGAGAACGTCGGGGAGGCTCTGCTGTCGCCGACGACAGACCCAGCGGATAGCGAAGCATCTCAGCACCCAGAGACGGCTGTGGCGAGGATGCGGCCTATCGAGTGGGTACCAGTCCGGCCTGGACATCGCAGCAGGCAACCTGACTGGAACGCTGCCCGGGTGCGCCTGGGGGGCCATTGGGACGGGCACTGCGCCGCCGTAAGCCGGATAATGACCCGTATTCCAGCGCTGCGCACACAGCATCCGGACGAGCCGATGGCGGACCTGGCGGCCCTCCACGCGTATTTGACGGCGGTCGGTGAGGACCCGTGCGGCCCGCGAGGTCTGCGAACGTGGCTGGATACGGGCAGCGGCGATGCGGTGTCGTTCTTGACTTGCTTGGCCTCAGGCCTGAGGCGTCTGCCCTCCTACCGCGGGGCTGCGATTCGCCGGGCCGGCGCTTCTCTTCAAGAGGACATACCGGTGGCCGGTGAGGAACTGGGTTTGGATCTACCGGTGAGTGGCCTGGCCGTGGACAAGAAATATCCAGCCCTCATGGACCATCACTACCTCATCTGGTCCATGACGGGTCGTCGCGCCAGCTCGTTGTTGAACGAGGTTGACGCGGCAAACGAAACTGCACCTACCGATGAGATCGTGTTCGCCCCCGGAACTCGCCTGCGCGTTCTGGCCACCGAGCATCGGGCCGGCGCCACCGTGGTGATGCTGCGCGAACTGCCCGAGTCGGCGCCCTTCGCTCCTCCAGGTGTCCTGGAGGACGCGGACAACGCCGCGCTGGTACGTCTCTCCGCCGTCGCGAGCGACCCCACCCCGGCGGCCTTGGCGCGGGAGTGGACCGACAGGGGCATTGGCGACCTCGGCGTGCTCAGACTCACCGGACAAGTTGGTTCCTGAGCAGCCGAAAGGGGCTGCCGGGCCATGCGTCGCTCGGCCCCCACCCGTAATACCACCATCAACGGCAACACTTGAGGAGCACGGATGGCCTTGATCCAACCGGTGGGCGGCCCCCCGCCCACCGCCGGGGCGACCCCGCCCAACCCCACGCGGCAAGTTCGCCGGGCGATAGCCATGCCCCTAAACGACGAGGACCCCGGCGGCAGCGCCGCGTCGGCGACCATAGCCACCGCCCAATCTCCCCGCTCGGCCACGACAGCCACGGCGGCTGCGTCGGCAGCGGGCCCTGGCACCAAGCCCCCTGCCGCGCCCGTTGCCCCAGCTGAGGGAATTCACCCCGGAGGCAGTCTCACCGGACCCCTGTTCCGTCCCGATGCCCAGCGGCAACAGGAAACCGGCGCCGCCGCCACTCCGGCCGCCTGGGCGGACGAAACAGCGTCGGCCATCGCTCTGGCTGCGTCAGCCGACGACGGATCCGGCAAACCGCCGCGCGCTGCATCCAACGGATCCAAACTCGGCCGGTGGCCGCTGATGACGGCCGCCGCGTTCGCCGGAGCCGTCCTGGTGTCCGTACCATTCGTACACCACAAGGACAAGGACACAACAAACTACGAAGGCGCCGCGAGCTCCCTGCTGCTGGCGAAACAAAACTCTCCCGAAAAGGCGCCGCACGGGGCGCCTGATACCGACGGCAGCTATTCCACCCTCCCGTCTTGGGACACCGATGGTGGTGGAGTACCGCCTCACCCGCCAGGGATGCTGCAGGAGGTGCCTGACACCAAGGCGCCGCTGCATCCAGCGAAGGGCTCGCCGACGTCTCGCGGCGACATGCCGGAGCGCTTGCCGCAGGGCACGCTCACGCGGCCTCCCGCGCACCCGCTGCCCGTACCCCACGGCGACCTGCCGCGCCATTCGGTGAAGGATGTGCCCGCGCCTGTTGCCGTCCCGGTCCATCACGCGAAGAAGAAAGCTCTGCCGGCACCGGCACCGGCACTGGCGAAGAAGAAAGCTCTGCCGGCACCGGCACCGGCACTGGCGAAGAAGAAAGCTCTGCCGGCACCGGCACCGGCACTGGCGAAGAAGAAAGCTCTGG
>NZ_JBITCU010000053.1:0-4164 GCF_044453545.1 Streptomyces sp. NPDC051664 | reverse complement strand
TGCCGGCACCGGCACCGGCACTGGCGAAGAAGAAAGCTTCGCCGACGCCCCCCGTGCCGCACATCTCTGCGATGCTTCCCGCCGAAACAGTGGAGAAGGAGCTGCCCGCCACGGGCACGCCCGTCGACCTCACGGATTTCGAAGAGGGCAGCCTGGAGCATTACTCCACGAACCGCCCGGCATCACCGGACGGCTGGGACCATCGGAAGCCGGTGGCGGCCCTTCCCTCCTGGTCGACGACAGTCGTCAAGGCGACTTATGTGCTGCATCATGGCGACTCGCTCGGCTCGAACCGCATGCACATCAGGATGCGTCACGACGGCAACCTTGTCATCACTGACGAGAACGAAGCCGTGCGCTGGTCCTCACACACCCAGGGCAAGGGCAATCATGCCGTCTTCCACCCCGACGGGCGTCTGGTTGTCCTTGACAAGGACAACCAGACAGTCTGGTCCTCGGGCGTCGGCGGCAGTGCCGGCGCCAAACTGATCATTCACAGGAGCGGCGACGTGACTGTTACCTCCGCTTCGGGTTCCGTTCTCTGGTCGGCGGGCACGAGTCACTGACCGGTTTATCTGGTATGCCCCCTCGTCGCGGTTGGCGAGGGGGCATACACCTCAATGACGTTACTCCTGCAAAGCCGCGGCCAGGTCCTCGCTACGTACGAGGGTGTAGAAGACCGAGTTCCCCTGCCTTGAACGCTCGGCCATGGATTTGGCGACCATGCTCTCCAAGGTGTTCCGCACCACGACATTGCTCACCCGGCGGTCCGCCTCCACCCTCTTCAGCATGTCGCTGACTTCGCTGACCGAAACAGGTCCGCTGCGTTCCAACAGATGCTGCCGCACCAGTTCAATGAGTGTCGGCCCCTTGCCACGCCGAAGGCGCTTGGTGCGCTTGTCCGCGTCAGGAGCAGGCGTTGCGGCGTCTTCGCGCTGCAAGGGCATAGCCACCGATGCGTAGTCCGCATCATCGGTGGCCCCACTCGTGGCCTTCGTCGCGGCGCCGCCGAGTTGCGGCAGGCTGTGCCTCAGCCGGACGAGCAGAGCTCGGTCCGCGTCGAGTTTGTTCAGTCGCGTCGTCAGCTCACCGATCTCCGTGTCGACGCGGGCTAGATCGGCATCGATCCGACGGGCGTATGCGTCGGTCAGCTCGGCCGAAGTCTTGCCGTCTGCCTGTACGGGCATTGATCTTCTCCCCAAGAGGAAGGTGAATTAAGTGCTGTATGGCTGATCATGCCTGCCCTGAGCTTGTATTGCTAAGCCGTGATGACAAGGTTCTCGGCCAACTTGGCTGGACACCCCCTTTGATTGGGCATGTTGGGCCATCCCCCCAGGGGAGGAGGTGACGCATATCACATGTGACAAACGGTGCGCTCTCACGCTGTTGCCCTTTTGGGAAGTCCGACAAAGTTCCTGTACGCCGCAGATGAGACACTTGTGGAAAGTTTCGAGCTGGTGATATGAACCGGATTCCGTAGCGGCCTTGAAGCCAGGCATGTTGCCGCGGCAGATGGGCCGACGAGCTCCGCGAGCGAGCCGTCCGTGAAGTACAGACCTCTGGTCGCCCACCTGGCGCCCGGGACCTCGCGGCTCAACCGCGGAGGCAACCGGACAATCAACAACGCCCTCCATGTGATCGCGGTCACGCAGGTCTGTGGCAGCGGGGAGGGAACCACGTACTACACCAAACAGATCGCGGCCGGGGAGACCGTCAAAGAGGCTCTCCGCCTGCTCAAACGCCGTGTCTCAGGCCGAGTCTTCCGCGCTCTGTTCGCCGAGGAGTCCGACCGGCTCCAGTGAGACCAACCCGCGGCTGAGCCCGTCGAGTTGGTTGCTTAACATAGGAACATCAAGGAGCTCGACCAGCCCCGCACGAGGCCGACGCGGTGATCGGTCACCTCCGCGGCGACTTCGGGGTCGAGTCCGTTGCCGGGAACTGGACCTATCGGTCTCGGCGTACAACGCACGACTCAGACGCCCGAAGTCTGCCCGCCGCCGGCGCGATGAACAGCTCCTTGAGCACATCCGCCAGATCCGCGGCATCCGGCGAGACCTACGGAACCCGCCGAGTCCACCACCAGCCGCGGCGTGAGGGCGTGCATGCGGCCCGCTGCACCATCGAGCAACTGATGCGCGAGGACGGCCTGGAAGGCGTCATCCGCGGACAGCGCCGTCGCACCACCATCCCCGAACCAACCGCCCCACGACCACCAGACCTGGTCAACCGACACTTCAGAGCCCACCAGCTGTGGCTCGCCAACCTCACCTACATCCGCACCTGGTCCGGCTGGGTCCAATGCATTCCTCAAGCTGCGGGCATACAGGGGCATTGAGTGCTGAGTCAGGGGGTGGGTGTGCCAGCGTTACTGAGGGCCCGGGCTGCTGTGGGTCTGGACGAGGAGAAGGCGATCGACAGGCTGGCGGGCGCTCGGAAGGCACCGGCTGATTTGGTGATGCGGGCACGCATCGTGAATACACAAGGCGGGTCTTCTGGGTATGCAACTCCAGACCTCCGCACTCGGCCAGCCGCCCGGCGATGGCCTCACGCACCTGATGCGCCTGAACCTCTTTGGGGCAGTGGACCAGCACGTCGTCGCAGTACCGCTCGAACCGGACACCGGAGGTACTCCCGGGCCATGCACATCGGACGCGTAGTGCATGAACAGGTTGGACAACACGGGCGAAACCGCCGAGCCCTGCGGGCTGCCGCGGTCCCGGGCCTGCAGGCTGCCGTCCGGCCGCTGGAGCGGGGCTTTGAGCCACCGTTCCACATACAGCAGGACCCACCGCTGGTCGGTGTGGTGCCCGACCGCCTTGAGGACAAGATCATGATCGAGGTTGACGAAGAAGCCCCGGATGTCCAGATCGATCACCCGGTCCGTCTTCCAGCACCTTTCACGGCATGCCGCGACCGCGTCCAGCGCACTGCGGCGGGGCCGATAGCCACAGGAGTCCGGCTGGAACACATGTTCCACCAGTGGCTCCAGCACCATCGCCACCACCGTTTGCGCGATTCTGTCCGCGACCGTGGGCACGCCGAGGACCCTGACCCCGCGCCCTCCCGGCTTGTCGATCTCCACCATCTTGACCGGCGGCGGGAAGTAGCAGCCCGACGACATGCGATCCCCCAGCTTGTAGGGGTTGCCCTTCAGGCCAGCCTCGAACTGCTCGATCGACTCGCCGTTGACACCCACGGTGCCCTTGTTGGCCTTGACCCTCAAGTACGCCTCGAACAGCAGGTGTTTCGAGATCTCAAACGACTTCGATCCGCTCGTCTGGTTCATCCCGGGCACTCCGGTTGGCCACCAAGCAGACCCATCCGTCCCCTTCGCTCCATCCGCATTACCGGACTTCACCGCTACTACGAGACGGTCCACCCCCGTGCCCCGCATCGGTACTCGGCCCCTCGCGGTTTTGTCCGCTTGCGGTTCTCCCTCTCGCCGCTATCCCCCTGGGCCGGCGGCAGTATCGGGGCGACAAGTTCCCACGTTCCGCACGAGAGCCCGGCGCAGGCTCGCGCCGCCTCCATGCCGGACGCCATCTGGGCAGTCAACAGGCTCCCCCCAGACTTGTCCCGGAGCCCAGATCATGTCCCGGTTTCGACGCCATTGAAGAAAGTTACGACACGTCATCAGCGGTTCGCTCACGCTCGCCTTCCTGACCCATGCCTGACGCCATCACTGCCGCGCCTTTTCCCGCAGCGCTCACCACGAACGGCACTGGCCGTGTCCTACATGGTGGGGTTGAGAAGTCGTTTGTAGCAGCAGAGGGCGGATGCGAGTCCGAGAAAGGCCAGGTAGTTGCCCGGTTCTCGTTCGTATTGGTGGTTGAGTCGGCGGTAGCCGGTCAGCCAGGACTTGGTCCGCTCGATGACCCATCGTCGGCGTCCTATCCGCCCGCCGGCCTGGAGCCCTTGCGGGCGACACGGACGCCGAATGTGCTTGCCCCATAGCCATCGCCGCAGGTGAGGGGTGTCGTATGCCTAATAGGCGCCGTGGGTTGACCGTTAGGTTAAGGCTTGTCCCGTAAATGATCTTTGACTGGGTGTGGCGTGGTCGGTGGCGGTCCGGCTGCTCGCCTATCCGGCGAGGTTGAGGTTGTGCAGGCGGGCGATGCCGAGCATGGCGTGGTGGACGCCATCGCCTTTGAGGCGGCAGTCGCG
>NZ_JBITCU010000052.1:0-30173 GCF_044453545.1 Streptomyces sp. NPDC051664 | reverse complement strand
AACCGACGCGACCGTCCTGCCCACCGAACTCACCGCATAGCCTCAAAACGAGATCACCGAGTGGCCGTCGATACACCACTCCAGCGGACGCGACCTCTGGGGGCCGTGATCTTCCCCGAAGATGCGCTGAAACACCGAGTCGATGGCACGGTGACGACCCCGGTTCCGACGATGAGATCAAGAAGGATGCGCGACACCCAAGATCGACCCCTGCCGCAAGAGCCGCCCGATCAGCAGCCAAGACGAGCGCATTACGTCCCGAGCCCCTCGCATCTGGCCGGGAAGGCACGCCTGACACCACCCCGGGCCCTGGACGCACGACGGCGCTCCCGCGTGAGTCCGGCGGCGGTCCAGTCGAAGGGACATCTGAGCCACCACCGGTACACCGATCCTCACGCCGGACCGAGATCCGTGCAGCTGGGCGAGTCCGATGCGTCCGCCGTTTCCTCGGTCCGGGGGAGCTGTCCGTGCTCGGGTAGTCAGGCGCTGCGAGGCTTCCGGCCAGCCGCCTTCTTCCCCGTGGTCTTCTTCGCCGCAGCCTTCTTGGCAGGCGCCTTCTTCGCCGTCTTCTTCGCGGCTGCCTTCTTGCGGGGCGTCATCTCGTGGACCGTGCCGTGCTCGTCGGACTCGCCGCGGGACGCCTTCGCCCTCTGTACGGACGCGTTCAGGGCGGCCATCAGGTCGACGACCTGGCCGGGCTGCTGCTCCTCGCCCTCGGCCGGCTCCGGGAGTTCCTTGCCCTCCGACTTGGCGGCGATGAGCTCTTCCAGGGCATCGCGGTAGTGGTCCCGGTAGCCACTGATGTCGTCGGTGGTCATGGAGTCCATCAGTTCCATGGCGCGCTGGATCTCGTCCTCGTCGAGGTCGATGGCGTCCGGGGCGAGTTCGTCCGGGGAGCGCACCTCGTCGGGCCACTTCATCGAGTGGAGGACGAGGGCGTCGTCGCGGACGCTGAGCAGGCCGAGGCGCTCCCTGTTGTGCCACGCGAATTTGGCGATGGCCGCCTTTGAGTTCCGCTCCAACGCGCGGCGTAGAAGCACGTACGGCTTGGCGGCCACGGCGCCATCTGCCGAGAGGTAGTAGCTGTCTGCGATACGGACGGGGTCGATCGATTCCCGGTCGACGAACGCCACGATCTCGATGGCCTTCGCGGTGGGCAGCGGCATCAGGTCGAGCTCTTCATCGGTGACCGGGATTGTCTGGTCCTTGGTGAGCTCGTACCCCTTGCCGATGTCGTCCTGCCCGAGCACTTCACCATCGATCTCGCAGACCTTCCGGGTACGGATTCGCCCCATGTCCTCCAGGTGGTACTGGTGGAACGAGATCGAGCGGTTCTCGGCGGCAGCCGAGACCCGGACAGGGATCGTGACCAGGCCAAAGCTGATGGCCCCGCTCCAGATCGTCGACGGCATGCATACCTCCAGGACCCCCCTGCGGGCCGGTCGGGCGGCAGTCCGGCCTCAGCAGGGAGAGACATCGGCCACCACCCGTACACCGATCCTCGTGCCGGACCGGGACCCGCGCACCCGGGCCGGCCAGATGCACCCGTCATCGCCCCGGGCCACCCTGGGGTGAGCGCCCCGATAGTCGTTCACGGCTCTCCCCCTCCGGCGGGCGAAGGATCGCCGTCAACGGGCACGACATGCGACCACCCGTCACGGCAACGGAGATGAACATGGCTACGGAAGAACACCCGGTGGAACGGTTCCAGCGCTTCGCGCGCACCGTCCTGGCGCACTGGAACGGAGGCCAGGCAGATCAGCACGACCCCGAGCGGGCCCAGGCCCTCGGACGGCCCCGCGCCCACTCCACCAGCGGGCCGGGCCGTCTGTGGGCCGTCCGAGGGCGGCCGACGACGACAGACAACGACAGCTGCCGATCACTCTCGCCGTGCTCAGCGACGGTCCTGTGGGTACCGCCGCAGGTGCGAATCCCCGAAGGTGAGTTGAGCAACCCCAGAGCTTCGGCACAGGATGGCGGTCATGACACAGGGACGACCGCTGCTCAACCGCCGCCTCGCCGAATTCGGCACGACGATCTTCGCTGAGATGTCGGCGCTGGCCGTACGGACCGGCTCCATCAACCTCGGCCAGGGCTTCCCCGACACCGACGGCCCCGAAGAGATCCGGGAGGCCGCGGTCCGTGCGCTGCGCGCCGGACACGGCAACCAGTACCCGCCGGGCCCCGGGGTCCCCGAGCTGCGCACCGCGATCGCCGCCCATCAGCAGCGGCGGTACGCGCTCACGTACGACCCCGACTCCGAAGTTCTCGTCACGGCGGGCGCCACCGAGGCCATCGCCGCCACCCTGCTCGCCCTCGTGGAACCCGGCGACGAGGTCATCGCCCTGGAGCCGTACTACGACTCGTACGCCGCCTGCATCGCCATGGCGGGCGGCGCCCGCGTCCCGGTCACCCTGCACCCGGAAGCGGAGAGCGGTACGTACCGGCTCGACCTCGACGAGCTGCGCGCCGCCGTCACCTCCCGCACCCGGCTGATCCTCCTCAACACCCCGCACAACCCCACCGGCACCGTCCTGACCCGCGAGGAGCTGGCGGCGATCGCCGAACTTGCCTGCGAGCGGGACCTGCTCGTCGTCACCGACGAGGTGTACGAGCACCTGGTCTTCGAGGGGGAACACCTGCCGATCGCCGGCTTCCCCGGCATGCGCGAGCGGACCGTGACCATCGGTTCGGCGGGCAAGACGTTCTCGTTCACCGGGTGGAAGGTGGGCTGGGTGACCGCGAGCCCCGGGCTGGTGACGGCGGTCCGCTCGGCCAAGCAGTTCCTGACGTACGTCTCCGCGGGCCCGTTCCAGTACGCCGTCGCCGAGGCGCTGAACCTCCCCGACAGCTACTTCGAGGGGCTGCGCGCGGATCTGCGGGCCAAACGGGATCTGTTGAGCGGCGGGCTCGCCGAGGCCGGTTTCGAGGTGTACCGGCCGGCCGGGACGTACTTCGTCACCACCGACATCCGCCCGCTCGGCGGCGGGACCGACGGCTTCGCCTTCTGCCGCGCGCTGCCCGAGCGGTGCGGGGTCGTCGCCATCCCCAATGCGGTCTTCTACGACGATCAGGAGGCCGGCCGCAGCAAGGTCCGATTCGCCTTCTGCAAACGCGAGGACGTTCTGCGCGAGGCCGTTTCACGGCTCAAGGGCCTGTAACTCCAGGGGAATTCACCATGCCGGAGTTCGCCTTCGTCCGGCATGTGGAGCGACAGAAGCCCGGCCGGAGGCGGCGGTCGTGGTGACCGTCGCCCCGGCCGGGCTGTCGTTCGCAGGCGCTCCGGATCAGGCGCTCGGCGCCGCGTCGTCGCCGTCGGTCTTCTTCTCGGCCGGCTCCAGGCCAAGACGCTCCAGCAGCCACTTGTCGAACTCGATCGAGGCCCGCACCCAGCTGACCGTCGACGAGACGAAGTGCTCCAGGCTGACGCCCGTACCGATGAGCATCTGCGCCTCACCGATCAGACGGACCGAGGTCTCGGTGTCCTCGGCGCCTTCCTCGGCCTCGTGGACGTGCGTGTAGACCTTCGGCCACAGCGTGCGGCGGTTCCAGTCGTCGATCGCGTCGAGGAGGACCGGACGCTGGTCCATGGCGTGGGGGCGGTCGTAGAACGTACGCACCGAGAAGACCTGCTGCTCGTCCTCACCACGGAACATGAAGTACGTGCGGAACTCTTCCCACGGCGCCGCGAGGTCGCCCTCGTCGTCGACGACGTACTTCAGCTCCATCTGCTCGAGGAGCTGCTTGACGAGGTCCTGGTCAGGGACGACGGGGCCCTCCGGTCCTGCCGCCTGCGGTTCGGGCTGGCCCCCGAAATTCGGAATCGAGGACGGGTCGATGCTCACCGTGAATTTCCCTTCGTACGGTTGCCGCCATCCTCCCCCATGGCAGGCGGGGGATGGCAACCCCCAGCTGGGCCGATCAGCTACAGGCTGACACGATCCGGCCCGCGCGGTGCTCCGGGGGGGGCCGGTCCGGAGGAGGGAATGTCATGGAAGGAACACTCGGACGGACTTTTGCGGGCCCGGACAGCCGTGTACGAGGACGGAGGACACCGCCCTCGTGCACGTCAGCCCGTTCGGCGTCCGCCCGCCGGGTCCGTCACCGCACGGCGCCCACGATCAGGCCGGCCTCCTCGTCCTCCCCGAACACGTCCACCCGTACGGTGTCGCCGTCCCTGACCTCGCCCGCGAGGATCTCCTTCGCGAGCCGGTCACCGATCGCGGTCTGGATGAGGCGACGGAGCGGCCGCGCCCCGTACGCCGGGTCGTTGCCCTCCTTCGCCAGCCAGGCCAGCGCGGCCGGGGTGACGTCGAGGGTGAGCCGCCGGTCGGCCAGCCGCTTGGCGAGCCGGTCGATCTGGAGCGCGGCGATGTGCGCGAGCTCGTCGCCGGAGAGGGCGGAGAAGACCACCAGGTCGTCGAGCCGGTTGAGGAACTCCGGCTTGAACGAGGCGCGTACGGCCTCCAGGACCCGCGCCTTCTTCTCCTCCGGCTTCATCAACGGATCGACCAGGAACTGGCTGCCCAGGTTCGACGTCAGTACCAGGATGGTGTTGCGGAAGTCCACCGTCCGGCCCTGGCCGTCGGTGAGCCGGCCATCGTCGAGCACCTGGAGCAGGATGTCGAAGACCTCGGGGTGGGCCTTCTCCACCTCGTCCAGCAGGATGACGCTGTACGGACGGCGGCGGACCGCCTCCGTGAGCTGGCCGCCCTCCTCGTACCCCACGTAGCCGGGCGGGGCACCGACCAGCCTGGCGACGCTGTGCTTCTCGCCGTACTCGCTCATGTCGATGCGGACCATGGCCCGCTCGTCGTCGAACAGGAAGTCGGCGAGCGCCTTCGCCAGCTCGGTCTTGCCGACACCGGTCGGGCCGAGGAAGAGGAACGATCCGGTGGGCCGGTCCGGGTCGGCGATACCGGCCCTGGTGCGGCGTACCGCGTCCGACACCGCCTGCACGGCCTCGGTCTGGCCGATCAGCCGCCTGCCCAGCTCGTCCTCCATGCGCAGCAGCTTCTGCGTCTCGCCCTCCAGGAGCCGTCCGGCCGGGATGCCCGTCCAGGCGCCGACGACATCGGCGATGTCGTCCGGGCCGACCTCCTCCTTGACCATGGTGTCCTTGGCGGCCTCCTGCTCCGCCTCGTCGGCCTCCGCGAGCTCCCGCTCCAGGCCCGGGATCTCCCCGTACAGCAGCTTGGAGGCGGTGTCGAAGTCGCCGTCGCGCTGGGCGCGTTCGGCCTGGCCGCGCAGGTCGTCGAGGCGCTCCTTCAGCTCACCGACGCGGTTGAGGCTCTGCTTCTCCTTCTCCCAGCGGGCGGTGAGGCCGCGCAGCTCCTCCTCCTTGTCGGCGAGGTCGCGGCGGAGCTTCTCCAGACGCTGGACGGAAGCGGCATCGGTCTCGTTCTTCAGCGCCAGCTCCTCCATCCGCAGGCGGTCGACGGCGCGCTGCAGTTCGTCGATCTCGACGGGCGAGGAGTCGATCTCCATGCGCAGCCGGGACGCCGCCTCGTCGACCAGGTCGATGGCCTTGTCGGGGAGGAAGCGGGAGGTGATGTAGCGGTCGGACAGGGTCGCGGCGGCGACCAGCGCGGAGTCCGCGATCTGCACCTTGTGGTGCGCCTCGTACCGTCCCTTGAGCCCGCGCAGGATCGCGATGGTGTCCTCGACGGACGGTTCGGCGACCAGAACCTGCTGGAAGCGGCGCTCCAGGGCGGCGTCCTTCTCGATGCGCTCGCGGTACTCGTCGAGCGTCGTCGCGCCGACCATCCGCAGCTCACCACGGGCCAGCATCGGCTTGAGCATGTTGCCGGCGTCCATGGCGGAGTCGCCGCCCGCCCCGGCGCCCACGACGGTGTGCAGCTCGTCGATGAACGTGATGATCTGCCCGTCGCTCTCCTTGATCTCGGAGAGGACGGACTTCAGCCGCTCCTCGAACTCACCGCGGTACTTGGCCCCGGCGACCATGGCCCCGAGGTCCAGCGAGACGAGCCGCTTGTTCCTCAGGCTCTCGGGCACGTCGCCCTTGACGATGCGCTGAGCGAGCCCTTCGACGACGGCCGTCT
The DNA here is from genome assembly GCF_044453545.1 of Streptomyces sp. NPDC051664. Lineage (NCBI taxonomy): Bacteria > Bacillati > Actinomycetota > Actinomycetes > Kitasatosporales > Streptomycetaceae > Streptomyces > Streptomyces sp. NPDC051664. The sequence goes on along the minus strand of NZ_JBITCU010000052.1, from coordinate 24,111 downwards.
TGCCGACGCCGGGCTCGCCGATGAGCACGGGGTTGTTCTTCGTACGCCGCGACAGGACCTGCACGACGCGCCGGATCTCGTGGTCACGCCCGATGACAGGGTCGAGCTTGCCCTCGCGCGCGGCCGCCGTGAAGTCGGTACCGAACTTCTCCAGGGCCTTGTACTGGCCCTCCGGGTCGGGTGTGGTCACCCGGCGCCCTCCCCTGCTCTTCTCGAATGCGTCCAGCAGCTTCTTCGCACTGGCACCCTGCTGGGTGAGGATCTCACCGGCGCGGCCGCCCTCGGCCGCGATACCGATCAGCAGATGCTCGGTGGAGAGGTAGTCGTCGCCGAGCTCCTTCGCGCGCTGCGCGGCGTCGGCGATGACGGCGAGCAGCTCACGGTTGGGCTGCGGCGGGGCGACGGTCGCCCCGGTGACGCTGGGCAGCGACGCCAGCAGCCGGTCCGTCTGGGTCCGTACGGCGACCTGGTCGGCGTCGACGGCGGCCAGCAGGTCGGTGATGTTCTCGTTGTCCTCGCCCTCCAGCAGAGCGAGCAGCAGGTGCCCCGGGGTCAGATCGGCGTGCCCGTCCTTCACGGCCCTGCTGGTGGCCGCATTGATGGCGTCCCGGCTCTTGTTGGTCAGCTCGGCGTCCACGTGCGCTCTCTCCTCCTTGCGGTGGCTGGTCCGTCCCATCCTTCGCGACAACTGACTCAGTCAACGTCCACAAAGTTGAGTCTATTCCACTCAAGGCGGGATCCTGGCGAAAACCACCGGACTCCGGCAGCAACCACCGACAGAAACCCGCTCGTGTCCGAGTCAACCGGCCGGACAACCCCTGCGCCACCGCAGGGCCGGGCGACGGCTGCCTACCCTTTGCTCATGGCCGTAGACGTACGCAACCCCAGCCCCGAGTACCTCGCCTTCTGGCGCGAGTACCACGTGTGCACCCTGACCACCCTCCGCCCCGACGGCACCCCTCACGTGGTGCCGGTCGGTGTGACGTACGACCCCGAGGCCGGGCTCGCGCGCATCATCACCAACAAGAGCAGCAGAAAGGTCGCCCACGTCCTGGCCGCCGGCCCGGACGGGGCACGGGTGGCGGTCTGCCAGGTCGACCGGGGCCGCTGGGCGACGCTGGAGGGCCGCGCCACGATCCGCACGGAACAGGATGTGGTCGACGACGCCGTACGCCGCTACGCGGAACGCTACGAGCGCACCCCGGCACCCAACCCGGACCGGGTCGTCATCGAGATCACCCTCGACCGGGCCCTCGGGAGGGGCGCACCGGTCCGCACGGCCTGACCGCCGGCAGCTCCCGGCCGCCCGAACCCGGACAGCACAGCGGCGCCACCGTGTTCAGGTCACGATGGCGCCGCTGTGTGGGGGAAGTGTCTGAGCGACATGGAACGACGGGGGATCGCTCAGGCACTGCGGGGGGTGGCGGTGATGGTTTCGGGTTCGATCAGCTGGTGGTCACGCTGATCGAGGTTGACGAAGATCATTCCGTACCGGATGGCACAACGAACGGGCTGCGGCGCCCCGCGGGGGCGACGAAGGCATCGGTAGGCGCGAACCTCTTCGTCGTCCTCCAGGACGACGACGATCGGCTCCCCGAGCAGGGTGACCATCAACGAATCGCCATGGCGGGGGAGTGCCGTGAGCAGATCGATGAAGTGCCACCCTGAGCGGTATGCGGAGGCCATCTCCCGCCGGAAAACCCGGTCGTCCGGCGGGATGGTCATGCGCCCGCCAGATTCACTGGAATGCTGTCCCAAGCCAGGTCGGGCGGCGCCACGGCTTGAACCTGCACGCCCGCCGCCTCACTGGGCGTACTGTCCCAAGCCAGGTCCATGGCGCTCAGCGCTCCGAACGTCAGCCCGGCGGAGAAGGCCGCAGCAAGCACCGAGCGAAGCATTTTCTTACCCATAGTCGGCTTCGTCCTCACTTCCAAGGTTTCCTCTCCCCCGCAGAACTAGACGATTGCTCATCCAGGCACGTCAATGCCACAGAAGCGATGCATCATGTTCCTGCTGATTCATGTTCCTGGGGGGTGGAGAATTGACCACAAAAAGCAAAAATGCGACACATCCCCACCCTGTCAGCGCTCTGTGTGACGAGGGGGCACGGCTTTACGCGAGCGCGCTGAGCGTGGGCAAGATAGCTCGCACCGAGGTGGGGTCCGCCCCCTGCCTCCTGGAATTCGCGCTGCTTCATCCCGATCCCGACGACGCCACCTGGCTCCGGCCGGTGCCGCCGGCCGCCGCGCTGACACAGCGGCTCCACCCGATAGAGCGGGAGATCCAGGACCGAAGACGGCTCTCGGTCGAGCTGACCGATGCTTTTGAACCGTTCATGGCCATCAGCGCCCAGACACCGCCGACCACGCACGCGATCACGGTGCTCGAAGGCATCGACCGCATCAATGCGTCCATCGAGCTCGCCATGGCCGAGTGCCGGTCGGAAGTACTCACCATCCAGCCGGGCGGCGGTCGCAGCGAGGGCGCCCTCAACATCGCGGTGGAGCGCGGGAACATGCTCACCCAGCGTGGCGTAGGCATGCGCTCCCTCTACCAGCACACCGTCCGGCACAGCCACGGAACCCTCAGCTACGCGGCGCGCATGGCCTCGGACAAGGTGGAGATCCGCACCCTCGAAGAGCTCATCGAACGGCTGATGATCTTCGACCACACGGTCGCATTCATCCCTGCCACGGACGACCGGCAAGTGGCGCTGGAGCTAAGGCACCCGGGCATGGTGGAGTACCTCGTCAAGGTCTTCGAGCAGTTCTGGCGACGCGCGGTCCCGCTGCAGGATGAAGTCCCCTACGAACCCACCCCCGAAGGCATCTCCGGCGTACGTCATTCGATCGCGAAGCTGCTGGTGGAGGGCCATGTCGACGAGGCCATCGCCCGCCGTCTCGGCATGAACGTACGCACCTGCCGCGCGCACATCGCCAAGCTCAGCTCCGCGCTCGGCAGCAACAGTCGTGCGCAACTCGGCTACCTGATAGCGCAGTCCGGGATCCTTGAGCAGGATCACTGACCCGCCGCGTGCATCGCCGCTGCGCAACCACTGTGTGTGTCGGTGTTCGACATGGCGTCCGACCTGCTTCCTTCGTGACGGCGAGCCGTGACCGCGCAACGGGGGAGAACACAGCCACGACCCCATGACCCTTGTGCTCCCGAGGAGTTCATCACCCCCGACACAGCAACACTCCCCCAATGACTACGCTTCCACCACCGTCAGCTTGTTGCACTGTAAAAAGTGGGGGGCCCTCAGATGGCCGTAGACAGGGAAGTTCCGGTCCACCCGCATGATGCGCGAGAGCTGTGCGACTCCGCGATCCAGCTCTACGCCGAGGCACTCCGCAAGGGGCGGATCCCACGCGCCGACCTCGCACCAGCCCCGTGCCTCATCGACATGGCACTGGTCCACCCCGACCCCCGGGACGACGCGTGGATGCGCCCCGTGCCACCGTCCGCCGCCCTGGCACATCTGCTGCAGCCCGTCACCCGCGAGATCCACGAACGGATAAGGCGCACCGCGGCCCTCGCGGACTCGCTGGCCCCCCTGGCTTCGGTGGTCAGTGAGGACCCCAACCTCGCCATCACCGTCATCGAGGGAAAGCCACAAATCAGGGCAGCCGTCGGCGACGCGACGGCGGGAGCATCGAGGGAGGTGCTGACGATGCAGCCAGGCAGCACCAGACCCTTCAATCAAATGCCGGAGGCGCTGCCCCGCGCCCTGTCCATGATCGAGCAAGGGGCCAGCCTGCGACACATCTACCAGCACTCGGCCCGGTACGCTCCCCGACTCAAGGAATACCTGGCCCAGGTCCCCGCGGATCGCCTCCAGGTACGCACCGTCGAACAGACCGTGGAACGACTACTCATCTTCGACCACGCGGTCGCCTTCATTCCCGCAAACGCCGTGCGGGACGTCGCCCTGGAAATCCGCCACCCCGCCCTGATCCGCTTCCTGATCCAGATGTACGAGGTCCTGTGGGCGCAGGCCACTCCCCTCACCCAGCAACTGCCCGCATCGTCCCCCGGCACCCCCGTCACCGCCGTACAACGCAGCATCGCGCGCCTTCTGGTCGAGGGCCACGTCGACGACGCGGTGGCCCGCAAGCTGGGCGTCAGCGTCCGCACCTGCCGGTCCCACATCGCCAAACTCATGCAGGCACTCAACGCCTCCAGCCGGACGCATCTGGGCGCGCTCATCATCCAGTCGGGCATCGCCGACCCGGACGGCGCCGCCGCCCGCACCGACGCGGAAGGCCCGCCACCCGTTTCCGGGTGACGGGCCTCGGCCGTCTTACGTGCGCCGTAACCGCGCCTATTCCTTCGGCCTCTTCGGCCGCCAGACCACCAACGCACTGGTCTGCTGCACATCCTGATACGGCACCAGATCACGCCGGTACGACGCATGCACCTGCGCCTCGCGCTGCTGCATCGCCGCCGCCGCGCCGTCCACTGCCGCGGAGAGTTCGGCGACGCGCTGCTGGAGCGCGGCCACCTGGTTCTCCAGCTCGATGATGCGCTTGATGCCCGCCAGGTTGATGCCCTCGTCCTGCGACAGCTGCTGCACGGTGCGCAGCAGCTCGATGTCGCGGGCCGAGTAGCGCCGGCCGCGGCCGGCCGTGCGGTCCGGGGAGACCAGACCGAGGCGGTCGTACTGGCGCAGTGTCTGCGGATGCAGGCCCGAGAGCTGGGCCGCGATCGAGATCACGTACACCGGTGAGTCATCGGTCAGTTGGTACGGATTACGTCGTCGGCCGTCCACATCATGCTCCCTTCGCGGCCTGGAACAGCTCCGCCCGCGGGTCCTCCCCCGCGGTCGCCTTCCGGTAGGCCTCCAGCGCGTCCTGCGCCTCGGGACCCAGTTCCTTCGGCACGGCCACCTCGACGGTGACCAACAGGTCGCCCCGGGTGCCGTCCTTGCGCACCGCACCCTTGCCCCGGGCGCGCATCGTACGCCCGTTGGGGGTACCGGCCGGCAGTTTCAGGGTGACCGGAGGTCCGCCGAGCGTGGGGACCTTCACCTCGCCGCCGAGCGCCGCCTCCACGAAGGTGACGGGCACGGTGACCGTGAGGTTGTCGTCCCTGCGGCCGAAGACCGGGTGGGCGTCGACATGGACGACGACGTACAGATCGCCGGCCGGGCCGCCACGCTCGCCCGGAGCGCCCTTGCCGCGCAGCCGGATCCGCTGACCGTCGGAGACGCCCGCCGGGATCCTGACCTGCATGGTGCGCGACGAACGCGCCCGCCCACTGCCCTTGCAGACATCGCACGGGTCCTGGGCGATGAGGCCCCGGCCCTTGCAGTCCACGCAGGGATCGGTGAGCGAGAACCCGCCGCCGCTGCCACGCGACACCTGGCCGGTGCCGACACAGGTCGGGCAGACCCTCGGGGTGCCGTTCTTGTCGCCGGTGCCCGAACACGCCTTGCAGGGCGCCTGGCTGGACATCCGCAGCGGGACCGTGGCCCCGTCGACCGCCTCGGTGAAGCTGAGCGTCACCTCTGACTCGATGTCCTGGCCGCGGCGCGGCTGCACACGTGTCCCCGCACCGCCGCCCCGGTTGAACAGGCCGCCGAATACATCGCCGAGACCGCCGCCACCGCCACCGAAACCACCGGGGCCGCCGGCTCCGCCGCCCTGGGTACCTCCGAAGAGGTCGCCCAGGTCGAAGTTGAAGTTGCCTCCGCCACCACCGGGACCGGCCCGGAAGCCGCCGTTGCCGAAGAGGGCGCGCGCCTCGTCGTACTCCTTGCGCTTCTTGGAGTCGCCGAGGATGTCATTGGCCTCGGAGATCTCCTTGAAGCGCTCCTCCGCCTTGTCGTCGCCCTTGTTCGCGTCCGGGTGGAACTCGCGGGCGAGCTTGCGGTACGCCTTCTTGATCTCGGCGTCGGTGGCGTCCTTGGGGACGCCGAGGACCTTGTAGTAGTCCTTCTCGACGAAGTCCTTCGTGCTCATCGACGTCCCTCCTTCCGGACGATCGGCCGGGCGACCGGCCCGAGGGCCGGTCGCCGGGGCAGACGGTGGGCCCCGCGGTGGTCGGACGAAATGTCAGACCTCCTCGGTGCCACCGCTCTCCTCGTCGTCTGTCTTCTCTTCCTTCGCCGCCGCAGGGGCCGCCCCCGGCTGAGGTTCGGCCACCGCCACCCGCGCGGGGCGGATGGTGCGCTCGCCGATGCGATACCCCGGCTGGAGGATCGCCACGCAGGTCGTCTCGGTGACGTCCGGCGCGTACGAGTGCATCAGCGCCTCGTGGACCGTCGGGTCGAAGGGCTCGCCCTCCTTGCCGAACTGCTGCAGGCCCAGCTTGGCGACGATCGTCTCGAGCGATTCGGCCACCGACTTGAACCCGCCCACGAGCTCGCCGTGTTCCCTGGCGCGACCGACGTCGTCGAGCACGGGCAGGAGCTCGGACAGGAGACCCGCGACAGCGATCTCCTTGACCGTGACCCGGTCCCGCTCGACGCGGCGGCGGTAGTTCTGGTACTCGGCCTGGAGCCGCTGGAGGTCGCCCGTGCGCTCGGCGAGCGCGGTGCGGACCTGGTCCAGCTGGGCGGTGAGGCCGACTGTCTGTACTGAGTCCCCGGCCGGGGACGCTCCCTCCTCCGAAGAGGGGGCGGCGTCCTTCGGCTCAGCTCCGTCAGGGGTGGCGCCGGAGGGGACGTCAGGCTTCTCCTCGAAGCCCGGAGTCTCCTCGGTCACACCGCACCGCCCTTGGCGTCCCGCTCGTCGTCCACGATCTCGGCGTCGACGACGTCGTCCGCGCCGTCGGCGTGCGCCTGGCCGGGCTGCGGGTCACCCTGCGGGCCGCCCTCGGCCTGTGCGTTGGCGTACATCGCCTGGCCCAGCTTCTGCGAGACGGCCGCGACCTTCTCGGTGGCGGTACGGATCTCGGCGGTGTCCTCGCCCTTGAGCTTCTCCTTCAGCTCGGTGAGCGCGGCCTCCACCTCCGTCTTCACGTCACCGGGGACCTTGTCCTCGTTGTCCTTGAGGAACTTCTCCGTCTGGTAGACGAGCTGCTCGCCCTGGTTGCGGGACTCGGCGGCCTCGCGACGGCGGTGGTCCTCCTCCGCGTACTGCTCGGCCTCCTCACGCATCCGGTTGACCTCGTCCTTCGGCAGCGAGGAGCCACCGGTGACGGTCATCTTCTGCTCCTTGCCGGTGCCGAGGTCCTTGGCAGCGACGTGCATGATGCCGTTGGCGTCGATGTCGAACGCGACCTCGATCTGCGGGACACCACGCGGGGCCGGCGGCAGACCGGTCAGCTCGAACATGCCGAGCTTCTTGTTGTACGCCGCGATCTCGCGCTCGCCCTGGTAGACCTGGATCTGCACCGACGGCTGGTTGTCCTCGGCCGTCGTGAAGATCTCGGACCGCTTGGTCGGGATCGTGGTGTTGCGCTCGATGAGCTTCGTCATGATGCCGCCCTTGGTCTCGATACCGAGGGACAGCGGCGTGACGTCGAGGAGCAGGACGTCCTTGACCTCACCCTTGAGGACACCGGCCTGGAGCGAGGCACCGATGGCGACGACCTCGTCCGGGTTCACACCCTTGTTGGCCTCCTGGCCACCGGTCAGCTCCTTGACGAGCTCGGCGACGGCCGGCATACGGGTCGAGCCACCGACGAGAACGACGTGGTCGATCTCGGAGAGCTGGATGCCCGCGTCCTTGATGACGTTGTGGAACGGGTTCTTGCAGCGCTCCAGGAGGTCCGCGGTGAGCTGCTGGAACTGGGCGCGCGTGAGCTTCTCGTCCAGGTGCAGCGGGCCCTCGGCGGATGCCGTGATGTAGGGCAGGTTGATCGTGGTCTCCGTCGAGGAGGACAGCTCGATCTTCGCCTTCTCCGCGGCCTCGCGGAGACGCTGGAGAGCCATCTTGTCCTTGGACAGGTCCACACCGTGACCGTTGGCGAACTGCTTCACCAGGTAGTCGACGACGCGCTGGTCCCAGTCGTCACCACCGAGGTGGTTGTCACCGTTGGTGGCCTTCACCTCGACGACACCGTCGCCGATCTCCAGAAGCGACACGTCGAAGGTGCCGCCACCGAGGTCGAAGACGAGGATCGTCTGGTCGTCCTTGTCGAGCCCGTACGCCAGCGCGGCGGCGGTCGGCTCGTTGACGATACGCAGGACGTTCAGGCCCGCGATCTCGCCGGCCTCCTTCGTCGCCTGACGCTCGGAGTCGTTGAAGTACGCCGGGACCGTGATCACCGCGTCGGTGACCTTCTCGCCCAGGTACGACTCCGCGTCGCGCTTCAGCTTCTGCAGGATGAAGGCGCTCATCTGCTGCGGGTTGAAGCTCTTGCCGTCGAGGTCGATCTTCCAGTCGGTGCCCATGTGGCGCTTGACCGACCGGATGGTCCTGTCGACGTTGGTCACCGCCTGACGCTTGGCGACCTCGCCGACCAGCACCTCGCCGTTCTTCGCGAAGGCGACGACGGACGGCGTGGTCCTGGCGCCTTCGGCGTTGGTGATGACGGTGGGCTCGCCGCCTTCGAGAACGCTGACGACGGAGTTAGTCGTGCCCAGGTCGATGCCGACCGCACGTGCCATTTCAATTCCTCCAACTGACTACTTGAGTGGATCTGACTCAAGGATGCATGACACCCGCCCCAGAGTCAACAGACCTGAGTGGGGTCGACTCAACTATCGTGCACAAACCTCGCGCCACCTGCGGTTTCTCCGCGATGCGAGGGGTACATATCCGGGCACATGTCCGGCAACCACTACCGGCGATCGAGGGTGACACCTGCCGACCCGACGGCCCACACGCCCCGCTCCATCATCGCCGCATGGGATCGTTCTGTCACAAAATGCCGCGAGATGCACAAAACCGGCATCCAACCCGTCCCACCCGGCAGGTGTGCACGATGCAGACGCAGATGACGGCGAAGCGCGCGCTGGATCTGGCCCTCGGCTCGGTCCTGCTCGTCCTGGCCGCCCCCCTGCTCGTCGCGGGAGCCGTCACGCTCGCCGCACGGCGGCCCCCCGGCGGCGTACTGACCCGCTCCGTGCGGATCGGCCTGGCCGGCCGGCCCTTCGTGCTGCGCACCCTGCGCACCCGCCGGCTGCGTATCGACCTGCTCTCCCGGCTGCCCCATGTCGTGCGGGGAGAGCTCTCCCTCGTCGGACCGGAACCGCTCCCCCCGGACGACGAGCGGACCGGGACCGCCGACGGAACGACCGGCGGCGCCGGGGACGGGGCCGCCGCGCAACACTGGCGGCAGGAGCTGAGACCCGGCCTGACCGGCCTGGCCCAGGTCCGCTCCCGCTCCGGGATGCCGTGGGACGAACCGGCCCTGCTCGACCAGCACTACGCCGAGCACCACTGGCTGGGACTCGATCTGAGGATCCTGGCGGCGGCGGTACACATTCCGCTGCGCGCCGCGGTCCGCGGGCTCACCCACCGCGGCAAGGCACACCTGAGCGACACAGATCACCGACTGCGCGGCTACAGCGCGGCGGAATAAGTGGATAGTGTCAGCACAGACTGATTAAGTTACTGCTTAGTAATCGCTTGTACTCCGACACGTCCCACAAGTGCCGGATCCCACCCTCGCAGGCCCGAGGAGCCCCCAAATGCAACTCGCCGCGATCATCGTGTCGCTGGTGCTGACTGTGGTCGGCGTTGCGCTCATCGCCCGAGCCGTCGCGCAGATCTACCGGTTCGTCAAACTCGGACAGCCGGTCCCGGCAGGCAGCCGCACCGACAACCCGAAGCAGCGCACCATCACCCTGGCCAAGGAGTTCCTCGGCCATACCCGGATGAACCGGTGGGGGATCGTCGGCTTCGCGCACTGGTTCGTCGCCATCGGCTTCCTGACGCTGCCGCCGACGCTGCTCCAGGCGTACGGACAGCTCTTCAAGGCCGACTGGGTGCTGCCGATCATCGGCGAATGGCTGCCGTTCGAGCTCTACATCGAGTTCATCGGCCTCATGACGACGGTCGGCATCCTCGTACTGATCGCCATCCGGCTGCTGAACCTGCCCTCCCGGGCCGGCCGCAAGTCCCGGTTCGCGGGTTCCAAGGCCTGGCAGGCGTACTTCGTCGAGTACGTCATCCTCGTCATCGGCCTGGCGATCCTGACCCTGCGTGGTCTCGAGGGCGCGATCCACCACGTGGAGGGCTACGAGGCCGCGTACTTCGTCTCGTACCCCCTGGTCCTCGCCTTCAAGGGACTCGGCCTCGGCGCGCTCCAGAACCTCATCTACTTCACCGCGATGATCAAGATCGGCGTCTCGCTGATCTGGATGATCACGGTCTCGCTCAACACCAACATGGGTGTTGCCTGGCACCGCTTCCTCGCCTTCCCGAACATCTGGTTCAAGCGGAACGCGGACGGCGCGGTCGCGCTCGGCGCGCTGCAGCCGATGACCTCCGGCGGCAAGGAGATCGACTTCGAGGACCCGGGCGAGGACGACGTCTTCGGTGTCTCCCAGGTCGAGCAGTTCTCCTGGAAGGGCATCCTCGACTTCTCCACGTGCACGGAGTGCGGTCGCTGCCAGTCGCAGTGCCCCGCCTGGAACACCGGCAAGCCGCTCTCCCCGAAGCTCCTGATCATGTCGCTGCGTGACCACGCGCACGCCAAGGCCCCGTACCTGCTCGCCGGTGGCGGCAAGGACATGGAGGGCAACGAGAAGGCGTCCGAGGAACAGCTGAAGGACGTCCCGGCCGCCGCCCTCGCCGAGGCCGAACGCCCCCTCATCGGCACGGTCGAGGAGAACGGCGTCATCGACCCGGACGTGCTCTGGTCCTGCACCACCTGCGGTGCGTGCGTGGAGCAGTGCCCGGTCGACATCGAGCACATCGACCACATCGTCGACATGCGCCGCTACCAGGTGATGATCGAGTCCGCGTTCCCGTCCGAGGCGGGCACGATGCTCAAGAACCTGGAGAAGAAGGGCAACCCCTGGGGGCTCGCCAAGAAGCAGCGCGTCGAGTGGACCAAGGAGGTCGACTTCGAGGTCCCGATCGTCGGCAAGGACGTCGAGGACCTGTCGGAGATCGACTACCTCTACTGGGTCGGCTGCGCCGGAGCCCTGGAGGACCGGGCCAAGAAGACCACCAAGGCCTTCGCCGAGCTGCTGCACATCGCGGGCGTGAAGTTCGCGATCATGGGCGGCGACGAGAAGTGCACGGGTGACTCGGCCCGCCGCCTGGGCAACGAGCCGCTTTTCCAGCAGCTCGGCCAGGAGAACGTCGCGATGCTGAACATGGCGTTCGGCGAGGACGACGAGGACGAGACGACGAAGAAGCCCAAGTCGTCCAAGAAGATCGTCGCGACCTGCCCGCACTGCTTCAACACCATCGCGAACGAGTACCCGCAGCTCGGCGGCGAGTACGAGGTCATCCACCACACGCAGCTGCTCCAGCACCTGGTGGACGAAGGCAAGCTGATCCCGGTGACCCCGGTCGAGGGCCTGATCACGTACCACGACCCGTGCTACCTGGGCCGGCACAACAAGATCTACACGCCGCCTCGCGAGATCATCGCGAAGGTGCCGGGTCTGCGGAACGAGGAGATGCACCGCCACAAGGAGCGCGGCTTCTGCTGCGGCGCCGGTGGTGCCCGGATGTGGATGGAGGAGCGGATCGGCAAGCGCATCAACAACGAGCGCGTCGACGAAGCCCTCTCCCTCAACCCGGACATCGTCTCCACCGCCTGCCCGTTCTGCCTCGTCATGCTGACCGACTCGGTCAACGGCAAGAAGAACGACGGCAAGGCGAAGGAGTCGGTCCAGGTGGTCGACGTCTCGCAGCTGCTGCTCGACTCGGTGAAGATCCCGGCGGACCCGGCGGGCGAGCCGGAGTCCGAGAGTGCACCGGAACCGGAGCCGGTGAAGTAGCTTTCGGTCGCAGGGGGGGCTGATGGGGAACTCCCCATCAGCCCCCCCTGTCATTTCCGGCCCCTCCGCCCCCACCGCTTCACGGTGCTGCGGGGCAACGCTTCCGGTGCGCCGTCCAGCGACGGCGACCAGTCGGCCGACGCGGGGAGCGACGGGGCGCCCGGGAGCGAAGCCGGGGCTTTCGGGACGGTTTCGTACAGGGCGGTGCTCGGCCGGAAACGGGAGCCTCCGGGGAGGCCCCGCGCCTCGCCCTCCCGCCGCCACCTCCCGCCCCAGAAATAGTTGCGACCCCCATACAACCCTCCGGCCCCACCGCGAGTCTCCTGTTCGCCAACCGCAGGGCTACACCTGGGACAACTCCCGGCAAACGCTCGTGGAACGCACCCCATTGACTGCGGATGCCCGCCAGGCATCCCCGCATGCTGCAGGAGAACCCGCATGCAGAAACACCTGCGTATCGCCCTCGCATCGGCCGCCGCGGCCGCGCTGACGGGCGGACTGCTCTCCCTCTCGACGGGCGTGGCCGGCGCCGCCGACTCCGTCCACCACCCCATGGCCGACTTCAACGGCGACCACATCGGTGACGTCGCCTTCTCCGCCGGCTGGGCGACCGTCGGCGGCAAGAAGGACGCCGGCCAGATCGTCGCCCTGTACGGCTCCGCGAACGGCGTGACGTCCACCGCCCGCAAGACGGTCAGCCAGAACACGACCGGCGTGCCCGGCAGCGCCGAGACCGGCGACGCCTTCGGCTGGGTCAGCGCCTACGGCGACTTCAACGCCGACGGATTCGACGACCTGGCCGTCTCCGCGCACTACGAGGACGTGGACGGCGACACCGACGGCGGCACCGTCGCGATCCTGTGGGGTTCCTCCTCGGGCCTCACCGGTGGCACGACGATCAAGGACCCGGCCGTCTCCTCGCACGACCATTGGGGCCGCACGCTCGCCGCGGGCGACTTCGACAACGACGGCAAGGACGACCTCGCGATCGGATCCTCGGCGAGCACGATCTACGTCTACAAGGGCGGCATCACCAAGACGGGCACCTCGGGCGGCCGGTACACCGTCAAGCCGCCGATCGAGTCCGGCGGCAGCAGCGGCCCGCTCAACCTCACCGCGGGCGACGTGAACGGCGACGGCGCCACCGACCTCGTGGTCGACGGCTACGAGACCACGACCGACTACGGCTGGAACACCAACTACTACGTTCCCGGCACCGCATCCGGCCTGAACGCCTCGTCCGCGAAGGCACTGAAGCCCGGCATCATCACCGCCATCGGCGACGTCAACGGGGACAACTTCGGCGACATCGTGACCGGCCAGGAGTGGGACAAGCCCAAGGACGGCCCGGTGCTGCCCGGTACGGTCGACGGCGGCAAGGTCAACATCACGTACGGCTCCGCGGGCGGCCCCGCCACCACCACGGCCATCAGCCAGGACACCGGCAACGTCCCCGGCGGCTCCGAGCGCGGCGACTACTTCGGCGGCGAGCTGTCCCTCGGCGACATCAACGGCGACGGCTTCCAGGACCTGGTCGTCGGCGCCCCGGGCGAAAACCTGGGCAGCGCCGTGGACACCGGCTCCGTCACGGTCCTGTACGGCTCCGCCTCCGGCATCAACACCCAGTCCGGCGGTCAGTTCTTCGCCCAGTCCACGGCCGGCGTCCCCGGCTCGGACGAGTCGAAGGACTACTTCGGCAACGAGGTCAAGCTCACCGACGTCAACGGCGACGGCAAGGCCGACCTGACGATCGGCGCATACGGCGAGAACAGCGGCAACGGCGCGCTGACCTACCTCCCGTCCAACGGCACCCGCATCACCACGACGGGCGCGCGCTCGCTCTCGACGACGTCGGTGGGCGTGTCCACCGACGCGTACCCGGGACTGGGCGGCAACGCGGCCAACTGACCGGCCGCTTCGAGTTGTCGGGCCCGCACCGTCGAGGTGCGGGCCCCTTCCCTGTCGCCACCCACCTCTGGAGCACCATGCGGAAGGGCACCCTCGTCCTGGCGGCAGCGATGCTCACCACCACTGCCACGCTCGGACTGCCCTCGGCCGTCAATCCCTCCAGCACGGATCCGTGCTCCCGACCGCCCCGTAGACACCCCTCACTGCAGCCTCGGGACACCCTCAGGGGATGTCACAGCTCGGCCGCAAAGCCGGTCCCGATCCTCCGGGTCCGGCACCTCACTGTCCCGGACCAGGTACGTTCGATTACGTGGCTGGATTCAGGATCGGACGCGGCCGGGACAACCGCACCCCGCAGCAAGGGCAACAGCAACCGCGGCAGCAGCCGTACGGCACGCAGGCATCACCGCCGCCGTACGGTCAGCAGCCATGGCCGCCGACGGGAGGCAACGGCACCCCGTACACAGCCGGCCGACCCGGCGGACATGAGGGCAACGGCGTCTACGGCGGCGCACACGGCGAGCCCGAATACTTCGGCGACGCGTACAACCAGCCCCAGTACCCCCACCGAGGCGACCCGTACGCCAACAACCCGGGTCACACACAGGCGTTCAGCATCAACGAGGACCCGTACGGCGACGGCAACACCTACCGCGCCGGCCAGGCCGCCCAGCCCGCAGGCCCCCGCCTGCACTGGAAGGATCTGCTGAGCGGCATCGTGCTGCGCCCCGGCCCGACGTTCTGGCAGATGCGCGACTACCCCGTGTGGGGCCCGGCGCTCATCGTCACGTTCCTCTACGGCTTGCTGGCGCTCTTCGGCTTCGACCAGGCCCGTGACGACGCGATCCACGCGACACTCTCCGCCGCCGTCCCGTACGTCGTCCTCACGGGCGTCGGCTTCGTCATCGGCGGCCTCGTCCTCGGCGCAGTCACCCACACCCTCGCCCGCCAGCTCGGCGGCGACGGCGCCTGGCAGCCGACGGTCGGCCTCTCCATGCTGATCATGTCGATCACGGACGCACCGCGTCTGATATTCGCCCTGTTCCTGGGCGGCGAGAACTCCCTGGTCCAGGTCCTCGGCTGGGTGACCTGGCTGGCCTCGGCCGCACTCTTCACCTCGATGGTCAGCAAGTCGCACGACCTGCCGTGGCCGAAGGCGCTGGGCGCATCCGCGATCCAGCTGATCGCGCTTCTGTCGATCATCAAACTCGGCACGATCTGACGCACCCACCACCCGCACCACAGAAATGACCCCCGGCGCCACGGCGCCGGGGGTCATCCACTTTTCACTGCTGCTTCCGCCTCAGGCGTCGAGAACCTGCCCACTGCGCCGCACGACAGGCTTCTCCACACTCCAGGCTGACTTGACTCAATGACGGTAGTAGTCTTGCTCTGCTCTGAGAAGCAGGGGAGGCCCGTTCATCGTGGCGCGCAAGGTGGGGATCTACACCCGAATCTCTCGGGACGATGAAGGCGACGCCATGGGCGTGGCCCGGCAGCAGCAGGACTGCGAGCGCCTAGCCGATCTCCGATCGTGGCAAGCCGTGAAGATCTATGAGGACAACGACGTCTCAGCGTTCAAGCGGAACGTCGTGCGCGAAGAGTTCGAGCTGATGTTGAAGGATCTCCGCGCCGGCCTCATTGACGGCATCGTCGCCTACGACCTGGACCGTCTTGCCCGTCAGCCGCGCGACCTGGAACGGCTCATCGAGATCTTCGATGAACGTCCGAAGTCGGAGTTTGCGACAGTCACCAACGACGTGAACCTTGGGACGCCGGACGGCCGGACGATGGCCCGCATCATGGTCGCGTTCGCCAACAAGTCCTCTCATGACGCGTCCCGCCGGATCAGGCGCAAGCACCTGGAATTGGCCCAACAGGGCAAGGACAGCGGCGGTCCGGCTCCGTACGGGTGGCGCAAGGACGATCGGACGAAGGTCGACCCCGACGCCGCGCGTGCGATCCGCGAAGCGCAACAGGAGATCCTTGCCGGTGTCCGCATCGGCACTATCCGCACGCGCTGGTGGGAACAGGGGCTCGGAAACCCACGCGCCGGCACCAAGCGCATGGCACACCACCACGTCGAGCACATCCTGACCAACCCTCGGTTGGTCGGGTACCGGACGTACCACGGCGAGATCCTGACCGGGGCCAACGGGGAACCCGTCAAGGGCGAGTGGGAGCCCATCAACACCGTCGCAGAGTGGGAGGCGGTGTGTGCCGCCGTCACCGAGCGGAAGCTGAAACAGCGCCCGGGGAAGCTCTTGGCCCGCAAGTATCTGCTCTCGGGCATCGCGCGGTGTGGGCTCTGCAAGACCAAGATCCGGGGCCAGATCAACCAGCGCCGGAAGCCTGGCTCAAAGGCAACCAAGTACACGTATCAGTGCTCGGTGGTCAACGGAGGGTGCGGCAAGGTCGCTCGGGTGGGCGAGCCCGTCGATAAGTTGATCGCGGAACTCGTACTCGAAGAGCAACGTGAGAAGGCGGCAACGCTGGGCGTCCCGATCCAGCAACAGTGGCCGCGGGAATCCGAGTTGGAGGCAGTCCAGGCCGACATCAACCAGCTCATCGAAGCGGAGAAGACCAAGCAAATCACCGTGTCCACGCTGCTACAGCTCCTCCCCACGAAGGAAAAGGAGCGCGACGAGCTCAAGTTGGAGCGGGCACGTTTCTACAAAGATCAAAAGCAGGCAGAGGCACAAGTTCGTTCAGGGGAGCTGTCGTTGGCGGAGTTCTTTGATCTTCCCGTCGAGCGTCAGCAAGAGATCGTGTTGCACAGCCTCTCGGCGGTGATGATCCATCCGGCGGGACGCGGGCGGCGGATCTTCGACCCCTCGCTGATCGATCCCGTCTGGCGATAGTCCTACGGTCGGCCGTGAAGCAGACGCGCACGGCGAACCCACTCCTCATCCCGAGCGGGCGCACGTCGAAGGTGCTTCCGAAGCCACTCTTCGCGAGACATGACCTTGGCCTGTGCCATTTCGTGTCGTTCCTCAAGATCAGTGCTCCGAGACATCCAGCTCACCTCCAGCTCGCTCCTCGCGGGCCAATTCGCGGCTCTGCGCAATGTCGCGGTGGATGTTGGCGGCGAGCCAGGATTCGCCAGGGGTGTGGCCGTGGCCGGCGTAGGTCCAGTGGGCGAGGGTGAGCGTGGTTGCTTCTGGGTGGTCGTCGGGGTCGGGCAGGCCGAGGGCGGCGCGTTGCTGGTGGGCGCGGTAGTCGGCGCGGACCTGGCGGAGGGCACCGAGGGTGGTGGAGTAGCGGCGGGATTTGGTGGAGAAGTGGCCGCGGAAGCCGAGCATGTGGGCCCAGTCCCGGAGCTTGCGATCGGGGTAGGCATGGTGAAGGTCGAGGCAGGCTTCGATCAGGCGCCGAGGGTGTTCGGGCACGTCGAGCAGGATCAGGGCTTCTTTGTTGCCGATGCGGTGGTCGACGGTGCCGGTGGTCTCGGCTGCTTTGGTGGCGTACTTGGCGACGTAGGAGGCGACTGCTTGTTCGGTGAGGTCTTCGCCGTTCCCGAAGGCTCCGATGGGCTGGACGTCGAGC
Source organism: Streptomyces sp. NPDC051664 (assembly GCF_044453545.1). Classification (NCBI taxonomy): domain Bacteria; kingdom Bacillati; phylum Actinomycetota; class Actinomycetes; order Kitasatosporales; family Streptomycetaceae; genus Streptomyces; species Streptomyces sp. NPDC051664. The sequence goes on along the minus strand of NZ_JBITCU010000052.1, from coordinate 6,809 downwards.
TGTGTGCCCCAGCGCAACACCCAGTCATTGACGAACCCAGCGTCTTCGTTCGCCGGCACGACGACTTCGACCCGGGCGGCAGCCGCGCGGATGGCGTCGTCGAGTAGATCGAGGGTGGCCCAGGCCGGGGGCGGAGAGTCGGGACCGCCCGGTCCGTCGAAGCGGATCACGGCGTGGAAGTGGACCGCCCCGCGCTTTTGGTACTCGGCGACCTTGCCGAAGGACAGGCGGGACTGCTCGCGGGCCGCTTTCTGGGTGAGGCCGGCCCGGCGGGCGATCTCTCGGCGCAGGTAGATCGTGAAGTAGCGCCACAGGTCGGAGGCGTGGTTGTTCCACAGGACCGCGCCCGCGTAGTCGTAGGTGGCGGGGTCGAGCGGGGTGCCGAGTTCGGGTGCGTTGTCGGGGTGGTGTGTGCCGCAGCGGCAGGGCCGGTTGCCGGGGCGGTTGTGGACGGGGCCGAAGGACGGGGCGGTGAGGGTCGCGAAGACGCGGGGGTGATCGCGGATGGTGTGCGGGGTGCCCTTGTCGGGGTCGCCGGTGAGGCCAGCACGGATGAGGTGGTAGGTGTCCCCGGCGTAGGTCCAGGCGCAGGCGGGGCAGCGGGAGGCCCGCCGGTTGCCGCAGGCGATCCGTAACCGGCCGCCGGGCTCGGTGTCGGTGCTGTAGTGGTGCAGGACCGTGCCGGTTGCCCGGTCGATGGTCTTGGTGGCGCCGGTGAGGTGGATGGGTTGGGCGCATCCTCCGGTGCGGCGGATCTGGTCTTCCCAGCGGTCGAAGCCGGTGGACCCGGCCACCCGGAGCAGGTCGCCCAGGGTGATCGGGTCCAGGCCCGCCGCGGTGGCGGGGTCGGTCACTGGTCGTTCTCCTTGGGCGGGTGGTTGTCGATCCACTCTTCGGCGCAGACCTTGTGGACGGGCTTGCCGCGGTCGGAGCGGAGCGGGGTGGGCTTGTCGCACAGCACGCAGGGCTTGTCGCCCGTGGGGTCGAAGTGCTTGGGCGAGCTCCAGTTCAGGAGGGCCACGGCGGTCACCTCCCGACGCGGGCGTAGGCGCGGACGGGGATGGTGCGGCCGGTGCCGCGGCAGGCCGGGCAGGCGGCGGTGATGGTGCGGTGCTGTCCGTCGGGGGTGGTCTGGCCGGTGGTGATGGCGACCTGGGGGAAGCCGTCGCAGTGGGCGCAGATCGGCCGGTTCGGGGTGTGCTGGGGCATGATGGGGTCTCCCTTTCGGGTCTGCTTGATCTGGAAGGTGTTGAGGCGCCCGGGGCGGCGGAAGTTTGGCGACCGAGGCCGCCCCGGGGGCTGTTAGCGCTGGTTGTTCTGGCTGTTGAGGAGCGAGCGCAGGACGACGGCGCAGATTGCGACGGAGACGCCGGTGATGGCGACCGCGAGGAGCATCGAAACCAGGACCGCACCGACGACGAGGACCACAGCGGTACCACCGGCGACAGCGACGACCAGGGCGCCAGGGGTCAGCTGCACCGCGGACCGAGGCGCCGGTACGGACGCTGGAGCCGAGGCGGCAGCGGGGACGGGCGTGTGGTTGCAGTCGCAGGCCGGCGGGTGTGCGAGGGCGGCGGGCGGTAGCACGAGGGACGTGCCTGCGATGGGGGCGGTGTCCGGGGTCGGGTACTTGGGGGTGAACATGGGCGGTTCTCCTCTCAGGGGTTGCAGCGGTGGGTGCGGGCGGCGAGTTCGGCGGCGGACCGGTTGAGGTAGTCCGTGGAGAAATTGCAGCCCGGGGCGGTACAGGCGGCGGTGTGCTTGGTGCGGCCCCGGCCGTCGTAGTGCGTGCCGACCTGCACGGGACCGATGCGGATCACGTCGGTGAAGCGGTTCGGACGCGGCATTCGATGACCTTCCTTTCTGCTCAGGCGAGTTGGGCGGCGATGGCGTCGGCGAGCGGACCGGGAACCCCGAGCCGGGTGCGCAGGGTGGCCGAGTCGATCCGGGCGCCGGTGGTGGCGTGGTGGGTGTCGGCGACCTTGCGGGCGTGATCGAGCAAGGCCGGAGGGACGGCCACGGCCGGGGCGGGCGGTAGTTCCGGGGCGGGCTCGGGGGCGCGCTCCACCGTGACGTCCGGGGCCGGTTCGGGTGTCGGATCAGCCAGCGGCACAGGGGCCGGGGCTGGTTCGGGTTCGGCCGGCGCGGCGGTCGGGGTGTGGGCGAGGAGGGTTCCGCCGAGGAAGGCGAGGGCGGGCCAGCCGGCGACGAGGATGCGCAGCCAGGCCGGCACGTTGCCCAGGTCGAGGAGTCCGGCGGTGGCGATGTTCGCGCCGAGGGACGCGGCCAGGGCGATCACGAACCAGCTCCAGGCGGCGCGGTTGTCCGCGTGGGTGCGCATGCGGCGCCAGGCGGCGACGAGCAGCAGATCCACGCTGATCGGGTAGGCCCATGCCTTCCAGCCGTCCTGTCCGGCTGCTTCTGCCAGGTCGTGCAGGTGGGAGAAGGACAGTGCGCCGGCGATGACTGCCTGGATCAGTACGGCGTCGAGGCGGATGGTGCGGGACATCGGGATCACCTCCCTTTCGTGGGGTGGGCCGGTGCCGGGCGGGATGCTTTGGTCGACCGCCCGGCGCCGGGGCGAGGGGTCAGGACTCGGGATCGGTGCCGGTGCCGAAGCAGTTCAGGCAGAGGCCGTCCTGCTGTCCGACCGGGCGACGCTTGCGGCCGACACGGACCGTGGCGGCGACGGTGCCAGTGCCCCCGCAGGGCCGGCACTTCACCGGCTCATCCGGTGCCGAAGCCTTCCTCGGGTGGTCCTCTTGGTGGCCATGGCGGTGCGTCCTTTCGGTTCCGGGCATGGGCGGGGTAGGGACCTGGCGCGAGGCGGTCACGCCGACCGGAGGGTGGGGCGGGTGTTACTCGGTGACCGGAACCGGCTTGACCAGCGGCCCAGTTGCGGCCGGGGCAGGGTCGGCGGGAACGAGCGGCCGGAACGGTGCCAGGGCCGGAATGTGTGGGGTCAGGTGCGCGTACTCGCGACAGACGGCCACGGCCTGGACCGGGGGCATTTCCGGGGTGCGGATGCGAGACCAGCCGCCGGAGGAGTCGCCGGCTACGGCCACACCGGGGCGGTCCGGCGCGATGGTGGTGGCGGCGAAGACCGCTTCGGGGGCGATGTCGCCCAGGCCCATGTCTGCGGTCTGCTTGTCGTTGACGCGGTGCACGACACGGCCGGTGAGCTGAGCGCGGAGCATGGTGGCGCCCTTGCCGAGGTCGGAGCCGAAGCGCTGTCCGCAGACTTCCAGGTAGATGCCGATCGCGCGGGCCATCTGTGCCAGGCGGATCATGTGCGTCACCATGCGGTCGCGGCGTTCCTCGTCCTTCTTCGCGGCGGTGAGGAACAGTTCCGCTACCTCGTCCACCAGGACCACGAGCGGCACCGGACGGACCTTCGCGGGCAGGTTCCACAGGTCCGTGGCGCCGTGTTCGCTCAGCAGGTCGAAGCGGGCTTCCATCTCACCGACTAGCGCTTCCAGCAGGCGGGATGCTTCATCCGGGGTGACCGCGAGAGCGGAGAGCCGAGGCGCGTATCCGCGCTGTTCCACGCCGCGCTTGCAGTCGATGCCCACCAGGCCGACCGGCAGTTTCGCCAGCCCGGCGATGAGGTTGCGCTGATACATCGACTTGCCCGACTGATTCGCCCCGAGCGTCAGGGCGTGCGGGATCTTCTGGTAGTCGCGGACGAACGCGCTGCCGTCCTCCCGCAGAGCCACCGGCACCACCATCGGGCCCGACATCAGCTTGCGCGGCAGCCGGCGCGGCATCTTCACCCGCCGCAGAACGTCGTAGCCCGTCATCCGCAGCTCGACGAAACCCGGCTTGATCTCCCTGACGTGCACGGAGTGAACGCCCCAGGCGTGCCGCAGACGCTCCGAAGCCGCGGCCACGTCGGCAGGCTCCAGACCGGCCGGGAGCCGGAGCGTGACCCGCATCCCGGTGGAGGAGCCGCGGACTCGGCGGACTTTCGGCGGGACCGGCTGCACGTCCTGGCGGCGGGCCACGTTGCGGACCATGAACGCCCGCAGGCGGGACGGCTGAACCGTCAGCCCGCACACGTCCATCGTGGACCGGTAGGTGATCGAGAAGCGGACCCGGGCGACCGGCAGGCCGACCAGCGACCAGAACACGCGAGGAGCGCGTACCTTCGCATAGCCGAGGCCGCCGGCGGCGGCTAAGGCCCCCGTTGCTTCGATCACCGTGGCGAGGTCCGACACGTCAGACTCCCGGCGTGATTGCTACCGCACGGAAGGAGATCCCGTGCCGGGTCTGGCCGTTGAAGGTGTTCTCCCAGTCACGAGCCTTGAGGCCGATCACCGAGACCGGCGTACCCGGAGCAAGGCCCTCGGGGATACCGGTGTTGGGCACGGTCACCTGGTACAGGTTCCCCTCACCCTCGTCCGAGATCAGCAGGCCCACCGTCGAGAGCGGCGCACCGGTCTCCCGGTCGATCGCGATCTCACCGGTCTGCTTACTCACGAGCTTCGGGGTCGGGGGCGTCGCCACGAACACGACAGCGGTCGAGACATCGATCTTGAACGACGGCATTACTGACTCCCTGTGTTGACGTCGGAGCAGCCCAAAGAAGGCCCTTCCGGTTTCACAGTCCCAGGACTGCGAGCTCCTAGAAAGACAGTGGCATGCAGTCCTGGGACTGTCAACAGTCCTGGGACTGTGTTTGACTGGACTTGTCGAGAGGGGTTCGTCATGGCGCCCAAGTGGCGAGAGCTGGCAGACAAGCTGGCCGAACAGATCAAGAGCGGCGAATACGCTCCGGGCCAGCAACTTCCGCACATCAGAGAGCTTGTCGAAGCGGGCGAGGGCTCCAAGTCCACTGTCCACGCTGCCTATAAGGCTCTTGAAGCCGAAGGTCTGGTCACCTCATCGCGGGGCCATGGCACCGTCGTGCGGCAACACGTTCCGCTCAAGCGGCTCGGCATTGCCCGGTACGACAAAGCCAAGTGGCGGGACAGCGACGAGGTGGCGTTCATCGCGGACCGTGTGGCCTCCGGACGTGCCTATCGCCGGAATGAGCAGACCCAGACAGTCAGTCTCGTTGAAGCCCCACCCGAGGTGGCGGCCGCGCATGATCTACCTGTGGGAGCAGAGGTGTATGCCCGCGCGCGACTGGTGAAGGAGGGCGAGCAGCCGACGCACACCCTGACCAGCTACTACCGACCCGAACACGTTGAGGGCACGCGGCTAGTGGACCCCACACCGGGGCCGGCCGGTCGCGGCGGCGGATTCCGCGTGCTGTACGACGCCGGTTACGAGATCGACCACATGAAGGAGGAGATCTTCGCCCGTGCCGCCACACTGGACGAAGTGAAGCTCCTGCAACTGCCACCAGGCGAACCAGTCGTCGAGCTGCATCGGACGACGTACACAGCCGCGGACACAGTGGTTGAATTCGCCATCGGCGTGCACGCAGCGTCGCGCTTTGCCTGGGAATACGACTTCAAGGTCCCAGACTCTGCGAAGGACAGGAAAGAGCAGTAATGATCTCAGCACAAGCATGGGCAGACACGCGACGCCTGTGGGACTACCACCAGATGGGCCACTCGGCCCGGCCGTGCTCGGTTGCCATCGGGCTAGGCAGCCATGACCTAGGTGTGGCCGATACGGCGGTAGACCTATATAAGCGCGGCATGGCTCCACTGCTTGTGTTCACCGGTGCGACTAGCCCCACGACGCGGGAACGCATGCCACGCGGTGAAGCTGTCCACTACCGAGAGCGGGCGCTTGAACTTGGCGTCCCTTCGTCGGCCGTGCTCGTTGAGCCGCGTGCTCGCAACACCGGTGAGAACATCCGCTTCTCCAGGAGCTTGCTCGAAGAGGCTGGGGTCGATGTATCGTCCGCTCTCCTGATCAGCAAGCCATACGAGGAGAGGCGGGCGTACGCCACGGCGCGTAAATCGTGGCCCGAGGTTGAGATCGTCAGCGCGTCCACTCCGATGACGCTCGACGAATACGTCGACTCCATCCGGGACGCTCGCTTGGTGATCGACATGCTTGTAGGTGCACTACATCGATTGCTGATCTACCCGGACCAAGGATTCATGATCAGGCAGCCGGTGCCGGATGACGTGATGGAGGCGTACGAGCGGTTGTGTCGAGAAGGCTTCACGAGTCGGCTCCTCACCACCGACCAGCCGTCTGGCTGAGAAGTTCGGCACCAGGGCAATCACTACTGCCTTCGGCTCGTCAGCGTCTGAATCAGTCGTCGCTATCGAGTCCCATACGCCGCCTGATGCGGCTTCGAAGGACCCGGTCCATGATGGCCATCAGGGAGTAAATGGCCCCGAACACCGGCCCGGCGATGAGTACAACCACCACCGATCCGGGTTTCTCGGCTACCAACAGGCCTCCGATGGTCACGGGAACAGCGATGTAGACACCAAGGCGTACGGGATGCCGAGACACCCACTTCTGCAGGCGGGTCCGTGGCCGGCCGGCTCCCGCTACGCGTTCGACCGCCAGGTATCTCTCCGTCAGGGTCTGACCCCAAGTCCTCATCCGGCACATGCTACGCAGACGAACGACTGCACTCCGGACTGATGCTGGATCGTCGAGGGTCAGGCCGGTGCCAGCTACTGCAGGCGCTTGAGCCGGTTGCGGACGAGGGCTTCGAGTCGGTCGATGGCTCGATGGATCCTCGCTCCATGTGCACTCCCAAGACGGTCGGAAGATCATGGTGACCGCCTTCTAGCGGCCGAGCTGTTACAGGTTTCTCTACCTCATCAAGGCTCCTCGCTCCGCTCGTCGCGCGCTCCCCGGCTCACCGCCGGGGCCCTGCGCTCCTGTCTCCG